>DAIOGQ010000146.1:0-9624 GCA_036745175.1 Kineosporiaceae bacterium
TGCTCCTCACCGACGAGGAGGTGCGCAGCTACGACCCGGTCTTCAAGGTCAACCCACCGCTGCGCACCGCCGAGGACGTCACGGCGCTGCGCGAGGCACTCGCCGACGGCACGATCGACGTCGTCGCGACCGACCACGCGCCGCACCCGGTCGAGGACAAGGACTGCGAGTGGGCGGCCGCCGCGATGGGGATGACCGGGCTGGAGACGGCACTGTCGGTCGTCCAGCACGCGATGGTCGACACCGGGCTGCTCGACTGGGCCGGGGTGGCGCAGCGGCTGTCCGCGACGCCGGCCCGGATCGGCCGGGTCGCGGGCCAGGGCCGCCCGGTCGCGGCGGGTGAGCCCGCGCACCTCGTGCTCGTCGACCCGGCGGCCCGCTGGACGGTCGAGCCGGCCGCGATGGCGACGATGGGCCTGAACTCGCCCTACCGCGGGCGCGAGCTGCCCGGCCGCGTCGTCGCGACGTTCTTCGGCGGGTCCCCGACCGTGCTGGACGGCGAGCTCGCCGAGCCTGCCCGCGCCGGCGTGCACCGAGAACCCGCCGGGGCGGCCCGGTGAGCCGGCTGCAGGCGTTCGCCCTGCTGCTCGCGCTCGTCCCCGTCGCGTGGGCCCTGATGTGGCTGGGCTGGCGGGCACGAGGCCGTTCGCAGGCCGGTCTGCCCCGGCCGCACACGGTGCAGACCCAGCCCGGCGGCCGGGCCTACGAGGGCGTCTACGTCTCGACGACCACCCACGGCGACTGGCTCGACCGGGTCGTCGTCCACGGCCTCGGCGTCCGTAGCCACGTCGCGGCGTACGTCGGGGCGGACGGCGTCGCGCTCGTACGGCGCGGCGCGCCGTCCGTCTTCGTCCCGCGCGGCGACCTCGTCGGTGCCGGCCGCGCCTCGGGGATGGCCGGCAAGTTCGTCGAGGCCGACGGCCTCGCCGTCATCACGTGGGTGCTCGGCCGCACGACCGTCGACACCGGCATCCGGCTGCGCCGCGCCACCGACACCGCCGACCTCGTCGCCGCGGTGTGCGCGCTCGCGTCCGGTGAGCCCGGCCCGGACCTGCGGGGAGGACGCTCATGACCGACGCCGTGCTCGTCCTCGAGGACGCCCGGACGTGGCGCGGCCGCCCGTACGGCGCGGTCGGGGCGACAGTCGGCGAGGCCGTCTTCTCGACCGGCATGACCGGCTACCAGGAGACGCTGACCGACCCCTCGTACCACCGTCAGGTCGTCGTCATGACGGCGCCGCACATCGGCAACACGGGCGTCAACGACGAGGACGGCGAGAGCCGGCGGATGTGGGTCGCGGGCTTCGTCGTCCGGGACCCGGCGCGGCGCGCGTCGAGCTGGCGGTCCCGGCGCGAGCTCGTCGACGAGCTCGCGGCGCAGGGTGTCGTGGGGATCAGCGGGGTCGACACCCGTGCGCTCACCCGGCACCTGCGCGAGCGCGGCGCCATGCGGGTCGGGGTCTTCTCCGGGGACGACGCGCTGCGCAGCGACGAGGAGCTGCTGGCCGTCGTCCGCGGCGCTCCGCCGATGACCGGGGCGGACCTGTGCGGCGAGGTGTCGACCGACGCCGCGTACGTCGTCCCGGCGATCGGCGACAGGCGGTTCACCGTCGCGGCGGTCGACCTCGGGATCAAGGCGATGACGCCGCACCGGCTGGCCCAGCGCGGCGTCGAGGTCCATGTCGTCCCGGCGACGGCGACCATCGAGGACCTGCTCGCGACCGGTGCCGACGGGGTGTTCTTCTCCAACGGCCCGGGGGACCCCGGGGCGGCGGGGCACCCGGTCGAGCTGCTGCGCGAGGTGCTCGACCGCCGGCTCCCGTTTTTCGGGATCTGCTTCGGCAACCAGCTCCTCGGCCGCGCCCTCGGGTTCGGCACGTACAAGCTCGGCTACGGGCACCGCGGGATCAACCAGCCGGTCCTCGACCGGCTCACGGGCAAGGTCGAGGTCACCGCGCACAACCACGGGTTCGCGGTCGACGCCCCGCTCGACGGCCCGGCGGACACCCCCTTCGGTCGCGCCGAGGTGAGCCACCTGTGCCTCAACGACGGGGTGGTCGAGGGGCTGCGCTGCCTCGACGCGCCGGCCTTCTCGGTGCAGTACCACCCGGAGGCGGCCGCCGGCCCGCACGACGCCGCGTACCTGTTCGACCGGTTCGTCGACCTCATGGGCACCACCCGGAGCGGAGACCACGCCTGATGCCCCGCCGCACCGACCTGTCCAGCGTGCTCGTCATCGGGTCCGGGCCGATCGTCATCGGCCAGGCCTGTGAGTTCGACTACTCCGGGACCCAGGCCTGTCGCGTCCTGCGCGAGGAGGGGCTGCGCGTCGTCCTCGTGAACTCCAACCCGGCGACGATCATGACCGACCCGGAGTTCGCCGACGCGACGTACGTCGAGCCCATCACACCCGAGGTGGTCGAGGCGATCATCGCCAAGGAGCGGCCCGACGCCCTCCTGGCGACCCTCGGCGGGCAGACGGCGCTCAACACCGCGATGGCGCTGCACGCGGCCGGCGTCCTCGACAAGTACGGCGTCGAGCTCATCGGCGCGAACGTCGCGGCCATCGAGGCCGGCGAGGACCGCCAGCAGTTCAAGGGCGTCGTCGACCGGGTCGCCGCGACGTACGGCCTGGAGGCCTCGACGGCCCGGTCGTCGATCTGCCGCACGATGGACGAGTGCCTCGCCGGGGCCGCCGGGCTCGGCTACCCGGTCGTCGTCCGGCCGTCGTTCACCATGGGCGGCCTCGGCTCCGGGATCGCCTACGACGAGGCCGACCTGCGCCGGATCGCCGGCGCCGGGCTGCAGTACTCGCCGACGACCGAGGTCCTCCTCGAGGAGTCGATCATCGGCTGGAAGGAGTACGAGCTCGAGCTCATGCGCGACCGCAACGACAACGTCGTCGTCGTGTGCTCGATCGAGAACCTCGACCCGATGGGCGTGCACACCGGCGACTCGATCACCGTCGCGCCCGCGCTGACCCTCACCGACCGCGAGTACCAGCGGCTGCGCGACATCGGCATCGCCGTCATCCGCGAGGTCGGCGTGGACACCGGCGGCTGCAACATCCAGTTCGCCGTGAACCCCCTCGACGGCCGCGTCGTCGTCATCGAGATGAACCCCCGGGTGTCCCGCTCGTCCGCCCTCGCGAGCAAGGCCACCGGCTTCCCGATCGCGAAGATCGCCGCCCGGCTCGCCGTCGGGTACACCCTCGACGAGATCCCGAACGACATCACCCGCAGGACGCCGGCGTCCTTCGAGCCGACGCTCGACTACGTCGTCGTCAAGGTGCCGCGGTTCGCGTTCGAGAAGTTCCCCGCGGCCGACCCGACCCTGACGACGACGATGAAGAGCGTCGGCGAGGCGATGGCGATCGGCCGGTGCTTCACCGAGGCGCTCCAGAAGGCCCTGCGGTCGCTCGAGAAGCGTGGCGCGTCGTTCTCCTGGGACGGTCCGGTCCCGACGCCGCAGCAGGTCGACGCGCTGGTCGAGGCCGCCCGCCGGCCGACCGACGAGCGGCTGCTCCAGGTGCAGCAGGCGATCCGCGGCGGCGCGGGCGTCGAGCGCCTGGCCGAGGCGACCGGGATCGACCCGTGGTTCCTCGACCAGGTCCTGCTGCTCGACGAGGTCGCGACGAAGGTCGCCGGCGCCGACGCGCTGACCCCCGACCTGCTCCGCGAGGCGAAGCGGCACGGGTTCTCCGACGCGCAGCTGGGGGCGCTGCGCCGGATGCCCGAGGACGTCGTGCGGGGCGTGCGGCATGCGCTCGGCGTCCGGCCGGTCTTCAAGACCGTGGACACGTGCGCGGCCGAGTTCGCCGCGACGACGCCGTACCACTACTCGTCGTACGACGAGGAGGACGAGGTCACCGCCTCCGAGCGCCGCAAGGTCGTCATCCTCGGCTCGGGGCCGAACCGGATCGGGCAGGGCGTCGAGTTCGACTACTCGTGCGTCCACGCGAGCTTCGCACTGCGGGAGGCCGGCTTCGAGACCGTGATGGTCAACTGCAACCCCGAGACGGTCTCGACCGACTACGACACGAGCGACCGGCTCTACTTCGAGCCGCTCACGCTCGAGGACGTCCTCGAGGTCGTCCACGCCGAGCAGCGCTCGGGCGAGGTCGTCGGCGTCGTCGTCCAGCTCGGCGGGCAGACCCCGCTCGCGCTGGCGGCCGGGCTCAAGGCGGCGGGCGTGCCGATCGTCGGGACGAGCCCCGAGGCGATCCACCTCGCCGAGGAGCGTGGCGCGTTCGGCCGGGTGCTCGCCCGCGCCGGGCTGCCGGCGCCCAAGCACGGCACCGCGAGCAGCTTCGTCGAGGCCAAGGAGATTGCCGACGAGATCGGCTACCCGGTCCTCGTGCGACCCTCGTACGTGCTCGGCGGCCGGGGCATGGAGATCGTCTTCGACGAGGACAACCTCGCCGACTACATCGGCCGCGCCACCCAGGTGAGCCCCGAGCACCCTGTGCTCGTCGACCGGTTCCTCGACGACGCGATCGAGATCGACGTCGACGCGCTCTTCGACGGTGAGCAGATGTACCTCGGCGGGATCATGGAGCACATCGAGGAGGCCGGGATCCACTCCGGCGACTCGGCCTGCGTCCTGCCCCCGGTGACCCTCGGCGTCGCGGAGATCGAGCGCGTCCGGACGAGCACCGAGGCGATCGCGCGGGGGGTCGGCGTCCGTGGCCTGCTCAACGTCCAGTTCGCGCTCGCCGCGGGTGTCCTCTACGTCCTCGAGGCCAACCCGCGGGCCAGCCGGACGGCGCCGTTCGTCTCCAAGGCGACCGCGGTGCCGCTCGCGAAGGCCGCCGCCCGGATCATGCTCGGCGCGACGATCGCCGACCTGCGGACCGAGGGGATGCTGCCGCGCAGGGGCGACGGCTCGACGCTGCCGGACGACGCGCCGGTCTCGGTCAAGGAGGCGGTGCTGCCGTTCAAGCGGTTCCGCACCCCCGAGGGCAAGGTCGTGGACAGCCTGCTCGGGCCGGAGATGCGCTCGACCGGCGAGGTGATGGGGATCGCCCGCGACTTCCCGCGGGCGTTCGCCAAGTCGCAGACGGCCGCGTACGGCGGGTTGCCCGACGGCGGGCGGGTGTTCGTCTCGGTGGCGGACGGCGACAAGCGCGCGATGGTCTTCCCGGTCAAGCGCCTCGTCGACCTCGGGTTCGAGGTGCTCGCGACCGCCGGCACCGCACAGGTGCTGCGCCGCAACGGGATCGCGAGCACCGTGGTCCGCAAGCACTCGAGCGGGCGCGGCCCCGACGGCGAGCCGACGATCGTCGACCTGATCAAGGACGGCGAGGTCGCGATGGTCGTCAACACCCCGTCCGGCCCGGCGGCCCGGCTCGACGGCTACGAGATCCGGGCCGCGACGACCGCGGTCGACGCGCCGATCATCACCACCGTCCAGCAGCTGGCGGCCGCCGTCCAGGCGATCGAGGCGGCCCGTGACGAGCCGGTGCACATCGCCTCGCTCCAGGAGCACGCGGCGCTCCTGGCCGCCGCCCGGGCGGTGCAGCCGTGAGCGCCACCGCGGCCCCGGAGACGCTCGGCGCGGCGGATCGCCGGCCCGACCCGCTCCAGCAGCGCTGCGCCGTGCTCGCGAACGAGCCGGCGGGCGCCTACCGGCGGATCGTCCTGGCCGCGCCCGGGATCGCCGAGCGTGCCTCGCCCGGCCAGTTCGTCGCCCTCGCGGTGGGAGAGCCGCCGACGGCGATGCTGCTGCGGCGCGCCGTCTCGATCCACCGCGCACGGACGGCGGACCCCCGGTTCGACGAGGTGGCGACGGTCGAGATCGTCGTCGCCGCGCACGGGCCCGGCACCGGCTGGCTGACCCGGCGCCGGCCGGGGGACGTCCTCGACGTCGTCGCCCCGCTCGGCGGGGCGTTCCCGAGCCCGGAGGTGGGGCTGCCGACGGTCCTCGTCGGCGGCGGGTACGGGTCGGCCCCGCTCCTGTGGCTCGCCGGCGACCTGCGCCGGGCCGGTCACCGGGTCGACGTCGTCCTCGGAGCGGCGTCCGCGGAACGGCTCTTCGGGCGTGACGAGGCTGCTGCGCTCGTCGGCGCGGACCGCGTCCACGTGACGACCGACGACGGCTCGGCGGGCACGAGGGGCCGCGTCACGGACGTCCTGCCGCGTGTCCTGGCCCCGCAGGGGACCGTGTACGCCTGCGGGCCGATGGCGATGCTCCGGGCCGTCCACGCGGTCGCAGAGGCCGCGGGCGGGCAGTCCTGGCTCGCCGTCGAGGAGTCGATGGCCTGCGGCATCGGGGTCTGCATGACGTGCGTCCTGCCGGTCCGCGGCGGCGACGGCGTGACCAGGATGACGCGCTCGTGCGTCGAAGGCCCGACGTTCGACGGCGCGACCGTCCGCTGGGACGCGATCTCGACCGGACCCGGCGGGGCGACGAGCGCCGTCCCGGCCGACTGTCTCGGCGCCCCGGCGGCGTCCGGGAAGGGGCACCGATGACAACGACCTCGGCGTCGACCTCGCCGTCGACGTCCCCGACCCGGTCGGTCCCGGCGAGCGGCGTCGACCTGAGCACCCGGGTCGGCGCCCTGAGGCTGAGGAACCCCGTCCTCACCGCGAGCGGCTGCGCCGCCGCGGGCCGCGAGCTCGGCCGGCTCTACGACGTCGCGGCGCTCGGCGCCGTCGTCACGAAGTCGATCCTGCGCGACCCGCGCTCGGGCCGTGGGACGCCGCGGATGGCCGAGACGCCGTCCGGCATGCTCAACTCGATCGGCCTCCAGGGGCCCGGCATCGAGGCGTTCCTCGCGCACGACCTGCCGTGGCTGCGGGCGGCCGGTGCGACCGCCGTGGTCTCGATCGCCGGCAACGACGCCGCCGAGTTCGCCGAGCTCGCCGGACGCCTCGCGGCCGAGCCGGGCGTAGGCGCCCTCGAGGTGAACATCTCCTGCCCGAACGTCGCCGACCGCGGCCTCGTCTTCGCGTGCGACCCGCAGTCCTCCGCGGACGTCGTCCGCGGGGTCGTCGAGGTCGTCGCCGGCCGGCTGCCCGTCCTGGCCAAGCTCTCGCCGGACGTCACGGACATCGTCGCGATCGCCCGCGCCTGCCTGTCCGCAGGCGCCGACGGCCTGGCGATGGTCAACACGACCCTCGGGATGGTCATCGACCCGGACACGATGCGGCCGCTCCTCGCCGGGGTCACCGGAGGCCTGTCCGGGCCGGCGATCCGGCCGATCGCCGTCCGGTGCGTCTGGCAGGTCCACGCTGCGATGCGGGCCGGTCTGCTGCCGCCCGCGCCGGTCGTCGGCATCGGCGGCATCCTCACCGGTCTCGACGCGCTCCAGTTCGTCCTCGCGGGCGCCTGCGCCGTCCAGGTGGGCACCTCGACGTTCCACGACCCCGCGGCACCGCTGCGGGTCGGCACCGAGCTGGCGGTGGCGCTCGCCGAACGCGGGTTCGCCTCCGTCGCCGACGCGGTGGGGCACGCCCACGCGGTGCTGGCCGCCCAGGCGAGCCGATGACCGAGCCGATGACCGAGCCGATGACCGAGCCGATGACCGAGCAGACCGCTGCCCCGCGGCGTGCGCCGTTCGGGGTCCGGCTGCGCACCGCGACGAGCTTGCGCGGGCCGCTGTGCGTCGGGATCGACCCGCACCCGCGGCTGCTCGCCGAATGGGGCCTGCCGGACGACGTGGCGGGCCTGGAGACGTTCTCGCTGCGCGTCGTGGAGGCCCTGGCGGGAACGGTCGCGGTCCTCAAGCCGCAGGCCGCGTTCTTCGAACGGCACGGCTCGCGCGGGGTCGCCGTCCTCGAACGGGTCCTGGCGGCGGCGGCCGACGCCGGCGCGCTGACGATCGCCGACGCCAAGCGCGGCGACATCGGCTCGACGATGGCCGCGTACGCCGACGCCTTCGTCGGCGAGGGCTCGGCCCTCGCGGCCGACGCCGTGACCGCCTCGCCGTACCTCGGGGTCGGCTCGCTCGCCCCGTTGCTCGACCTCGCCGCCGCCACCGGACGCGGCGTCTTCGTGCTCGCTCTCACCTCGAACCCCGAGGGCGCGCAGGTGCAGCACGCCCGGACCCCCGACGGCCGCACGGTCGCCCAGGCCGTCCTCGACGACGTCCGGGCGCTCAACGCCGCCGACGTCGCCGCCGGGCGCGCCCTGGGCAGTGTCGGCGCAGTCGTCGGCGCCACGATCGGCGGCTCCGGCCGGGCCCACGATCTCGCTGTCGGGGGCCCGCTGCTGGCCCCGGGGATCGGCGCCCAGGGCGCGACCGCAGACGACCTGCGCACCGTCTTCGGGTCCGCCCTCGGCGCCGTGCTGCCGAGCTCGAGCCGTGAGGTGCTCCGCGGCGGGCCGTCCGCGGCCGGACTGCGGGCGGCTGCCGGGCGCGCCCTGGACGCCGTCGAAGCGGCCCTCGGCGTCGCCCGCAGCGGCTGACCGGCCACGACCCGCTGTCCGGCAGCCGGACTCGGGGCGGGCCGCGTTGCTCATGACGCGGCCGAGTCGGTAGGTTCGCAGCGCGGTCGTGCCCCCTGCCGACCGGCGGCGACGGACGCGACAACTGCCTGACGATCGACCGAGGTGACCTACGTGGCGCTACCCCCCCTGTCCGACGAGCAGCGTGCGGCCGCACTGCAGAAGGCAGCAGAGGCCCGACGCGCGCGCGCCGAGGTGAAGAACCGCCTCAAGTACTCCCAGGGCTCGCTCGGGGACGTGATCCGCGAGGGGCAGCAGGACGAGATCGTGGGCAAGATGAAGGTCTCGGCGCTGCTCGAGGCACTGCCCGGCGTCGGCAAGGTCCGCGCCCGGCAGATCATGGAGGAGATCGGGATCTCCGAGTCGCGGCGTGTCCGGGGCCTGGGGTCGAACCAGAGCGCGGCGCTCATCGAGCGCTTCAGCCGCTGACGACGGCACGGTGACCGAGGGGGGCTCCACGGCGCACCGGCTCACCGTCCTGGCAGGTCCGACGGCGGTGGGCAAGGGCACCGTGTCCGCGGACATCCGCAGCCGGTACCCGGAGGTCTGGCTGTCCGTGTCGGCGACGACCCGGGACCGCCGCCCGGGCGAGGTCGACGGGGTGCACTACCACTTCGTCAGCCACGACCGGTTCGACGAGATGGTCGCTGCCGGCGAGATGCTCGAGTGGGCCGTCGTGCACGGCGTCAACCGCTACGGGACGCCGCGCAAGGCCGTCGACCAGGCGCTGCGGGAGGGGCGGCCGGCCCTGCTCGAGATCGACCTGCAGGGCGCCCGTCAGGTCCGGGAGACCATGCCGGACGCGTTCTTCGTCTTCCTCGCCCCGCCGTCGTGGGACGAGCTCGTCCGCCGGCTCGTCGGCCGGGGGACCGAGGGGACGCAGGAACGGGAGCGCCGGCTGGTCACCGCGCGGGTCGAGCTGGCGGCCGAACGGGAGTTCGACAAGACGATCGTCAACGACGACGTCCACCGGGCCACGGACGAACTCGTACAATGCATGGGGCTGACCCCGCACCCGCTGGCCGACCGGTCGCGGTGAGCGGGTCCCGCCCAGGGCCGACCGGCCTGACGACGACCCAGTTCTGAGGAGACGCGTGTCCGGGACCACCGCGACGCCCGAAGGCATCACCAACCCCCCGATCGACGACCTGCTCAAGGCCGCCGACTCGAAGTACGC
>DAIOGQ010000147.1:0-9597 GCA_036745175.1 Kineosporiaceae bacterium
GCGATGTTGCCCAGGTGCAGCGCGGCCCCACCCATGAGCTGGACGTCGAAGTGCCGCTGCCCGAGGGTGCGCTTGGCCGCCTCGCGGACCACGGAGAACGCCTCCGGCAGCAGGTCGTCGAGGGTCTCCCCCTTCGTGAGCCGCTCCTTGAAGCGGTCGGTCTCCTCGCGGAGCTCGGCGTCGGTCAAGGAGGTGAAGTCGTCCTCGAGCGCGTTCACCTGCATCGCGAGGCCGTGGAGCTTCTTGACGATCCGCCCCTCGCCGGCACGCAAGAGCTTCTCGACGATCTTGACCACGCGACTCTCCAAGTCCTCGCCCGGCGCCGCAGCGGCGCCGGTCTGCCGGACGGCGCTGTGCACCGTCCGTCGGGCACGACGAACGACGGCACCCGAAGGTGCCCCTGGCCATGGTAGTCAGCCGGAGGCGATGCTCCGCCCACCGCGGCACGTGCGGTGTCTCGCGCGCAGTCGCGCGTCTCGTGTCCGGGTGCGACACGCCGGACGAGCTGCCCGAAAGCCGTTGCCGGGGGACGTGCCACCCGCAAGGCTCTCGGCATGGACCTCCCGCCCTGGGCGCCGACCCTCTCCGACGGGGTCGTGACGCTGCGGGCGCACCGCCCGGACGACGTCGAGGGCATCCTCGCGACGTGCCGGGACCCGCAGATGCAGCGCTGGACGACGGTCCCGGCCCCCTACCAGCGCCGGCACGCCGAGGAGTTCGTCGCGTCGCGGCCCACCGAATGGGCTGCGCGCCGGATGCTCACCTTCGCCGTGGAGGACGCCGACGGGCGCTACGCGGGCACGGTCGACCTGCGTCCCGACGGCGCCGCGGCGTCCGTCGGGTACGGGCTGGGGCCGTGGGCCCGCGGCCGGGGCCTGTCGAGCCGGGCGCTGCGGCTGCTCCTCGAGTGGGGCTTCGCCACCCTCGAACTCGACGTCGTGCACTGGCGGGCCCTCGTCAGGAACTGGGCGAGCCGGCGCGCGGCGTGGGCTACGGGCTTCCGGGTGGACGGCGTCGTGCGCGGTCTGCTCGCGGAACGGCCCGGCCTCGACGGTGCACCGCCCCGGCGGCTCGACGGCTGGGTGGGGTCGTTGCGCAGGGGCGAGCCGATGACCCCCGCGCACGCCTGGCACCACCCACCCAGGCTCACGGACGGCCATGCCGTGCTGCGGGCGCACCGCCCGGAGGACGTCCCGCGGATGGTCGAGGCGTGCTCGGACCCGCTGTCGCTGCGGTGGCTGCCCGCGCTGCCCTCGCCGTACGTCCCGGTCAACGCCCTGGCGCACCTCGAGGAGATCGCGGCGCACCAGGCCGACGGCGTGGCGATCTACTGGGCGGTCGGACGCCCGGACGACGACACGCTCGCCGGGGAGGTCGGGCTCTTCGGCCTCTCCCCCGACGGGGTCACCCGGACCGCGGAGATCGGCTACTGGGCGCATCCCGACGCACGCGGGCAGCGCCTGACGACGTCGGCCGTCCGGCTCGTCGTCCGGCACGCGCTGCTTCCTCTCGACGTCGGCGGGCTCGGCGTCCAGCGGGTCCTCGTCCGGGCCGCGGAGGGCAACGTCGCCTCGCGGCGCGTCGCCACCAGCGTCGGTCTGCGCCCGTGCGGCCGCGACCGGGACGTCGAGGTGCTCCGGGACGGCACGGTCTGCGACCTGCTGCGCTACGACGCGGTCGCGACCGACCTGAGCGCGGACGTCGGCCTGCAGCAGGCGGGCGCCGCCGGCTCGGGCGCCGCCGGCTCGGGCCCGGGCGGCTCGGCCACTGCCGACCTGATCGGGCACTCGGTCACGGCCCACGAGCGGAGCAGGCACCGGGCGTGAGATCTGCTGTCGCGCGCAAGCATCCGCGCATCGACCTGGGCGCGGGGCTCGAGCTGCGTGCCTGGCGACAGGACGACGCGGCCGCGTTCCTGCTCGCCCAGCGCGACCCGCTCGTCGCGCGCTACGCGGGGTTCCTGCTCGCCGACCGGGCGGACGCCCTGCAGACGGTCCAGCGGTATGCCGCGTCGTGGACGGACGGTGACGGCGTCGCGTGGGCGGTCAGCACCCGCAGCGGCGAGCTCCTCGGCTCGCTGCGCTTCGCTCTGCACGACAGCGGACTGGGCTTCGGCAGCGTCGGCTACTGGCTGTCCCCGCAGGCCCGGGGCCGCGGGACGGCGACGGCGGCGCTTCGCGCCGGCAGTCGCTTCGTCCTCGAGCGGCTCGGCTGGCACCGGATCGAGCTGAGCCACGCCGTCGAGAACGAGCGCTCCTGCGCCGTGGCCCGGCGGGCGGGCTACCGGCCGGAGGGCGTGCTCCGTGACGGCATGCGCTACCCGGTCGACGAGCGCTGGTCCGACGAGCACCTGCACGCACGGCTCGCGACCGACCCCGACCCGGAGCGCTGACCGGGCGCTCGTCAGCGGGACGCCTTCACCGCCTCCTCGAGCGCGACCGCGAGGTCGCCGCGGGGCTCGACGACGACGGCGGACAGGCCGAGCCACTGCGCCATGAGCTCGAGCTCGGCGGCGAGCTCGGCCGCGACGTCACCGTGCTCCGGCGAGCCGGCCGCGACGGCCGCCTCGGACCACGCCGCCCGGACCGCGAGGACGCCACCGCCCGGCGCGAGCCGGTCGGCCTTGAGGTCGACCCGGCCGACGAGGCGGTCGCCGAGCAGGAACGGCAGCACGTAGTAGCCGTGCACGCGCTGGGCCGCCGGGGTGTAGATCTCGATCCGGTAGCGGAAGCCGAAGAGCTCCTCGGTCCGCCGGCGCTCCCACACGAGCGAGTCGAACGGCGTGAGCAGGGCGCGGGCGTCGACCCGGCGCGGCAGCCGCGCCTCGTGGTGCAGGTACGCGCGCCGCGGCCAGTCGCGGACCTCGACCGGCAGCAGGACGCCGTCCTCGACGAGCTCGTCGATGGCCGCCCGCGCCGGTGCGGGCCTGAGCCGGAAGTAGTCGCGCAGGCAGAGCTCGGTGCCGATGCCGTGCGCGCGGGCCGCGGTCTCGACGAGCTCGCGGTGGGCCTGCGCCGGGTCCGGGTCGGCGGCCGCCGCCACGTGGGCGGGCAGCACGCGCTCGGGCAGGTCGTAGCGCCGCTCGAACTGCGGCGTGCGCCCGGCGGAGGAGATCTGGCCGCTCCAGAACAGGAACTCGACGGCCCGCTTGGTCTCCGACCAGTTCCAGCCCCAGCTCGACCGGTCCCGGGGACGCTCCTCGCCGAGGGCTCGCTCGACCTGCAGGGCGGTGAGCGGGCCGCGCGCGGCGACCTCGGCGAGCACCGCCTCGACGAGCGCAGCCCGGTCGCGAGCCGTCCGGACCATGCCGCCCCAGGCGTCCTCGTGGGCCCGGGCCATCCGGAAGCGCAGCAGCCGGTGCGTCGAGGGCGGCACGAACGACGCCTCGTGCGCCCAGTACTCGACGAGCCGGCGCGGCGAGGTGCTGCACGCCCGGTCGAGCAGCTCGCGCGGGTACGCGCCGAGCCGGCTGAAGACGGGCATGTAGTGGCTGCGGACCAGGACGTTGACCGAGTCGATCTGGAGCACGCCGACCGTGTCGAGGACACGTTGCACGTGCCGCATCGTCGTCGTGCCCGTCGGTCGCGCTGTCGCGAACCCCTGGGCCGCCAGCGCGACCCGCCGGGCCTGGGCGAGGCTCAGCCGCGCGACGGTGCGTTCGGACGACGACGTCGGTTGTTCGGCCACGGGCGCGATGCTGCCAGGCGCCCCGGACAGTCTCGGCCGGTGCCTCGTCAGGTCCCGACCGGCGCTGCCGGGACGACCTGGGTGGCGGGCGTGGTGACGGTGAGCCGCAGCAGGCCGTAGCTCCAGCCGCGGCGGCGGTACACGACGCTCGGCAACGTCGTCTCGGCGTCGACGAACAGGAAGAAGTCGTGGCCGACGAGCTCCATCTCGTAGAGCGCCTGGTCGATCGTCATCGGGGGCGCGCTGTGGTCCTTGGTCCGGATGACGACCGGGCTCTCGCCGAGCGCGTCGAGGTCGTCGTCCTCGTCGGCGGCCGCGGCGCCTTCCTGCTCCGGCGCGGCGGTGGCTGCGGCGTCGGCGGCGACGCCGTTGCTGCGCAGCGACGCCGGCGTCTGCCGGCCGTAGTGGACCTTGCGCTTGTCCTTCGTGCGCCGCAGCCGCTCGAGCAGCTTGCCGAACGCGAGGTCCAGGGCGGCCGCCGGGTCCTCGGCGCACGCCTCGGCCCGGATGACCGGACCCTTGGCGCGGACGGTGATCTCGACCTTGTCCTTCACCTGGGACTGGCGCGGATTGCGCTCGTGGGAGAGCTCGACGTCGACCCGGTGCGCCCGGGGAGCCAGCTGCCCGATCTTCTCGAGCTTGTCCGTCGCGAGCCTGCGGAAGCGCTCCGGGACGTCCGTGTGCCGGCCGGTGATCACGATCTCCACGACGCGTGCCTCCTGTCGATCGGTGATACCTCACGAGCTTCGCCTGCGACGTCCGACGGGGTCCGTCCCGCGCAGGCGCTCCCTCGGCCCCACGCTAGTCCAGGCCGGACAACGCCGACAGCCCGCGTCGGAGTGGTGTGACGGACACGCTGGCCAGACCCACGACGACACCCCCGGCGACCGTCACCGCCCGGGCTGCCTCCCGCAGCGTCGCACCCGTCGTGAGCACGTCGTCGACGACGACGACGGGCCGGCCGGCGAGCAACGGGGGCGCGTGCGGCCGGACCTCGAAGGCGCCCGCGACGTTGGCGCTGCGCGCCGCGGCCGACAGCCCGGCCTGGTCGGCGACGCGGCGGGCGAGGCGCAGCGCCGGCAGCACCCGGACGGTGCTCGCGGCCGTCGCGGACCGCAGCGTGACGGCCGCGTGCAGGGCGAGCCGCCGGACGCCGTCGGCGCCGCGGCGCCGGCGCGCCGCGCACGACGACGGCACACCGACGAGCACCAGCTGCGGCCGCGGGCCGGCGGCGAGGGCGACGGCCTGCGCGAGCGCCGCGCCGAGGACCGGCTCGACGTCGTGCCGGCCGCGCTCCTTCCATGCGTTGACGCAGGTGGCGACCGCGCCGTCGTAGCGGGCGGCGGCGGCCGTGGGCGGCGCGTCCGGCCAGACCGGGACCGGGACCACCCGGGCGGGGCCGCCGAGCTCGGCGCGGCAGTCCGCGCACAGCACGACGTCGGGGCGGCCGCAGCCGGCGCACGCCGGGACCGCGACGAGCGCCAGCAGAGCCGACGCGAGCCCCGTCAGCCGGCCCGCGGCGGACCGGCTCGGCACGGTCGGCAGGGTCGGCACGGTCGGCAGGGTCGGCGGGGTCATGCGCCCACGATGCCGCGCCGGTCGGGCGGGCGGGGAGCCCGTCACATCGGCCTGTGGACGGTGGGACGAACGGCCGTGCTGTGGACGGGTCAGGTCCGGACGGATGTCCACCGCGGGGCACCCGTCGCGGCCACCGACGGCCGTGCGCGTCCGGGTCAGCCCGGGAACGTGGGCCGCAGGACGACCGCCTTGACCCGCTCCCACGAGCCGGCCTGCCGGAAGTGGAACAGGTCCCCCTTCTGGGTCCCGACGTAGATCGCCGCACGGCCGTCACCCACCGCGAGCGACGGGGCGACGTCGGCCGGGATCCGCTGCCACTGGTCCGCGGTCTGCACCTGTGCGCCGCCCGCGTCCTTGACGATCGACAGCAGCGGCGCGGTCGCGTCCACCCCGCGCGACGACGGGTCGCCGCCGACGTCGACGACCCACGGCTGCACGGGCAGCACGACCTTGCCCGAGCGGCGCATCCCGAGGACCGCGACGTGCATGTCGTCGAACCACACGGCGTCGGTGGCCCGCACGAGGTCGGTGAGCAGCCGGACCGGCTGCCCGAGCGCCACCGGCTCGCCGTTCGCGCGCCGCTCGACCCCGGACAGCAGCAGCGTGCTCGTGCGCCGGCCGTCGGCGCGGACCGCGTCGACCACCACGAGCGCTCGGGTCCCCTCGCGGCTGATCCGCAGCGAGACGACCTGACCGGACCTGAGCCACGGCGCGTCGACGTCCAGCCGGCGGACCCGACCGCCGACGACGGTGCCGGCGACGACCGACCCCCGAGGCTGCCGCAGGCTCGTCCACACCCAGCCCGCGCTGTCGAACGACGGCGCCGTCAGGTCCGCACCGGCCACGATCTCGGCGACCGCGCCGCCGACCGGCGCCACCTTCAGCGCGCGGGTCGTCGACGCTCCCTGCACGAGGAGCGCGAAGGTCCGCGGCGAGTCGCCGTACGACATCGCCGGCCGCGCGCCGCCGACGAGGGCGAGGTTCTCGACGACGCGGACCTGCCCGCCCTCGACCGTGACCACGCGGGCCTGGCCGTCGGTGCCGACGAACGTCGACCCCGCCCGGGCGGCGGAGGCGGGCTCGGGCAGTGCCCGCCCGGTCGGCGTCGCGACCCCGCCGACCCCGCCGATCGTGCCCGGCAGCCGACGACCGCCGACGGTCACGTCGACGCGCGCGATGAACGGTGCCCTGACCCGGACCGTCGCCAGCGAGCGCTCGAGCTGCGCCTGGAGGACGGCCTGCCAGCGCTCGTCGAGGGTCAGCGCCTGCTCGTCGAGGTCGACCGTCGCGACGTTCGCCGAGACGGGCACGGACGACACCTCGAGCCGCGGCTGGACGGGCGGGATCGACAGCGCGGTGCGCAGCCACGCCGACGGGCCGTCGAGGAGCGCCCCGACGACCTCGGTCTGCGTCGCGTCCGTCCCCTGCCGGATGTAGCGCACGTCCGGCACGAGCCACAGCCCGGTCCGGTCGGGGAAGTAGACCGGGACCGCGCGGTAGGTCGACAGGACGAACTGGGTCAGGCTCATCGCCACGCCGCTGTCGAGGGCGGAGATCCGCCACTCGCCGCGCCGGACGACGAGGTCGAAGGTCCGCACCCGGCGCTGCGGGCCGCCGAGCTGGCTGAGCCGGCCGCTGCGGTCGAGGACGGCGACCGCCTGGACCTGGACCACCACCCGGGCCTTGGCTCCCTCCCGGGGCGGCGACGACGTCGGGGACCCGCTCGCGGACGGCGTCGCGGTCGGCCTCGAGGCGGGCGTGGCGGGACGGTCCGCGGGTGCTCCCGGGCCCGAGACGACCTGCGGCCTGGCCGCCCCGTCGTGGAGCAGGACACCGGTACCCGGGTCCCAGTCGACGTCCCCGTCGGCGAGGTAGGCGCGCGCGTCGCCGCCGTCCGTCGCACCGACCGCGGCCGCACCGAGGAAGCCGGCGACGATCTCCTCGGGCAGCGCGCCGCGGCGGGGTGGGGGCGGCAGGCGCCGGACGAGGTCGTCGCTGCCGGAGACGCTGTCGGTGTGCGTCGCCACCGGGCCGGACGTGGGGATCCGGGCGCAGCCCGCGAGCGCGGCGGCGCCGGCGGTGAGCAGCGCCGCCAGCACGGCCCGCCGACCGGGCGGCCCGCCGGGACCGCACGCTGCCCCGGGCCGGAACGGCTCAGCCACGCCCGTCGTCCCCCGCCGGCCCGGCGGCGGTCACCCCGGTGTCGAGGTCGGCGATGAGCGCGTCGACGTCGAGGCCGCCGTCCGGCCCCGAGGCGAGCCCCGTGCCGGCCAGGTGGGTCCCGCCGGCGGCGGTCTCCCGGTGCTGGGCGGCGTCCGCCGGCACGAGCGGCAGCGGTGACGTCGTGAGGACGACCCCGGCCCGGCGCGGCAGCGTGAGCCGGAAGCTCGCGCCGTCCTGCGGGTCGCCCCAGACCTGGAGCCAGCCGCCGTGCAGGTGCGCGTCCTCGAGCGCGATCGCCAGGCCGAGCCCGGTCCCTCCGGTCGAGCGCGCCCGCGCCGGGTCGGCGCGCCAGAACCGGTTGAAGACCATCCGGGCCTGGGCCGGGGTGAGCCCGACCCCGTGGTCGCGGACCACGACGGCGACGGCCTCGGCGTTCGCCCGGACCGTGACGACGATCGGGTGGCCCTCGCCGTGCTCGATGGCGTTGCCGACGAGGTTGCGGACGATCCGCTCGACCCGGCGGGCGTCGATCTCGGCGAGCGCCGACTCCGCCGGCACGTCGAGGACGACGGCGCCGCCGCGGGCGTCCGCGAGCGGCCGCAGGCCCTCGACGACCCGCCCGACGACGACGCGCAGGTCGGCCGCGTCGACGTCGAGGACGGCCGCACCGGCGTCGAACCGGCTCACCTCGAGCAGGTCGGCGAGCAGCGACTCGAAGCGGTCGAGCTGGGTCATGAGCAGCTCGGCGCTGCGGGACGTCGCCGGGTCGAACCCGCCGCGGGCCTCGTGGAGGATCTCGGTCGCCATCCGGATGGTCGTCAGCGGCGTCCGCAGCTCGTGCGAGACGTCGGAGACGAAGCGGCGCTGGACCCGGGACAGCTCCTCGAGCCGGTGGATCTGCCGTTCCAGGCTGGCGGCCATGTCGTTGAAGGCCGCGCCGAGCCGGGCGAGCTCGTCCTCGCCCCGCACCCGCATCCGGCGGTCGAGCCGGCCGGACGCGATCTCCTCCGCCGTCCGGGCGGCGAGCCGGACCGGCGCCACGACCTGCCGAGTGACGACGAAGGCGACCCCGGCGACGAGGAGGACCAGCGCGACCCCGCCGACGATGAACGCGCGCCGGACGAGGTCGAGGATGACGACGTCCCGGTCCTGCCGGAAGACGTAGTAGAGCTCGTACTCGCCGTCGTTGCCGAGGTCGATGATCTTGCCGACCGCGACGCCCGGGCTG
This sequence comes from Kineosporiaceae bacterium, assembly GCA_036745175.1. GTDB lineage: Bacteria > Actinomycetota > Actinomycetes > Actinomycetales > Kineosporiaceae > R-H-3. Next base: position 8,657 of record DAIOGQ010000147.1, read on the forward strand.
TTCGTCGGCCCGCCGTCCGTCCCGGGCAGCTCGACGGGGCTGGAGTGCCACCGCTGCGGGTCGGCGACGACGTCCCGGCGCAGGTCGTCCGGGATGATGTCGGCCGGCAGGTCGAACGGGCTGAGGTCGAGGAACGGCGGGGTCGACGTCGCGCGCAGGCTCTGCCGCAGGACGACGTACCGGCTCGGCTCGTTCGACAGCTTCGTCACGAGCTCGTTGCCGAACGTGGACGGGTCGCCGCTGCGCGCCTGGACGAGGTCCTGCGCCTCGCGGTGCAGGCTCTGCGACTCGCCGACCGCCATCCTCAGGCTCGAGTCGACGAGCCCGTCCCGGATCTGCGCGAGCAGCACGTTCCCGACGACCAGGACGACGACCGCGCCGAGCACGCTCGTCGCCACGACGACCCGCAGCCGCAGCGAGCGCCGCCAGCGGCGGCGGCCGAGTCGCACGCCGGAGAGCACCCGGGACGGCGTCCGGCGGCGCAGCGCGGCCGCCGTCCGGTCGCGCAGGACGTGCTCACCGGTGACGACGGCGTCGCGCGGGTCGTGCCTGCCCTCGGACGGCACGGACGGCGCCGCGGCGGCGGTCGTCCCAGCGGACCCCGGCGTCACGGCGTCGGGCACCGCGGGGTCCGACGAGGCGGGGGGCGGCTTCACGGGCCGGTCAGGCCGGGCCGGCCTTGTAGCCGACGCCGCGGACGGTCAGGACGATGTCCGGTCGCTCCGGGTCCTGCTCGATCTTCGACCGCAGCCGCTGCACGTGGACGTTGACGAGCCGGGTGTCGGCCGCGTGCCGGTAGCCCCACACCTGCTCCAGGAGAACCTCTCGGGTGAAGACCTGCCACGGCTTGCGGGCGAGCGCCACGAGCAGGTCGAACTCGAGCGGCGTCAGCGAGATGACCTCCTCGCCGCGCCGCACCGAGTGCCCGGCGACGTCGATCG
>DAIOGQ010000148.1:0-3033 GCA_036745175.1 Kineosporiaceae bacterium
ATCGTCCTGCGTGCCCAGAAGCTGGGCGAGGCCGACCGCATCGTCACGCTCCTGACCCGCGGGCGGGGACGGGTGCGGGCCGTCGCGAAGGGCGTCCGGAAGACGTCGTCCCGGCTCGGGGCGCGGGTCGAGCCGTTCATGCTCGTCGACGTCCAGCTCTACGAGGGCCGCTCGCTCGACATCGTCACCCAGGCCGAGACGATCGGTCCGTACGGGACGGCGATCGCCGGCGACTACGGCCGGTACACCGCCGGGACGGCGATGCTCGAGACCGCCGAGCGGCTCACCGAGACCGAGGGCGAGCCCGCGGTCCAGCTCTTCCTCCTGCTCGCCGGCGGGCTGCGCAGCCTCGCCGAGGGCCGGCACGACCCCGGGCTCCTGCTCGACGCCTTCCTGCTCCGCGCTCTGGCCGTCGCCGGCTGGGCGCCGAGCTTCGTCGATTGCGCGCGGTGCGGGTCGCCCGGGCCGCACCGGGCGTTCGCGGTCGCGATGGGCGGGGTCGTCTGCGGCCAGTGCCGCCCGGCGGGGGCGGCCGCACCGCACCCGGAGACGCTCACGCTGCTCGCGGCGCTGCTGTCCGGCGACTGGGGCTGCGCCGACTCCAGCGAGGACCGCCGCCGGCGCGAGGCGAGCGGGCTCACTGCGGCGTACCTCCAGTGGCACCTCGAGCGGCAGGTCCGCTCGCTGCGCCTCGTCGAGCGCTGACACACGCCCCCGCCCCTCCCGCGGTTACTAGCGAGTCCTACCCATCCAGAGGGTCTGACTCGCTAGTAAGCGCGGGGGCGGGAGGGCTCTGGCAGGCTGTCGGGCATGCCGATGCCGAGCCGCCGCAGGCCCGCGCGGGCCACGGGCACGGGGCTGGCCGGCCGCCGCGCGCCGGTCCCGCCGCCGCCGCACCCGTCGGGCGCCCGGCCGCCCGCCGTCCCGGCCGATCTCGTGCCCCGGCACGTCGCGATCGTCATGGACGGCAACGGTCGCTGGGCGAACCAGCGCGGGCTGCCCCGCACCAAGGGCCACGAGGCCGGTGAGGCCGCCCTGCTCGACGTCGTCGCCGGGGCGATCGAGATCGGCGTGACCCACGTGTCGGCGTTCGCCTTCTCGACGGAGAACTGGCGGCGCTCGCCGGACGAGGTCCGGTTCCTCATGGGCTTCAACCGTGACGTCATCCGGCGCCGGCGCGACCAGATGCACGAGTGGGGCGTCCGGGTGCGGTGGGCGGGGCGCCGGCCGCGGCTGTGGCGAAGCGTCGTCTCCGAGCTCGAGGCGGCGCAGGACCTCACCCGGCACAACGATGTGTGCACGCTGACGATGTGCGTCAACTACGGCGGGCGCGCCGAGATCGCGGACGCCGCCCGGGCCATCGCCCGGGAGGCCGCCGCCGGCCGGCTCGACCCCGAGCGGGTCGACGAGCGGACGGTCGCCCGGTTCCTCGACGAGCCGGACATGCCGGACGTCGACATGTTCCTGCGGACGTCGGGCGAGCAGCGGACGTCGAACTTCCTCCTCTGGCAGTCCGCCTACGCCGAGCTGGTCTTCCTCGACGTCCTCTGGCCCGACGTCGACCGGCGGACGCTGTGGCGCGCCGTCGAGGAGTACGCCGCACGGGACCGCCGGTACGGCGGGGCGGTCGACGCCGCAGCGGCCGCCGCTGCGGCCACTGCAGCCACCGGCGGGGCAGCGTCCAGGCAGGGCCGCTGATGGGGCGCCACGGCGCCGCCGACCCTGGCGACCCGAACGCCGGTGACGGACCCGGAGTCGGACGAGGCGGAGGGCACGATCGGGGGCACGGGCACGGGCACGGGTCGGGCCGGCAGGTCCGGTCGTCGCGCCGAACGGTCGCGGTCCTCGGGGTCCTCGTGGCGCTCGTCGTCGCCGGCACGGTCGCCGGGCTGGTCGCACTGTGGCCTCCGCCGGCCGAGCCGGCACCGGGTCTCGGGAACCCCTACGCCGGTGTCGCCTTCGTCGAGGCGACGGTCGAGTCGACCCGCCGGGCAACGTGCGACGGCTCGTCGTCCGACCGGCTGCCCGACGGCACGATCCCGAAGACCGTGTCGTGCGTGACGGCGGCCGTGCGGATCGACGGCGACGCCGAGGTCGGGGCGGGGGACTCGCTACGGGTCGCCGTGCCGTCCGCGGTCGAGCGGGCCGGCCTCGTTGCCGGCGACCGGATCCGGCTCGCGCGCTACGCCGCGACGGCCGACGAGCCCACGGTGTACGCCTGGGCTGATGTCTCTCGCAGCCGATCACTCGCGGTTCTCGCAGTCGTGTTCGCTGTCGTCGTCGTGGCGGTGGCTCGACTCAAGGGGCTGGCTGCCCTCGCCGGACTCGCCATCGCCTACGCCGCGATCGGAGAGTTCGTCATCCCCGCGCTGCTCGCCGGTCGCGACCCTGTCCTCGTCGCCGTCGTCGCGTCGTCCGCGATCATGACCGTGCTGCTCTACCTCGCGCACGGCGTCACGGTGAAGACGACGACCGCCCTGCTCGGCACGCTCGCGGGGCTGGCCGCCGCCGCGGGCTTCGCCTGGTGGGCGACCGAGGCGACGGCTCTGTCAGGGCTCGACGTGGAGGAGGGGGTGCGACTCAGCCAGCTGACGACGGGTGCCGGGATCGGCGGGGTCATCCTCTGCGGCATCATCATTGCCGGCCTCGGCGTGCTCAACGACGTGACGATCAGCCAGGCTTCCGCCGTCTGGGAGCTGCACGACGCGGCACCCGGCCTCGGCGCCCGGCGGCTGTTCACGAGCGGGATGCGCATCGGCCGGGACCATCTGGCGTCCGTCGTCTACACGATCGCCTTCGTCTACGCCGGCGCGGCGCTGCCGACGCTCATGCTCCAGGAGCTCTACGGCCGCCCGCTGGGCGACATGATCGTCAGCGGCTCCGTTGCGGAGGAGCTCGTCCGCACCCTCGTCACGTCGAGCAGCCTCGTGCTGACGATCCCGCTGACGACGGCGGTCGCCGCTGTGCTCGCCGTCTCGTCGGGACCGACCGTCTCGTCGGGACCGGCCGTCTCGTCGGGACCGGCCGTCTCGT
>DAIOGQ010000148.1:3133-9574 GCA_036745175.1 Kineosporiaceae bacterium
CCGTCTCGTCGGGACCGGCCGTCTCGTCGGGACCGGCCGTCTCGTTCGACTCCGCGGGGGGTGTCGACGACGTCACGGCCGCGGGACCGTGGGCGATCGCCGACGCACCGCGCCCGCGACTCTCGGACGCCGCCGGGCCCGGTCAGTGGACCCCGGCCGAGCCCCGTTCCGGGGCGCCGGACGAGGCGCCGTTCCCCGGTTGGGACGACCCGAGTCTGCGGCGCCCGCCGCACCGCTACGACCAGCTGTGACGGCTGCGGTTCAGCGGCTCGCGGCGTGGTGGTACATCCGGACCGCGACCGGGACGAAGATCCCGAGGATCACGGCGGCCCAGAGCACCGTGTAGAGGACCGGGTGCTGCAGCGGCCACGCGTCGGACGCCGGTGCCCCCGCGACGACGTTGCCGAACCGTTCCCGCGCTGCGAGCGTCACGGACGACACGGGGTTCCACTCGGCGAACACGCGCAGCGGCGCCGGGAAGCTCTCGAGCGGCACGAACGTGTTGGCGCAGAACGTCAGCGGGAAGATGACGATGAACGAGGCGTTGTTGACGACCTCGGGCGTCCGCACGGCGAGCCCGACGCATGCCATGAGCCATGAGATCGCGTACGCGAACAGGAGCAGCACGAGGAAGCCGACGACCGCGTCGAGGAACGACGTGCGGATCCGCCAGCCGACGACGAGCCCGGTCAGGCCCATGACGACGATCGCGATGACGTTGTTCACGACGTCCGCCGCCGTCCGCCCGACGAGCACCGCCGAGCCCGACATCGGCAGCGACCGGAACCGGTCGATGACGCCCTTCTGGAGGTCCTCGGCGATGCTCATGCCGGTGATCGTCGCGCCGAAGACGACGGTCTGGGCGAAGATCCCGGCGATGAGGAACTCGCGGTAGAGCCGGGCGTCGACCTGGCCCGAGCCGCCGACGTCGACCGCCCCGCCGAAGATGTAGGCGAACAGCAGCACGAACATGATCGGCGACAGCGTCGAGAAGACGAGCAGGTCGGGGACCCGCTTGATCTTGATGAGGTTGCGCTTCGCGACGACCGCGCCGTCGCCGAGGGCCCGCACGAGGGTGCTCACCGGCGCACCTCCCGCGACCCGGTCGAGGCGCCGACTGTCGCCCGTGCCCCCGGCCCGCCCGGTGGACCCGCGGCCGACCTCGCGGGCCCGTCCGTTGCGCCGCCTGCGGCCTCGTCCACGGCGTCCTCGGCCGCGTGCCCGGTGAGCGCGAGGAACACGTCGTCGAGCGTCGGGCGGCGGACCGCGACGTCGAGGACCGCGACCCCGCCGTCGTCGAGCCCGCGCAACGCCTCGACGAGCACCGCCGCCGCCGGCCGGTCGCCCGCCACCCGGACCGACACCCGGCGGACGTGCTCCTGGACCGTCGGCGTGCCGTACCCGACCGTGCGCAGGACGTCCACGGCGACCGGCAGGTCTGTCGCTTCGGCGACGACGACCTCGACGACCTCGCCACCGACCTGGGCCTTCAGCTCGTCAGACGTGCCACGGGCGATGACCCGGCCGTGGTCGACGACGACCATCGAGTCGGCGAGCCGGTCGGCCTCCTCGAGGTACTGCGTCGTGAGCAGCAGCGTGGCACCCTGCGCGACGAGGTCGGCGAGCGTGGCCCACATGTCGCTGCGGCTGCGCGGGTCGAGCCCTGTGGTCGGCTCGTCGAGGAAGAGCACCTGCGGTCGGGCGACGAGGGCAGCAGCGAGGTCGAGGCGGCGTCGCATGCCGCCGGAGTACGTCTTCACCGGCCGGTCGGCGGCGTCGTCGAGCCGGAAGTCGGCGAGCAGCTCGCGGGCCCGGGCCCGGGAGGACGCCCGGCCCAGGTGGTACAGCCGGCCGACCATGTCGAGGTTCTCGTAGCCGGTGAGGTACTCGTCGACCGCGGCGTACTGGCCGGAGAGGCCGATGACCTCGCGGACCTGGCGGGGCCGGGCGAGGACGTCGATCCCGGCGACCTCGGCCCGGCCGGAGTCGGGCCGCAGCAGCGTCGTCAGCACCCGGACGCACGTCGTCTTGCCGGCGCCGTTCGGGCCGAGGACGCCGAGCACGGTGCCCCGCGGCACCTCCAGGTCGAGGCCGTCGAGCGCGCGGACGCTGCCGTAGGTCTTCACGAGCCCTTCTGCACGTACGGCGATGTCTTCGGTGGCCATGTCGCCCACCCTAGATAGGGGTACCGACAGACCGCCCGCCGGTTCTCGCGGACCCGCTGGTGATCTGCGTCGCCCGGCCCCGCGGTGGGTGTATGGCCGCCACGAGGCCGGGCAGCGGTGATCTTGCGGGGTGACGGGGCGCGGACTACGAGGTGGCGCGGGCACAGTCGGCGCAGGTGCCGAAGACCTCGACGACGTGCTCGACGTCGGCGAACCCGTTGTCCTCGGCGATCGTCTTCGCCCACCGCTCGACCGCCACCGAGTCGACCTCGACCGTGCGTCGGCACCGCCGGCAGATGAGGTGGTGGTGGTGCCCGGTGCTGCAGCGGCGGTAGACCGCCTCCCCGTCAGCGGTCCGCAGGACGTCGACCTCGCCGTCCTCGGCGAGGTGCTGCAGCGTCCGGTACACGGTCGCGAGCCCGACGGCCTCGCCCTGCTCGCGCAGGCGCGCGTGCAGCTGCTGGGCGCTCTGGAACTCCATGATGTCGGCGAGGGCGCTCCAGACCGCGCTGCGCTGGCGCGTCCCGCGCCGTCGCGTCGTCTCGGTCACCGGTGCTCCTCCAGGTCGTCGAACATCCATCGTGACACGGCGTCGCCGCGTTCGACCGCCGCGTCGATCGCCGTGGGCGGGACCGTGGGAGCGGTGGTCCGCCGGGCCGGCAGCTGCGCCCGCCGCCGGCGACATGCCCTGCGCGGGTCAGTGGTCGTCGTAGGACGCGCCGTGCGCGGCGTGCCGGTGACCGTCGTGGACGTAGTCGACATGGTCGCCGTGCGGCACCGCCTCGTGGCCGCACCCCGCCCCGTGCTCGTGCCGGTGGTCGCGCTCGTCGTGGTGCCGCCGGGCGTGGACGGCACCTCGCAGCCAGGACCCGCTCGCGGCGAGCAGGAACACCGCGATGGCGAGCAGGACGATCGTGCCGCCGGACGGGGTGTCGGCGTAGAACGAGACTCCCGTGCCGAGCACGCTCACGGTCACCCCGACGGCGACGGCGGTGAGGACGCTGGCCCGGAAGCTGCGCGCGGTCACCTGGGCGACGGCGTTCGGAACGATCATGAGCGCGCTGATGAGGAGCAGGCCGACGATCCGCATCGAGATCACGACCGTGGCCGCCGTGAGCACCGCGAGCAGGATGTTGAGGCCCAGGACGTTCATGCCGCTGGCCCGCGCGTACTCCTCGTCGTTGCTCACGGCGAACAGCTGCGGGGCCATCCCGACCGTGGCGGCGAGGACGACCGCGGACAGCGCCGCGAACACGGCGAGGTCGGCGCCCGTCGTCGTCGTGATGGCGCCGAACAGGTACGACGACAGGTTCGCCGGCGTGCCTCCCGCCGACAGGCCGATGAGGACGACGCCACCGGCGATGCCGCCGTAGAACATGACGGCGAGCGCGACGTCCGCGGTCGCCCGGCCGCGGGCCCGGATGAGCTCGATGGCGACCCCTCCCGCGACGGCGCACGCCAGTGCGACGAGGACCGGGGCCGTCCCGGTCAGGACGCCGAGGGCGACACCGGTGAGCGCGACGTGGCCCAGTCCGTCCCCGATGAGCGCCAGCCGGCGCTGGACGAGGTAGACGCCGACGACGGGCGCGGTGAGGCCCACGAGGACGGCGGCGAGCAGGGCCCGCTGCATGAAGTCGTACTGCAGGATCTCCATGTCGTCCCTTCAGGTCCCGCTGCGCGAGCCGCGCAGACCGGGATCGCCGAGCCAGCCGGTCGCCGGGGACCGCACGGGGTCGTCCGGGCCGCCTGCCCCGCCGGCGACCGTGTGGTGCGGGTCGTGACCGGGGTCGGAATGGAGGTGGACGTCGAGGGACGAGGCGCCGCCGAGGGCGTGCTCGGCCGGCTCGTCCCCGACGACGCGGCCGTCGGCGACCGCGACGACGCGGGTGAGGATCGGCGCCAGCGGCGCGACGTCGTGCGTGACGACGAGCAGGGTCAGGCCGTCGTGGACGAGCCGGGCCAGGGTCTGCGTCAGCGCCTCCTGGCTCTGGGCGTCGACGCCCGCCGTCGGCTCGTCCATGACGAGCACCTCGGGCTCGGCCGCGAGCGCCCGGGCGATGAGCACCCGCCGCTGATGGCCCCCGGACAGAGTCGAGACCGGGGCCCGCCGCCGGTCGGTGAGCCCGACGACGTCGATCGCCCGGGCGACGACCCGGCGGTCGTCGCGGGTCATCAGCGCGAACCAACGCCTGCGGGGCAGCCGGCCCGAGCCCACGACCTCCTCGACGGTCGACGGGACGGCGCCGACGACGGTGTGGCGCTGCGGCACGTAGCCGATCCGCCAGCGTTCGCGGAACTGCTGGGCAGGGACGCCGAACAGCTCGACGTGGCCGGCCACCACCGGGGCGAGCCCGAGGATGCCGCGCACGATCGTCGTCTTGCCCGAGCCGTTCGGGCCGACGAGCGCGACGACCTCACCGCGGTCGATCCGCAGCGAGACGTCGGAGACGACCGGGTGCTCGCCGTAGCCGACGGCGGCGGCGCGTAGCTCGACGACCGCACCCAGGTGGACGTCCTCGCCTCCGCGCGGTGTCCCTGCGCCACTCACGGGCACGGCTGCCCGGCGCGCAGCGAGGCGAGGTTGGCGCGCATCACCCCACGGTAGTCCCGGGCGGCCGAGGCGTCGCTGATCCCTTCGATCGGGTCGAGGACGGCGGTCTTCGCCCCCGTCTCGGTGGCGACCGTCTCAGCGACGGCGGGCGGCACGAGCGTCTCGTAGTAGATCGTGCGCACGCCGTTGCGCCGGACGAAGTCGGAGACCCGGGCGACGGTCGCCGCGTCCGGCTCGGCATCGGGGGACAGGCCCGTGATCCCCACCTGGGTGAGCCCGTACCGCCGGGCCAGGTAGCCGAAGGCGCGGTGGCTGGTCACGAGGTTCTTGCTCGTGCACGACGCGAGCCCGGTCCGCAGCTCGGTGTCGAGCGCGGTGAGGTCGCTGCGCAGTGCCGCGGCGTTCGCGGTGAAGGTCGCGACCCGGTCGGGCGCGGCGGCGCCGAGCCGCTCGGCGATCGCGTCGCCGACGTCGGCGAGCCGGGTCGGGTCGAGCCAGAAGTGCGGGTCGACCCCGGGGTGCTCCCCGTCGGCGCTCGCCTGCCCCGCGGGCTCCCCCTCGGGCGCCGCGAGGTCGAGGCGGGCGGTCGGCCCGACGTCGAAGCCCGCGCCCTTCGCCTGCGCCTCGACGGCGTCGTCGACGGCGGGCTGGAAGCCGCTCAGGTAGACGACGAGGTCGGCGTCGGACAGGGCCGCGACGTCCTTCGGGCTCAGCTCGAGGTCGTGCGGCTCGGCCCCTGGCCGGGCGAGGTTCGTGACGGTCACGGCGTCCCCGCCGACCCGCTGCGCCGCGTACTGGAGCGGGTAGAAGCTCGCGACGACCGCGACGGTCCCCGCGGTGCCGGCCGGACCGCCGTCGGAACCGCCGCCTGCGCAGCCGGACAGGGCCGTCGTGGCCACGAGCACGGGGGCGAGGACCAGCGCGCGGTGCCCGAGAGTCATGAGCATGAGAACGATTCTCATTCCATTGTCGTGGGTTGTCAAAGCAGGCAGGACAGGCAGTGCCTGCATAGGCTCGCCGTCGTGCTCGTCGTCACGCGGTACGTCGTCCCCGCCGAGGAGGCCGAGGAGTTCCTCGGCCTCGCCCAGCAGGCCCTCGAGGCGCTCGCAGCCCGGCCGGGCTGCACCGGCGGCCGGGTCGGGCGGGCCGCGGACGACGCCGCCCTCTGGACGCTGACGACGACGTGGACATCCGTCGGGGACTACCGCCGGGCGCTGTCGGCGTACGACGTCAAGGTCCGGGCTGTCCCGCTGATGTACCGCGCCGTCGACGAGCCGTCGGCCTTCGAGGAGCTGATCACGTGGAGTCCCTCGACCGGGACGGAGCATCACGAGGCGTCCCGTGCCACCGACGCGGACACCGCCCGGCCGGGTGGGGCGGCGCCGCGGTCGCAGGGATGACCGGGTGGTGACCGCGCAGGTCTGCCCGGCCTGACCGGTACCCTGGGCGGACGTCGAGCGTCCGCCCGGTCCGCCCCGTCCGCCCCGTCCGGGCGGTCGAGACGAGTGGGGCCGATCCGCGGCGCCCCACCGTGTCGCCGCCGACCGCCTCACCCTGAGCCCACTCGCCCCGAACCGTCTCGCCCCGAACCGAACCCGTCCGTTGGAGTGAACCCGTGGCTGCCAAGCCGTCGTCCGAGGCCCGCCTCGATGCCGTCGTCAACCTCTGCAAGCGCAGGGGCTTCGTCTTCCCGTGCGGGGAGATCTACGGCGGGACCCGGTCGGC
>DAIOGQ010000149.1:0-9563 GCA_036745175.1 Kineosporiaceae bacterium
TGAACTTGGGCATCGCGATGTAGTCCTTGAAGCGGCCCGGCACGGGGTTCCACCGCGCGTGCAGCGCCCCGAGGACGGCGTAGCAGTCCCGGACGGTGTCGACGAGGACCCGGACGCCGACGAGGTCGTAGATCTCGGCGAAGTCGCGGCCGCGGACGATCATCTTCTGGTACACGGAGTAGTAGTGCTTCGGCCGGCCGGTGACCGTCGACTTGATCTTCGCGCCGCGCAGGTCGGCGTTCACCTGCTCGCGGACCGTCGCGAGGTAGTCCTCACGGGCCGGGGCCCGCTCGGCGACGAGCCGGACGATCTCGTCGTAGACCTTGGGGTAGAGCGTCGCGAACGAGAGGTCCTCGAGCTCCCACTTGATCGTGTTCATGCCGAGCCGGTGGGCCAGCGGTGCGTAGATCTCGAGCGTCTCGCGGGCCTTCCGCTCGGCGGACGCCTGCGGGACGTACCGCCACGTGCGCGCGTTGTGCAGCCGGTCGGCGAGCTTGATGACGAGGACCCGGATGTCGCGCGACATCGCGACGACCATCTTGCGGACCGTCTCCGCCTGCGCCGCGTCGCCGTACTGGACCTTGTCGAGCTTCGTCACGCCGTCCACGAGCATGGCGATCTCGTCGCCGAAGTCCCGCTTCAGCTGGGTGAGGGTGTAGTCGGTGTCCTCGACGGTGTCGTGCAGCAGCGCGGCCGCGAGCGTCGGCGGCGTCATACCGAGCTCGGCGAGGATCGCCGAGACGGCGACGGGGTGGGTGATGTACGGGTCACCGCTCTTGCGCTTCTGGCCGGCGTGGGCCCGGGCGGCGACCTCGAACGCCCGCTCGATGACGGACAGGTCGGCCTTCGGGTGGGTCGCGCGCACGGCGCGCAGCAGCGGCTCGAGCAGCGGGGAGGTCGTCGAGCCACGGCCGGACCCGAACCGCGCGATCCGCGACAGCACCCGGCTCGTCGCGGGCAGGCCCTCGCCGGCGGACTGCCGGTGCCGGGCCTGGGTCGACGTCGGGCTCGCCGCCGGTGCGTCCGGGGCGGTGACCGGGACACCGTTGCCGCCGGCCCGCTTGACCGCGACGTCGGCCGGTCCGTCGACCGCTGCGTCGACCGGGCCGTTCACGGCTGCGTCGACCGGGCCGGCGAGCGCCGCCGTGGTGGGACCGCGGACGGCACCGTTGCCGGCGGCGGGGTCGTGGACGGCAGGTTCCTCGCCGCGGGCAGCCGTCTGGACGGCCTCCGCTACGACCCGCTCGTCCGCCACGCCGCCTCCGTGTGGTCGCCCGTCCGTGCCCGGGTGACGCCCCGGTCTGTCGAGTCTACGACCGGGGAGCCTGCATCACCCTCCCGCCACGGCTATCGGCAGATCGGCGACCGGGCTCGAGGGATGTCTGACCTGCATCGACGCGGGACAGCCTGGTCGCGGGGGCAGGGGACGTCACACCGTGACGATGGCCCTGACGTCGCGCCCGGGCAGCTTCGACCGGCCGTCGAGGAACGACAGCTCCAGCAGGACGACGACCCCGGCGACGTGGCCGCCGATCCGCTCGACGAGCTCGCACGCCGCCGCCGCCGTGCCGCCGGTGGCGAGCACGTCGTCGACGACGAGCACCCGCTGGCCCGGCGCCACGGCATCCTCGTGGAGCTCGATCTCCGCGGTGCCGTACTCGAGGTCGTAGGCCGACCCGACCGTCTGCCAGGGCAGCTTGCCCCGCTTGCGGACCGGGACGAAGCCGGCTCCCAGGGCGACGGCCACGGGCGCCGCGAGGATGAAGCCACGGGCCTCGATCCCGACGACGAGGTCGACCGGTGAGGCGCCGCCGTCCCGGTGCGGTGCTGCGAACGCCTCGACGACGCGGCGCAGGGCCGGGCCGTCGCCGAGGAGCGGGGTGATGTCCTTGTAGACGACGCCCGGGGTCGGGAAGTCCGGGACGTCGCGGACCAGCCCGACGACGTCCGACGCCAGGTCGGCGAGGGCCTCGTCCGTCGGCCGGGTCGACGTCATCGGCCGGTCAACGCCGCCGGTTGCCCGGTCGGCGACCCTTGGCGGTGCCCTTGCGCGGCTGCTGGCGCTGACCCGTCTGCGCCGGCCGCGCTGCCGTGCCGGCGGCAGCGCCGGCCGCCGTCCGGACCGCGCCGGCGGCGCCGGGCTCGGTCGTGCCGGGCTCGCCGCCCGCACCGACCGGCACCAGGTCCCCGGCCGGCAGGGTGCCCTGCTCGCGCCGGCGGCGCAGCACGCGCTCGGCCTGGGCGACGAGCTCCGGCTCGCGCTCACGCAGCTGGACGAGCATCGGGGTCGCGATGAAGATCGACGAGTACGTGCCGGCCGCGATGCCGATGAAGAGGGCCAGCGAGATGTCCTTGAGCGTTCCGGCGCCGAGGAGGAACGCGCCGATGAACAGGATCGACGCGACCGGCAGGAGCGCGACGACCGAGGTGTTGATCGACCGGACGAGGGTCTGGTTGACGGCGAGGTTCGCCGCCTCGCCGAACGTCCGTTTCGTCGACGCCGTGATGTGCTCGGTGTTCTCGCGCACCTTGTCGAAGACCACGACGGTGTCGTAGAGCGAGTAGCCGAGGATCGTCAGGAAGCCGATGACGGTGGCCGGCGTGACCTCGAACCCGATGAGGGCGTACACACCGACGGTGAGGACGAGGTCGTGCGCGAGCGCGACGATCGCGGCGACCGCCATCTTCCACGTGCGGAAGTACAGCGCGATGACGAGCGACACGAGCACGAGGAAGACCCCGAGCCCGGTGAGCGCCTTGTTCGTCACGTCGCGACCCCAGCTGGGGCCGACGAACGACGACGTGATGTCCGCCTCGGCGACGCCGTAGGCCTTGGCGAGGGCCGCGGTCACCTCGTCGGTCTGGGTGTCCGTGAGCCGGTCCGTCTGCACCCGCACGCTGTCGCCGCCGATGACCGACACCCTGGCCTCGGCGCCGGGGACGACCGAGCGGACCGCGTCCGCACCGGCGATCTCGCCGGCGTCCGCGACCTGCGGCGTCCGGAACTCCGAGCCGCCGCGGAACTCGATCCCGGGGTTGAGCCCCTGGAGCCAGAGCGCGCCGAACGACACGATGACGGCGACGACGGCGATGGAGTACCAGAGCCGCCGGCGGCCGACGAAGTCGATCGAGCGACGGCCGGTGTAGAGGTCGTTGCCGAACCTGGAGAAGCTGGGCATCAGGCGTCCTTCCCGGGAGTCGTCGCGCGAGACCCGGCAGCGCTGCCGTCGTCGGGTCCGGGCTCCCCGTCGTCGGCCCGGCCGGCCCGCTCGGCAGCCGCACGCCGCTCGGCGATCGTCATCCGGGCTCCCCCGTCGGTGCCGCGCGACGCGGCGGCGGACGTGGTCGACCCACCGGGGCGGGACCGGCCGGCACCCGGGCGCGCGGAAGCTCCCGAGGTCGCGAAGACGTCCGCGGGCTCCTGGGTCGCGGCCGGCTTCCCGGTCGTGCCGGCCGGCGTCCGGACCGTGCCGCGGCCGGTGTAGGCGATCGACCGGCCGAGGTGCGCCGGGTCGAAGCCGGAGAGCCTGTGCCCCTGGCCGAAGAACCGGGTCCGGGCCAGCATCGCGACCATCGGGTGCGTGAACAGCCACACGACCGCGAGGTCGACGACCGTCGTCAGCCCGAGGGTGAACGCGAAGCCGCGGACCCCGCCGACCGCGAGCAGGTAGAGGACGACTGCGGCGAGGAAGCTGACGGCGTCCGAGGCGATGATCGTGCGCCGCGCCCGGACCCAGGCCGCCTCGACGGCGGCACCGAGCGGACGCCCGTCGCGCACCTCGTCCCGGATCCGTTCGAAGTAGACGATGAACGAGTCGGCGGTGATGCCGATCGCCACGATGAGACCGGCCACGCCGGGCAGGCTGAGCCGGTAGCCCTGCCGCCAGCCGAGGAGGACGACGAGCCCGTACGTGACCGCGCCTGCGATGACGAGGCTCGCGACGGTGACCAGGCCGAGGGCCCGGTACTGGAGCAGCGAGTAGACGACGACGAGGAGCAGGCCGATGAGGCCGGCGAGTAAACCGCGCTGGAGCTGCTCGCTGCCGAGCGTCGCCGAGATCGTGTCCTTCGTCGTGACGTCGAACGACAACGGCAGCGCACCGTACTTGAGCTGGTTCGCGAGCGTCTGCGCCGTCTCGAGGGTGAAGTTGCCGGTGATCCGGGCGTCGCCGGTCGTGATCGGCTCGTTCGTCGTCGGCGCGCTGACGACGAGCCCGTCGAGGACGATGCCGAACTGGTTGCGCGCCCCCTCGAGCGCGGCGAGCCGGGTGGTCACGGCGCCGAACTTCTTCGCGCCCTCGGAGGTGAAGCTGAGGTTGACCTCGTAGGCGGTGCCCGTGACGCCCTGGCTGTTGACCTCGAGGCCGAACGTGGCCCCCGTGACGTCGGTGCCGACGACCTCGGCCGGCCCGAGGACGTACTTCGCCGTCCCGTCGAGCTCGCACGCGACGATCGGCTTCTTCGGGTCGTCGTTGGCCCCGCCCTGGAGGTTCTCGGGCTTGGAGCAGTCGAGCGCCTCGAAGTCGCGGGCGAGCTTCTCGTCGATCCAGTTGACGTCGCTCGCGTCGGTCGGCTTCGGCTGGGCTGTGGCGCTCGGGTCGGCGCCGGCGGTCGTCGTCGCGCCGGCACCCGGGGCGGTGGTCGTCCCGCCGGCCGTCGGGCTCGTCGTGGCCGCGAGCAGCGCCCTGGGGACCGCGCGGCCGTTGCTCGACGTCGTCGCGGTCGGCGACGGCTGGAGCGTCGCGCCGGGTGTCGCGGAGCCGGACGGTGTCGCGGAGCCCGACGGCGAAGCGGTCGTCGCCGCGGTCCCGGACGCCGAGGGACTGGCTGTGCCCGAGGCGCCGTCCGTCGGCGTCGCCGTCGCGTCGGGCTGCGGGGCGCCGGCGGCTGCTGCGAGGACGGCGCGGAAGCGCAGCTGGGCGGCCTGGGTGACGAGGTTCTCGGTCTTCTTGTCGGGCTTGCCGGGGAGCGAGACGGTGATGTTCGTGTTTGCGCCCGAGCCGGACGTCGTCACCTCGGCCTCGGACACGCCGCTGCCGTTGACGCGCTGCCGGATGATCTCGACGGCCTGGTCGATGTTGGTCTGGCTGATTGCGCCGGCGGCGCCGGTGGTGGCCTTCGGCCTCAGGACGATCTGCGTGCCGCCGTCGAGGTCGATCGCCAGCTTCGGCGTCCACACGGCGTCGGACCACAGCACGCCGGCCCCGATGACACCGTAGAGAACGGCCAGGAGGCCCACGAGGACGCCGAGCGTCCGCCCTGGGCGGGTGGTGGTGGGACGTGCCACGGGATCTGGTCTCTTCCGTTCGTCAGACGCCGGCCGCGGGGGGCCGCCGGCGGGCCGGTCACTCCCGGCCGGGAGGGGGCTCTTCCTCGCCTGTCCGCCGTGCGCCCTCGTCGGAGGAGGTGTCGGCATCGTCGGGCGTGTCCTGGACCGTCGACGCGCCTGCGGTCGAGCCGGTGGTCGAGCCGGTCGCGGGCGTGATGATCCGGGCGACCGCGCGCTTGTCCCAACGGGAGCGCTGGCCCTGCCCCGTCTCGAGCGTCAGGACGTCGCCCTCGACGGAGACGACGGTGGCGTACAGGCCCGACGTCGTCATGACCTCGGTGCCGGGTGCGAGCCGCTGCTGGACGCCGAGCGCCTCGCGCTGCTGGCGACGCCCCCGCGTGAAGGCGATGACGAGCAGGCCCAGGGCCATGACGAGCAGCAGAGTGCCCACGGAGTTGTTGCCGCCCACGGCGGTCGGGACCTCCTCGTCGGATGGGAGCGTCCTGACCGGGCCCTCCCGCGGTGAATCGCCACGGACCGTCATGGACGCTGTGGCCGCAGTGAGTCTAGGCGAGCCGTGACACGCTCAACAACGAAACGCCGAGTCGCCGGGTGCCCGTGTCCGGCCGGGGACGTCGCTGCCCCGGTCCGCGACCCCGTCCGACGGCTCACTCGGCGTCGAGATCGGCGAACAGGTCGGGTTGTGCGCCGCGGGGTACGGCGAGTCCGAGATGACGCCAGGTGGCGGGGGTCGCGATGCGGCCGCGCGGCGTCCGGCCGATGAGCCCCTCGCGGACGAGGAACGGCTCGGCGACCGTCTCGACCGTCTCCGGCTCCTCCCCCACCGCGACCGCGAGCGTCGACAGCCCGACCGGGCCGCCGCCGAACCGCAGGCACAGCGCCTCGAGCACCGAGCGGTCGAGCCGGTCCAGACCACGGGCGTCGACGGCGTAGACCTCCAGCGCCGCCCGGGCGGCGTCCGCGTCGAGGGTTCCGTCGCCGCGGACCTGCGCCCAGTCGCGGACCCGGCGCAGCAGCCGGTTGGCGATCCGCGGCGTCCCCCGGGACCGGCTCGCGATCTCCCAGCCGCCGTCGTCGGTGAGCAGGACCCCGAGCAGCCGCGCCGAGCGGCGCAGCACCTGTTCGAGCTCGTCGGTCTCGTAGAAGTCGAGGTGCCCGGTGAAGCCGAACCGGTCACGCAGCGGCGCGGGCAGCATGCCGGCCCGGGTCGTCGCGCCGACGATGGTGAACGGCGGCAGGTCGAGCGGGATCGCCGTGGCCCCGGCGCCCTTGCCGACGACGATGTCGACCCGGAAGTCCTCCATCGCGACGTAGAGCATCTCCTCGGCGGGCCGGGCCATCCGGTGGATCTCGTCGAGGAACAGGACCTCGCCCTCCTCGAGCGAGGACAGCACCGCCGCGAGGTCGCCGGCGTGCTGGATCGCCGGACCGCTCGTGACCCGCAGCGGGGCGCCGAGCTCGTGGGCGACGATCATGGCGAGCGTCGTCTTGCCGAGCCCGGGCGGGCCGGACAGGAGGATGTGGTCAGGCGTGTGCCCGCGGCCGCGGGCGGCGTCCAGCACGAGCGACAGCTGCTCACGCACGATGCGCTGCCCGACGAAGTCGGCGAGCCGCTTGGGGCGCAGCGCCCCTTCGACGGCGCGTTCCTCGTCGTCCGCGGCGACGTCGACGGGGGACGGCCCGGCCCCCGGGGCGAGGCCCGGCGTGAGGCCGGGCTCCGGACCGGGTGCGAGGGTCGTGAGGTCGTCGGGGTCGCTCATCCGGTCCGCCCGAGATGCCGTAGGGCCGCGCGGAGCACCCCCGCGACGTCCCCGCCGGAGGCCGCGTCGGCCGCGCCGTCGGCGGCGACGACGTCGACGGCGTCCCCGGCCTGCTTGGCCGACCAGCCGAGCCCGACGAGGGCGTCGACGACCTGCTCGCGCCACAGCGGCGGGGCGTCGGCGGAGGCCGCGACGAGGCTCGTCCCCGGAGTGCTCGGCGGGCCGAGCCGGTCGGTGAGCTCGAGGACGATCCGCTGGGCGCCTTTGCGGCCGATGCCGGGCACCCGGGTCAGGGCGGTGAGGTCCTGGGTCGCGACGGCGGCTCGCAGACCGTCGGGCGTGTGCACGGCGAGCATCGCCAGCGCGAGCCGCGGGCCGATCCCCGAGACGGTCTGGACCGTCTCGAACACGTCGCGCTCGTCGTCGTCCGCGAAGCCGAAGAGGGTCAGGGAGTCCTCTCGGACGACGAGGGTCGTCGACAGCGACGCCTCCGCGCCGACCCGCAGCGCCGCGAGCGTCGCGGGCGTGGCCTGGACGAGCATCCCGACCCCGCCGACCTCCACGACCGCGGCGTCGAGCCGCACGCCCAGCACCGTGCCGCGCACCGAGGCGATCACGGGCACCTCCCCGACGTCATGGTCCGTGCGCGCCGGACGCGCATGCGAACAGGTGTACGAACGTCACCGTAGCCGGTCGATGCGCGGGGGCCGGCGCGACGCGCCGGGCTGCCGCGGCGCCGCGGCGGCCGTCGCGGCGGCGATCCGGGCGGCCGCCCGGGCCGCGGCCACACTCGCCGCCGCGGCGGGAGTCCGGTCTCCCCCGGGGGCCGGACGGCGACCCCGGCCGGCCCTGCGGGCGGACTCGGCGGCCGCCCGCCACTGCTCCTGCGCCGCGGTCTGCCGCTCGGGCGACCCGGCACCGCCACCGGCGATCGCCCCGCCGCGCCACAGGTGGCAGATCGCCAGCGCCAGGGCGTCGGCAGCATCCGCGGGTCTGGGGGTGTCCGCCAGCCCGAGGATCCGGGTCACCATCGCGGCGACCTGCTTCTTGCCGGCCCGGCCGTCCCCCGTCACGGCGGCCTTCACCTCGCTCGGGGTGTGGACGGCGACCGCGATGCCGCGCTCGGCCGCCGCGAGGATCGCGATCCCGGCCGCCTGCGCCGTGCCCATGACCGTGGAGAGGTTCGACTGGCTGAAGACCCGCTCGACCGCCAGGACGTCGGGCCGGACCTCGTCGAGCCAGCCCCCGATCGCCTGCCCGATCCCGAGCAGGCGCAGCGACAGGTCGTCGCCCGCCGGGGTCGTGATCACGTCGACGGCGACGAGCGCGACGTCCCGCCCGCGCCCGCCCTCCACGGCCCCGAGCCCGCACCGGGTCAGCCCCGGGTCGACCGCCAGCACCCTCACGCCCCCCACGATCGCACGCACCCGAGCCGGGTCCCGGGAGGCGCCCCCGGCCGCGACGGCTGCGCCGGCGCGCCGGAACACGCGACCAAGCATGGACGCCGCGCCGTCTCCGAGAGGATTTCGGCCAGGACGAGGCTGGGAGCCGGGGTCGAGGGGCCAGGCCCCCGCAGGGGGAGCGCGAGGGGGACGGAGTCCCTCTCGCACGCCGCCCGCAGGGCCGCCAGCCCGCAGGGCCGCCAGCCCGCAGGGCCGCCAGCCCGCAGGGCACGCCGCCCGCAGGGCACGCCGCCCGCAGGGCACGCCGCCCGCAGGGCCGCCAGCCCGCCGCAGGCGCGGCGTCGGAGGGCAGCGCCCTACCCGACCGCCTCCATCACCTCGTCGGAGACGTCGAAGTTGGCATAGACGTTCTGGACGTCGTCGCAGTCCTCGAGGGCGTCGATGAGCTTGAAGACCTTGCGCGCGCCCTCCTCGTCGAGCGGGACGGCCATGCTCGGCACGAACTGCGCCTCGGCGGAGTCGTAGTCGATGCCGGCGTCCACGAGCGCCGTCCGGACCGCGACGAGGTCGGTCGCCTCGCTGACGACCTCGAAGGTGTCGCCGAGGTCGTTGACCTCCTCGGCGCCCGCCTCGAGCACGGCGAGCAGCACGTCGTCCTCGGCCATCGAGCCGGTCCTCGGCACGATGACGACGCCCTTGCGGCTGAACAGGTACGACACGCTGCCGGGGTCGGCCATGGTCCCGTTGTTGCGGGACATCGCCGTCCGGACCTCCATGGCCGCCCGGTTGCGGTTGTCGGACAGGCACTCGATGAGCAGCGCGACGCCGTTCGGGCCGTAGCCCTCGTACATGATCGTCTGGTAGTCGGCTCCCCCGCCCTCGGCGCCGGACCCGCGCTTGACGGCGTTGTCGATGTTGTTGTTCGGGACCGACGACTTCTTCGCCTTCTGGATCGCGTCGTAGAGCGTCGGGTTGCCCGCCGGGTCGCCGCCACCGGTGCGGGCCGCCACCTCGATGTTCTTGATCAGCTTGGCGAACATCTTGCTGCGCTTGGCGTCGACGACGGCCTTCTTGTGCTTCGTGGTGGCCCACTTGGAGTGGCCGGACATC
>DAIOGQ010000150.1:0-9470 GCA_036745175.1 Kineosporiaceae bacterium
GAAGCCCGCCGCGATCGCCGCGAGGACGAGGATCGGCACGTAGGGGTTCACGACGTCACCTTTCCCCTGTCACGTGCTGCGCACGTCAGTGGCCTCGAGGAGTCGGCCGGAGCGCAGATCGGGCCCATCCTAGGGGCCACCCGTCCGTGGTCTTGACACGGCTCGCTCATGCTGCTGGGGCAAGCTTGGTCAGCCCGTTGATGACCCGGTCGAGGGCGTCTCCCCCGCGCGGCTCGGTGAGGTTGGCGAGCAGCTTGAGGGTGAAGCGCATGAGGGTCGGCCGGGGCAGCCCGTAGCGCGTCGCGAGCTTCATCACCTCGGGATGGCCGATGAGCTTCACGAAGACCCGGCCCAGCGTGTAGTACCCGCCGAGGGAGTCCTTGAGCGCCGCCGGGTACGCCTCCAGGGCCTTCTCGCGCGTCGCGCCGCCGGGCCGGGCGAGGGCCTGCGTGACGACGTCCGCGGCCAGCCGCCCCGACTCCATCGCGTAGGCGATCCCCTCGCCGTTGAACGGGTTCACCATGCCGCCCGCGTCGCCGACGAGGAGCAGGCCGCGGGTGTAGTGCGGCGTCCGGTTGAAGCCCATAGGGAGCGCTGCGCCGCGGATCGGACCTGTCATGTTCTCGTCGGTGTAGCCCCACTCCCTGGGCATCGTCGACACCCAGCGTCTGAGCAGGTCCTTGTAGTCGACGTTGCCGAAGGCGCCGGAGGAGTTGAGGATGCCCAGGCCGACGTTGCTCGTGCCGTCACCGACGCCGAAGACCCAGCCGTAGCCGGGGAGCAGGTTCGACCGGTTCGGCTCGCCGTCCCACAGCTCGAGCCACGACTCCAGCCAGTCGTCGTCGTGCCGCGGGCTCGTGAAGTAGGTGCGGACGGCGACGCCGAGCGGGCGGTCGTCGCGCTTGGCGATGCCCAGGCTCAGCGCGAGCCGGGCCGAGACGCCGTCCGCCGCGACGACGAGCGGCGCCCGGTAGACGACCTCGTCGCCGGCCCGGCGGCCCTGGTCGTCGACGGGGCGGGCGGTGACGCCGACGACACGACCGGTGCGGTCGTCGAGGACTGGGCCGGTGACGTTCGTCCGTTCGATGATCTTGGCGCCGCTCGCCACCGCGTGCCGGACGAGCGTGGCGTCGAAGTCGAGCCGCGGCCGGACGAGGCCGTGGTCGGGGAACGACGACAGGTCGGGCCAGGGCAGCTGCAGGCGCAGACCGCCGCCGATGATCCGCAGGCCCTGGTTGCGGATCCAGCCGTCCTCCTCGCGGGTGGAGATGCCGAGGGCGACGAGCTCCTTGACCGCGCGCGGCGTGAGGCCGTCGCCGCAGACCTTCTCCCTCGGGAAGGCCGTCTTCTCCAGGACGAGGACCTGATGCCCTGCCCTCGCCAGGTACGCCGCGACGGTGGCGCCGGCGGGGCCGGCCCCGACGACGACGACGTCGGCGTCCTGCTCGCTGCTCCGCGCTCCGGCTGCGGGAGCTGTGCTCGTGGCGCTCACGGGCCTACCTGTCGTGGGTGATCGGTGGACGGTCGGTCGGGGTGGAGGGTCGGTCGGGTGAAGGGGCCGGTCGGGGTGGACCGACGTCGGGGGCCAGGCCTGCGCCCGCATTGGCTTTTGTGCGCTTGTGAACTTCTTCACGAACTCCACGGCGAGTGTACGGCGCAGCGGGAACGGACCGCGCGTCGGACGCCGGCAGGGCGTGCATCGGGCACCGGCAGGGCCGCCATGGCGCCGCCGGTCCCACCTGGCGCCGCCACCGACACGAGTCCGGCGGGACCCTGTCCCGCTGTCCTCTGGTGGCGAAGGGGCGCTACGCGCGCACTCGTAGGGCCCTTCGCCACCAGAGGACAGCGGGTCAGGGTCGGCGCGCGCGGTGCAGGGTGACGATGCCGCCGGAGAGGTTGCGGTAGGTGACGTCTTCCCAGCCGGCTGCCCGGACCCGCACGCCGAGGGCCTGCTGGTCGGGCCAGGCCCGGATCGACTCGGCGAGGTAGACGTACGCGTCGGGGTTGGACGACACTCGGCGCGCCACGACCGGCAGCGCCTTCATGAGGTACTCGGTGTACACCGTGCGCCACGGCTTCCAGACCGGGTGGGAGAACTCGCAGACGACCAGGCGCCCGCCGTGCCGGGTGACCCGGCGCATCTCGCGCAGGGCGGCGTCGGGGTCGGCGACGTTGCGCAGGCCGAAGGAGATCGTCGCCGCGTCGAAGGCACCGTCCGCGAACGGCAGACGCATCGCGTCGCCGGCGACGAACGGCAGGTCCGGACGGCGGCGGCGGCCGACGGCGAGCATCCCCTGCGAGAAGTCGCACGACGTCACGAGCACGCCGGCGTCGTGGAAGGGCACGGACGACGTCCCGGTGCCGGCCGCGAGGTCGAGCAGCCGCTCCCCCGGGCGCATGTCGAGCGCCTGCACGACGTGCGCGCGCCAGCGACGGTCCTGGCGCAGGGACAGGACGTCGTTCGTGCGGTCGTACCGCTCGGCGGTGTCGTCGAACATCGCCGCGACCTCGTGCGGCTGCTTCTCCAGGCTGGCGCGGGGCATGGGCGCATCGTCCCAGGCCCGGGGCTGCCGCGTCAGCCCGGGGCGTTCCAGCCCGCGGGAGGCCTCGGCGGCGGAGTCGCCGGCGGTGCCTGCGATGCCTGGGGCGACGGGTCGGACTGGACCGGTGGCGGGTAGCCGGGCGGACCGTACGCAGGCTGCTGCGGATAGCCCGGCGGACCGTACGCAGGCTGCTGCGGATAGCCCGGTGCACCGTACGCAGGCTGCGGGTAGCCGTAGACGTAGCCGGGAACGCCGTACCAGCCGGCGGGTGCGGGCCGCACCGGCTGCGGCGCACGCCGCGCCCAGACGACCGTGCCGGCGAGCGCGACGACCGCTGCGAGGAGCGGGCCCCCCGTGGACCACAGCGCCGCGGCCGAGGCGCCCTCGTCCGGGTGCGCCGCCTCCCGGGCCCGCTTGGCCGCGAGCTCGTCCTTCGACGCCACGAGGAACTCCGGGGCCGACGGGTCGTAGGCGACCGTCACGGTGTCGCCCTCCTGCACCGGCGGCGCACCCTGACCCCAGTAGACGTCGTAGGCCCTGACGGTCCGCTCGGACACCTGGAACTCCAGGTCGAGGAACACGTCGTTGGTGCGCGCAGCGCGCCCGGTGTCGGAGGCGGAGGTCCCGCCGAAACCGTCCAGGCGCAGCACGCGTGCACTCGCCTCCTGGGTGAGGTCGTCGTCCGAGCAGCCGAACGGCGAGTCGAACGAGGGGACAATGCAGTCCTGCACCCCGCCGACCGCCTGACCCAGTGCGACGGCGCCCGCGGTGGACCCGGCGAGCAGCAGCAGGCCGGTCAGCGCCAGCCCGATCGCCCAGCGCGCGCCGCGCGAGAGGCGAGGCAGCGGTGCCACCGGACCCGTCGGGGTCATGCTCGGTGCCATGGGTCGCCTCCCGCCGTCCGGCGGGACCTGAGCCCGCCCGACGATCGTGCCACGGACGCCCACGCGCCGGATGTGGTTCCGTGGCCGACGTCACGCCCCGGGCGGGGCACCCGGACGGCGTCCGGCGCGAACCGCGGGCGCGATCGACTTACGCTGGTCCGCGATGACCACCGCACCGGTGTCCGTGCCGCTCGTGGCCCGCACGGTCCCGATCCCCGACCCCGGCCCGCTGCTCGGGCTACTGCCGCGCACCGGTCCGCTGGCCTGGGTGCGCCGCCGCGAGGGTCTCGTCGGCTGGGGCGAGACGCTGCGGATCCGCACCGGCGGCCCCTACCGGTTCGTTGACGCGGAGGCTGCCTGGCTCGACATGGTCGCCCACGCCGTCGTCCGCGACGAGGTCGGGCTGCCCGGCACCGGACCCGTCGCGTTCGGCTCGTTCGCCTTCTCGTCGGCCTCCGTCGCCGGGGGCGCCCTCGTCGTGCCAGAGGTCGTCGTCGGACGCCGCGGCGACCAGTGGTGGCTCACGACGACGAGCCTGGGCCGCGTCGTCCCGAGCGCGAACCTGCCTGACCCGGAGCCGGTGCGCTGGCACGGCGAGGTGACCTTCGCGGACGGCGCGCGCTCGGCGGTCGTCTGGGAGACCGTCGTCGCGGACGCGATCCGCCGGATCAACGCGGGCGCCCTGGAGAAGGTCGTCCTCGCCCGCGACCTCGAGGCGCTCGCCGAGCACCCGGTCGACGCCCGGGCGCTGCTCGGGCGGCTCGCGAACAGGTATCCCGGCTGCTGGACCTTCAGCGTCGACGGTCTCGTCGGGGCCACCCCCGAGATGCTCGTGCGTCGCGAGAAGGGCCTGGTCACCTCACGTGTGCTCGCGGGCACGATCCGTCGCACGGGCGACGACGACCACGACCTCATGCTCGCCGCCTCCCTCGCCCGGTCGAGCAAGGACGGCGAGGAGCACGAGTACGCCGTCCGGTCGGTCGCCGAGGCACTCGCGCCGCACTGCACGTCGACCAACGTCCCCGACGCACCCTTCGTGCTCCACCTGGCGAACGTCATGCACCTGGCCACGGACGTGACCGGGGTGCTGGCCGACGAGACGTCGTCGCTCGGGCTGGCCGCCGCGCTGCACCCGTCGGCCGCCGTCTGCGGGACGCCCACGGAGGTCGCCGCGTCGGTCATCGCCGAGATCGAGGGCATGGACCGTGACCGGTACGCCGGGCCCGTCGGCTGGATGGACGCGCAGGGGGACGGCGAATGGGGCATCGCGCTGCGCTGCGCACGCTTCGACCCGCAGGACGAGCGCCGGCTGCGGCTCTTCGCGGGCTGCGGGATCGTCGCGGGCTCCGACCCGGCGACCGAGCTCGCCGAGTCCACGGACAAGCTGGTGCCGATGCGGGACGCGCTCTCCGCGTCGTGACGTCCCCGACGCGGGCGGGAGCGCCGTAGCCCGGCCGACCTGACGCGGGCGTGAACAGCGGGCCGCCGGACTAGGACCATCGGACAATTGAAGGTTGGACCGGCGTGTCGCGAGTCTGGTGGACGTCCACCGGACGACGCAACGACTGGAGACCCCGTGACACCGGAAGACGGGTGGGACCGCGCCGCGGCACCGCGCGCCGCCCGCTTCCTGTTCTTCACCAACGAGTGCGTCGGGCTCGGCCACCTCCAGCGCTGCCTCACCCTCGCCACCGCCGTCGTCGCCGCCGACCCGAGCAGCAGCGCCCTCATCGTCACCGGGTCGCAGTACGTGCCGCACGGACTGCCGGAAGGCGTCGACATCGTCAAGCTGCCGGCCATGAGTCGTGACTCCGACGGCGGGTACAGCGCGCGCTCGCTCGGCGTCGGGACGTCGCACATGTCGCAGCTGCGCGCCGGCGTCGCCTCGGCCATCGCCCGCGACTTCGCCCCCGACGTCGTCGTCGTCGACAAGCTCCCCCTCGGCCTCGACGCCGAGCTCGAGACCACGCTGCGCGAGCTGCGCGCGGGCCACGCCCGGATCGTCCTCGGCCTGCGCGACATCGAGGACTCCCCCGAGGTCGTCCGCCGCCGCTGGGTGGAGGGCCGGCACGGCGACGTCCTCGAGACGCTGTACGACCAGGTTCTCGTCTACGGTCCCGAGACGTGCCTCGACATGCTCGACTGCGTGGACTGGGACCGCCCGCTGCCCCCGGTCGAGCACGTGGGGTTCGTCGGCGCCGTCCCGCAGGCCCACCGACCCGAGGACCTGCCGGCGGAGTACGTCCTGGTCACCTTCGGCGGCGGCGTCGACGGCCACCCGCTCGCGGCCGCCTACCTCGACGCGGTCCGGCTGCGCCCGCTGCCGCTGCCGACGGTGCTCGTCACCGGCCCGCTCATGCCGTCCGACGACGTCGACGACCTGCGCGCCCGCACCCACGACCTCGACGTCACCGTGCAGACCGCCCGCCCGGATCTCGCCGCCGTCGCCGGCCACGCCCGCGCCGCGGTCTCGATGGCCGGCTACAACACGGTCTCCGAGCTGCTCCGGGCCGGTACCCCCAGCCTGCTCGTCCCGCGGACCCGGCCCAGCAGCGAGCAGCGCATCCGAGCGCAGGGGCTGGCGGAGGCGGGCCTCGTCGACGTGCTGCTCCCGGAGGACCTCGATGCCGCGACGCTGCGGGACGCCATCGACGCGGTCCTCGCCAGGCCCCGATCGACGTCCGGCCTGCGGGATGCCGACGGTGCCACCCGCGCGGCCCAGGTGCTGCTCGCGCAGGCCGAGACGACCCGCTATCCCGTCGCCGTCTGAGCCGGTCAGCCGGTAGAGCGGGCAGTGCCGGTCAGTGCGGCGCGCGCGGCTGCGTGGACCGCGGTCCGGATCGCGGCGTGCAGGTCGCGCAGGCCGTCCCGGACCGCCCGGACCTCCACGACGCTCGTTCCCGCCGGCGGCGCCGCGAGCAGTTCCTTCAGTCCCGCGACGTCGTCGACCCGGGTGTGCGGCACGCGGTACCCCCGGCACAGCGCTGCGAGGTCGGCGCCGTGCGGCGTCCCGAAGACCCGTTCGAACGCCGCCGCCTGCGCCGGCCCCCGGCCCGCCCGCTCACCGTGCTCGAGCAGGCTGAAGATCCCTCCGCCGTCGTCGTTGAGGACGACGACCTGGACGTCCGGCCGCGGCCGCGCGGGGTCGGCGAGAAGCGCGTTCGCGTCGTGGAGGAACGCGAGGTCCCCGATCAGGACCCGGACGCGCCCGCCGGACGGCGTGGCGCGGCCGTCCGGGGCGAGCCCGGCCGCGCCGGCGTCGCCACGGAGGGTCCCGGCGCCTTGCTCTGCCCTCACATCTGGGGGCACGACATCGTGCGGGGCGCATCGTGTGGGATACGACGGCATGTCGCCGCCGGATCCCACACAATCGGCGGTTTTGGCGGCTGCCCTCAGATGTGAGGGCAGAGCAAAGCGACGGGAACCAGGGTCGGGGTCCCGGGCGAGGGCAGCGCCCATCGCGGTGGACAGGGTGCCGTCGATGCCGGCGAGGCCGCGGTTGGCGACGACCCGCTCGTGGTCGGCCGGGACGACGTCCCCGGCCGGGTCGACGGGCACCTGGAACGGGCGCGCGGCGAGGTCGAGGTCACGGATCGGGTTGCTCGCGGCGGCGACGAGCAGCTCACCCGGCGCGAGGGCGGCCGCGACCTCACGGGCGACGAGTGGTCCGGTGAGCGGTCCGGCGAGCGGTCCAGGCAGGCCGGTGTCGGAGCAGAGGAGCGCGTCGAGAGCGTCCTGCGCAGCGGCGCCGGCAGCGAGCCAGGAGCCGAGCCAGCCATCGGGATCGGCTCTGTACCAGCCCTTGTCGGCCTCGAGGGCGGCCGGCGCAGCGAGCCCGACGATCCGGCGGACCGGCCGGCCGGGCTCGGGCCAGTCGGCGAAGGGCGAGACGAGGACGACCTCGACGTCGGACCGCGCGAGCAGTCGGGTTACCGGGCGGGACAGGGTCGGGCGCCCCAGGACGACCGCCCGCCGGACCGCGCCGCCCAGCTCGGGGAGCTCGAGGAGCAGCCGGTACGGTCCGATCGCGTTCGGCCCGCTGCGGGCGCCGGACGACGGCTCGGCGAGCAGCGGCCAGCCGCCGGCCTCGGCGAGCCGGCGGGCCTGCCAGCCTGCTCCGTCACCGGCGACGACGACGGTTCCGTCGACCGCGTCGAGGCTCTCGCCGCGGTCCCCCCGGTCCCAGCGCAGCAGTGCGTCGGGACGCCCGGGCCGGACGGCGGGCGACCTCGGACCGGCATCCCGGTCGTCGTCCTCGTCGTCCTCGTCCGGGACGAGCGGGTCCGTGAAGCCCAGGTCGAGGTGGACCGGGCCCGGTCGGTCGTCCCGGGTGCGGCCCCACCCGGCCTGGAGGGTGTCGACGAGCGAGGCCCAAGCGGCGTCCGGGTCGCACGCGGCGTCGGTGTCGGCGAGGTCGAGCCGGGCTCGGACGGCGTCACCGAAGAGCCCGGCCTGGAGCTCGCTCGTCTGGTTCGCCCAGGTGCCCCGCAGCGCGGGCGGCCGGTCGGCGGTGACGACCACGAGCGGCACGTTCGCGTGGTGCGCCTCGAGAACCGCGGGCATCAGGTTCGCCGCCGCCGTCCCGGACGTCGTGACGACGGCGCCGGTCTCGCCGGGCGTACCGCCGGCAGCGGCGCCCCGTGCGACGCCGAGCGCGGTGAACGCGGCGACCCGCTCGTCGTGCCGAACGTGCAGCGCCGGCCGGTCGCGGGGCGATCGAGCGGTCAAGGCGTAGGCGAGCGGGGCGCTGCGCGAGCCCGGGCAGAGCACGACGTGCGCGACACCCATGGCGCCCAGCGCCTCGACGGCGAGCCGGGCGAGGACCGTCGAGACGTTCACCCGGCGCCACCGGAACGGGCGGGGACATCGGCGGGGGCGCCGAGCCGCTCGAGGAGGGCAGCGCATCGGCTGAGCCGGTCGAGCCACCAGTCGCGCCGGTCGCCCGGCGCTGCGAGCGCGACGAGCCGTCCGGCGTCCGGCACGAGAGCCGCAGCCTCGGCGACGTCGACCACGCCGCCACGCGGCACGAGCGGCTGGGCTGCGACGTCGTCAGCGAGGAGCGCGACGGTGCCGAGCCCGCAGGCGAAGGGCAGGTCGGGCAGCGCCGCCGCCAGCGCGACGCCCGCCGCGATCCCGACCGACGTGTCGAGCGCGGACGAGACGACGACGGGTATACCGTGGTCGGTCCCGAGCGTCCGGGCGACCTCCAGCGCCGCGGTGACCCCGCCGAGCGGCGCCACCTTGACGACGACGACGTCGGCCGCTCCGGACACCGCGAGCCGGACCGGGTCGGCGGCCGTGCGCACGCTCTCGTCGGCCGCGACGAGGACGTCGACCCCGGCCCGGGCGAGCGCCGTCCGGACCGCGCGCAACCCGTCGAGGCCGGCGCACGGCTGCTCGGCGTACTCCAGGTCGTAGGCCGCCAGCGCGCCGAGCGCGCGCACGGCGTCGTCGACGGACCAGCCGCCGTTCGCATCGACCCGGACCCGGCCGCGCGCACCCAGGACGTCGCGCACGGCGGCGACCCGCGCGAGGTCGTCCGCGAGCGACTGCCCGCGTTCGGCGACCTTGACCTTGGCCGTCGTGCAGCCGTCGAACCGGGCGAGGACCCCGGGCACCTCCGCGGCCGGGACGGCGGGGACCGTCGCGTTGACGGGGACGACGTCACGCAGGGCTGAAGGGCCGCCGGACCGGCCGGGTCCGCTCACCCCCCAGGCGCCCTCGACCGCCGCCGCGAGCCAGCGGGTTGCCTCGTGGTCGTCGTACTCGACGAACGGCGCGAACTCGCCCCAGCCGGCGGGACCGTGCAGGAGCAGCACCTCCCGCTCGGTGACCCGCCGGAAGCGGGTGCGCAACGGCACCCGGACGACGTGCGCGGCGGCGATCAGGTCGGCGGCGCGCGGGAGGTGCACGTCCGCAGCCTACGGGCGCCCGCCGGCCTTCTATCCTGCGGCGGTGAGCGACGTCTCGGAGATCTTCGACGCAGGTGCCTGGGACGTCGTCCCCGGCTTCGACTTCACCGACATCACCTACCACCGGTGCC
>DAIOGQ010000151.1:0-8862 GCA_036745175.1 Kineosporiaceae bacterium
GGCCGCGGTCCGCGCAGCCACGTCGCCGTGCTCGTCCGGTCGCGTAGGGTGCGGCGTGCCGGTCGCGTCGTCGCGACCGACGACGGACCCGTGACGGAGGTAGCACCGTGGTGACCGCGGCCCCCCAGGACCAGTGGCGGCTGCTCGACGTCCAGGCGCACGACACCCGCCTGAGCCAGATCGCCCACCGCCGCCGGACCCTGCCAGAGCACGGCGACGTCGAGCGGCTCACGGCCCGGCTCGGCCAGGTGGGCGACGACCTCGTCGCCGCTCGCACGATCGCCTCCGACATCGAGCGCGAGGTGGGCAAGGCCGAGGCGGACGTCGAGCAGGTGCGGCAGCGGGCGGGCCGCGACCGCACCCGGCTCGACAGCGGCCAGGGGAGCGCGAAGGACCTCCAAGCCCTCCAGCACGAGCTCGCGACCCTCGCCCAGCGCCAGAGCGTCCTCGAGGACGTCGAGCTCGAGGTCATGGAGCGGCTCGAGAAGGCCCAGGCCCGGGTCGACGAGGTCGAGGCCGAGCGCCAGCGCCTCACCGTCGAGCTCGCCGCGGCGACGAGCGCACGGGACGCGGCGATCGCCGTGCTGGACGACGAGGCGCGCAGCGAGACGGCGGACCGCGCGAACGCCGCGGCAGGCGTCCCCGGCGAGCTCCTCGCGCTCTACGAGAAGGTCCGCGAGCAGGCCGGCGGGGTCGGCGCGGCCCGGCTCTACCAGCGGCGCTGCGAGGGCTGCCGGCTCGAGCTGAACAACACCGACATCGGCCGGTTCCGGGCTGCCGCGCCGGACACGGTGCTGCGCTGCGAGGAGTGCCGCCGGATCCTCGTGCGGACCGCCGACTCGGGTCTGTGAGGGTGTCGGAGCAGGGAGGCACCGGACGTCGCCTCGTCGTGGAGGCGGACGGCGGGTCGCGCGGCAACCCCGGCCCGGCGGGCTACGGCTCGCTCGTCCGGGACGCCGACACCGGCGCGCTGCTCGCCGAGGTCGCCGAGGCGATCGGCGTCGCGACGAACAACGTCGCCGAGTACAGCGGGCTGCTCGCCGGGCTCCGTGCCGCCGTCGCGATCGACCCGACATGCACCGTCGAGGTCCGGATGGACTCCAAGCTCGTCGTCGAGCAGATGTCCGGCCGCTGGCAGATCAAGCACGACGACATGCGCCGGCTCGCGAGCCAGGTCCGTGGCGTCCTCCCGGCGTCCCGGGTGCGCTACACGTGGATCCCGCGCGCCGAGAACTCCCACGCCGACCGCCTCGCGAACGAGGCGATGGACGCCGCGACGAACCGCCGGCCGTGGGTCCGCACGGGCACCGCGACCGCGCCGAGCGCAGCGGCCGCGTCGAGCGCCCCGGCGACGTCGTCGAGCGCGTCGGCGCCGCCCCCGGTCGGCGCCGCGGACGGTTCGCCGGCGGGCACGGGGGCGCTGCGGCCGACGACCGGTCGCGGCTCCGTCCGCGCGCCGCGCCGCGGCGAGACCGGCGAGCCGACGACGCTGCTGGTCGCCCGCCACGCCCGCACGGCCGCGACCGAGCGCGGCCGCTTCGCCGGCCGCGACGGCGAGGACGCGGCGCTGTCGCTGGCCGGTGCGGCGGAGGCCGAGCGCCTCGCCGCGGTCGTCGCGGCGCTCGGCGGCCCGGCTGCCGTCCTGCCGGACGTCCCGCGCCCGACGGCCGTCGTCGCGTCCCCGATGCACCGGACCCGGCAGACCGCCGAGGCCGCCGTCCGGGCCCTGCGCCTGGACCCGGTGACCTCCCTCAGCCTCGACGACGCCTGGGTCGAGGCGTCGTTCGGCGGCTGGGAGAACCTCACCTACGGCGAGGTCGCCCGCCGCTTCCCGGCCGAGCTCACCGCCTGGCAGGGCTCGACGACCGCGGCGCCGCACGGTGGCGACAGCCTGCTCGACGTCATGGCCCGGGTGCAGAAGGCCCGCCGCCGGGTCGTCGAGGCGCATCCGGGCGGATGCGTCCTCGTCGTCACCCACGCGACGTGCGTGCGGGCCGTCCTCCACGAGGCGCTCGCCGCCGGGGACGCCGCGATGTGGCGCAGCCGGGTCACGCCGGCAGCGCTGACCGTCGTCCGGTATTGGGAGGACGGCGGCATCGAGGTGGCGACCGTCAACGCGACGGCACACCTCGCGGGCGCGTGAAGGCCCGCGCGTGAGGTCCCGTTCCGCGGTCGGCCCGGGCCTGGGCCTGGGCCCGGGCTCGGTGCCGGTGCCGGTCCGGGCCGCGCGCCGGTTGCGGTCCGGCGTCGGGCGGGTGCCACCGGGCACGCTCGAGGCCGCGGCCATCTGGCTCGGCTCGCGCGCGGCGCTCGTCGCCTTCTCGCTCCTGGCGACGTGGGTGCTCGGGCTCGACGGCAACGACCGGGTCGGCGGCCGCCCGCTCGACGGCGGGACCGCGTGGTTCCTCGAGCGCTTCACCTGGTGGGACTCCTTCCACTTCCTGCGGATCGCCGACGTCGGCTACCTGCCGCCGGGCCTCGACTGCTGCGACCAGGCGTTCCTGCCCGGCTACCCGGCGGCCGTCGCGGGGCTCGCGCCGGTGCTCGGCGGGGACCTCGCGCTGGCCGGGTTCGTCGTCTCCGTCGTCGCGAGCACGGTCGCCGCGGTCCTGCTGTGGCACCTCGCGGAGACCGGCGTCGGTCCGGGCGCCGGCCGGACGGCCGTGCTGCTGCTCGCCGTGACCCCGCACGCGTTCTTCCTCACCGCGGTCTACAGCGAGTCGCTGTTCCTCGCGCTCGCCCTCGGCGCGTGGCTCGCCGGCTCGCACCGGCGCTGGTGGCTCGCCGGCCTGCTCGCGGCGGGGGCGACGACGGTCCGGGTCAACGGCCTGTTCCTCGCCCTCGGGCTCGTGGTGCTGTATGCCGTCCAGCAGCACCGCGAGGGCCGGCGCGCGGTGCGCCGGGACGCCGTCGCGCTCCTCGCACCGGCCGTCGCGTTCGCCGCGTACATGGGCTACCTGTGGTGGCGCACGGGGTCGCCCGACGCGTGGCAGGAGGCGCAGCAGCGCGGCTGGGACCGCCGCGTCGCCGCACCGTGGACGGGCCTGGCTGAGGGCTGGACGAGCCTGACCGCCGCGCAGGCGCCCCACATCGTCGTCTCCCGGGCCGCCGACCTCGTCGTGGCGGTCGTGGGCGTCGGGCTCGTCGTCGTCCTCGTGCGGCTGCGGCGCTGGCCCGAGGCCGCCTACGTGGCGCCGAGCGTCGGCGTGCTCGTCTGCTCGACGACGCTCATCTCGACGCCGCGGTACGCCGTGGCCTGGTTCCCGCTGTACCTGCTGCTCGCCGCGGCGGCCTCCCACGGCCGGCGGCCCTGGCTCGTGCCGGTCCTCGTCGTCACCGGTGTCCCGCTGCTCGCGCTGGTGACCCTCACGTTCTCCGCCCACCTCTGGACCGCATGAGGCCCGTCACGACCGAGGACGGTGACCTGTCAGCCGGCGAACGCCTGCTCGAGGATGTCGAGGCCCTCGGTGAGGAGGTCCTCGCCGATGACGAGTGGCGGCAGGAAGCGCAGGACGTTGCCGTAGGTGCCGCACGTCAGGGTCACCAGGCCCGCGGCGTGGCAGGCGGCGCTGAGCCGTGACGTCTCGGCGGCGTCCGGCCTGCGCGTGCCGGGGGTGACGATCTCGACCGCGATCATCGCGCCGCGCCCGCGGACCTCGCCGATCTGGCCGAACCGGTCGGCGAGCGCGCGCAGCCGCGGCACCATGAGCGCCTCGATCCGACGCGCCCGCTCCACGAGGCCGTCGGACTCGATCGTCGCGATGGCGCCGAGCGCCGCCGCGCACGCGACCGGGTTGCCGCCGTACGTGCCACCGAGACCGCCGCCGTGCACGGAGTCCATGATCTCGGCGCGGCCGGTGACGGCGGCGAGCGGCAGGCCGCCCGCGATCCCCTTGGCGGTCGTGACGAGGTCCGGGACGACGCCCTCGTGCTCGCACGCGAACATGTCACCGGTCCGCGCGAAGCCGGTCTGGATCTCGTCGGCGACGAACACGACCCCGTTGCGCGTGCACCAGTCCGCGAGCGCCGGCAGGAAGCCCTCGGCGGGGACGACGAAGCCGCCCTCGCCCTGGATCGGCTCGATGACCAGCGCGGCGGTCCGGTCGGCGCCGACCTGCTTCTCGATCACCGATATCGCGCGGGCGGCCGCCTCGGTCCCCGAGATCGGGGCCGGCTCCTGGAACGGGTACGACATCGGCGCGCGGTAGACCTCGCCGGCGAACGGCCCGAAGCCGTCCTTGTAGGGCATGTTCTTCGCCGTCATGGCCATCGTCAGGTTCGTGCGGCCGTGGTAGGCGTGGTCGAAGACGACGACGGCGTCGCGCCCGGTCCAGCGGCGGGCGATCTTCACGGCGTTCTCGACGGCCTCGGCACCGGAGTTGAACAGGGCCGAGCGCTTGACGTGGTCGCCTGGGGTGAGCCGGTTGAGCGCCTCGCAGACGGCGACGTAGCCCTCGTAGGGGGTGACCATGAAGCACGTGTGGGTGAGCCCAGCGACCTGGTCCTGGACCCGGGCGACGACCCGCGGGGCGGCGTTGCCGACGCTCGTCACGGCGATGCCGGACCCGAAGTCGATGAGCTGGTTGCCGTCGACGTCGACGAGGATGCCGCCGCCGGCCCGGACGACGTAGACCGGCAGCATCGTGCCGACCCCGGCCGCGACCGCGGCCACCTTGCGGGCCTGCAGCTCGCGCGAGCGCGGCCCCGGCAGTTCGGTGACGAGGACCCGGCGCTGCTCCACCGCGCCGGCGGCGTCCAGGGTCGACAGGTCCGGGTGGAGGGTGTCCGTCATGGGGCCACGGTAGACCTTCGGACGAGGCGGCCAGAGTGTCCCGGACGGCGAATCGCCCGTGTGTTGCTCGCCCGGACGTACACGGCGCGGCAGCATGGGCCTATGACGACGCTGCGCATGCTCATCGGCGCGCCGGGGATCGGGCTGCGGCTCATCGCCGGCGGCGGTGACGACGTGCTCGACCGGCCGGTCACGTGGGTCGCTGTCTCCGAGCTGGCCGACCCCACCCCCTACCTGGAGGGCGGAGAGCTCGTCCTCCTCACCGGCGTCAGCCTGAGCCTGGGCGCAGCCTCCGCCCGCGACTACGTCGAACGGCTCGTGGCCCGCGGTGTCGCGGCCGTCGGGTTCGCGGTGGCGGTCGTCCACGAGCGGGTGCCCGCCGGCCTCGTCCGGGCCGCCGACGAGCAGGGCCTGCCGCTGCTCGAGGTCGACCCGCCGACGCCGTTCATCGCCGTCGGCAAGGCGCTGGCGGACCTGCTCGCGAAAGAGCAGAGCGAGCGCGGACGGCGGCGCGTCGAGGCGATGCGCTCGCTGACGTCCGTCCTGGCGGGCGGCGCGGAGCCGGTCGCAGCACTCCGCCGGCTCGCCGGGCGGCTCGGCGGCTGGGTCGCCGTCCTCGACGGCCGCGGGGACGTCGCCCTCAGCGCCGGGGCGCCCGCCCGCCCGGATGCCGCCGCCGACCTCGCCCGCCAGGTCCGCGGCCACCGCGGGCATGCGAGCGCCGCGGCCTCCGACGCCTCGGGCCGCACGGTGCTCCTGCCGCTCGGGCTCGGTGAGCGCGTCCACGGCTACCTCGCCGTGGCGACACCGCCCGGGGTCGAGCCGGACCACAGCCTCGTCGCCTTCGCGGCGTCCCTGCTGACCCTCGACCGGGAGCGGGCCCGCGGCGCCCGGCCCGTGCTGCGCTGGGCCCGCGCCGCCGTCCTCGCCGAGCACGTCGGCCGCGCCGCGCCGCCACCGCCGGCCGACCTCCTCGGTCCGCTCGGCGCGCCCGACCTGGTGCCTCTGGTCGCCGTCCACGTCGCCGTGCCCGGCTCCGCCGACGCGGTGCTCGACGTGCTCGACGACGAGGACCGGGTCGTCGCGCTGCCGCTGGGGGCGCGCGGGACGGTGCTCGTCGTGCGGGCGGACGAGGCGTCCGACGTCCTCGCCGCGCTCGCGGCGCTGCCCGGGGTGCGGGGCGGGGTGAGCCGACCCGTCGCAGCCGCCGACGTCGCGGACGCCGTGCGGGAGGCGGCCTCGCTGGCCGCGCGGTCGCGGCAGGGGATGCTGGCGGCGCAGGACGCGCCGCTGTCGCTGCACGACCTCGTCGACCCGGTCGCCGCGCAGGCGTTCTCGGAAGCTGTCCTGCGCCCGCTCGCGCAGGCGGGGCCGGCCGATGAGGCCCTGCTCGTCGGGACGCTCGCCGTCTGGCTCCTGCGCAACGGTGAGACCGGCTCGGCGGCGGCGGCGCTCGGCGTCCACCGGCACACGCTGCGGGAACGGCTGCGCCGCGCGGCGAGGCTGCTCGGCGTCGACCTCGACGACGCGTCGGTCCGGGCCGACCTGTGGGTCGCGCTCGGGACCCGCGGCGCCCTGCCCGGCGTGCCGTGAGAGGCTCCACCCGACCCATCGACGACGGCACCGGGGGACGAGACCGTCTGCGGTGGCCGTGACTGCGGAGGTTCGCGCCATGTCCTACGCGGGCGATCTCAGCCCCACCGACGCCTACCGGGCCCTCGCCGACGACGCGCAGGCCTGTCTCGTCGACGTGCGCACCCGGGCCGAGTGGTCCTACGTCGGCGTCCCCGACCTGTCCGGCATCGGCCGCGAGCTGCACAGGATCGAGTGGGTGCGCTTCCCGGACGGCGCGCGCAACCCCGACTTCGTCGCAGAGCTCGAGCGGGCCGGCGTCGCCAAGGACGCCCACGTGCTGTTCATCTGCCGCTCGGGCGTCCGGTCGGTCGCCGCGGCGCAGGCGGCGACCCGGGCCGGCTGGCACCGGGCCTACAACGTCGCCGAGGGCTTCGAAGGGCCGCTCGACGCCGCCGGGCACCGGGGCGCCGACGCGGGCTGGAAAGCCTCGGGGCTGCCCTGGCGGCAGTCGTGACCGACCCGCCGGAGCAGGGCGAGCGGCCGGGCGAGGGGCGACGGCGCCCGGCCCCGACGGCCGAGGAGGTCGCCGCCTGGCGGGCCGACACCCTCGCCGTGCGCGGTGGTCTGCTCCGGTCGAGCTTCGACGAGACGTCCGAGGCGGTCTTCCTCACCCAGGGCTACGTGTACGCCGACGCCGCGCAGGCCGAGGCGGCCTTCGCCGGCGACATCGACCACTACATGTACTCGAGGTACGGCAACCCGACGGTCTCGGTCTTCGAGGAGCGGCTGCGGCTGCTCGAGGGCGCACCGGCCTGCTTCGCGACGGCGACCGGGATGGCCGCGGTCTTCACCTCGCTCCTGGCGTTCCTGCGGGCCGGTGACCGGGTCGTGGGCGCCCGGGCCCTGTTCGGGTCGTGCCTGGTCATCCTCGATGAACTGCTGCCGCGGTGGGGGATCCGCTGCGACTTCGTCGACGGGCACGACCTCGGCCAGTGGGCGGACGCGCTGTCGAGGCCCGCGCAGGCCGTGTTCTTCGAGTCGCCGAGCAACCCCATGCAGGACCTCGTCGACATCGCGGCCGTCTGCGACCTCGCGCACGCCGCCGGGGCGAAGGTCGTGGTGGACAACGTGTTCGCGACGCCCCTGCTGCAGAGGCCGATGGAACTCGGCGCCGACATCGTCGTGTACTCGGCGACCAAGCACATCGACGGCCAGGGCCGGGTGCTCGGCGGTGCGATCCTCGGGCCGAGCGACTACGTCGACACCGACGTCCAGCTGCTCATGCGGCACACCGGGCCGTCGATGTCGCCGTTCACCGCGTGGGTCCTGCTCAAGGGCCTGGAGACGATGTCGCTGCGCGTCGAGCGGCAGTGCACCTCGGCGCTGCGGATCGCCGAGCACCTCCAGGCCCATCCGAGGGTGCGCTCGGTCCGCTACCCGTTCCTGCCGTCGCACCCCCAGCACGACCTGGCGAAGCGGCAGATGCGGGCCGGCGGCACGGTCGTCACCTTCGACGTCGACGCCGCGACGGACGCGGCGAAGGAGGCCGCCTTCGCCGTCCTCGACAGCCTGCGCGTCCTCGACATCTCGAACAACCTCGGCGACGCGAAGTCGCTCGTCACGCACCCCGCGACGACGACGCACCGCCGGCTCGGGCCGCAGGCCAGGGCGGCGGCGGGCATCACCGACGGCACGATCCGGGTGTCCGTCGGGCTCGAGGACGTCGACGACCTGCTCGCCGACCTCGGCCAGGCTCTGGGGCCGGGCTGACCCGGCCTGAGATGCTGGACCCGTGGCGGACGGGGACCTGACGGCGGAGGGCGACCAGCGGCCGCTGCTGCTCGCGCTCGACGGGGACGGACTGGTCCACCGGGCGCACCACGGCATGTGGGGGACCGACCGGGACGCGCTCGGCCGGCCGACCTGGGCGCTGCGCGGGCTCGTCTCGTCGCTGGCCGCCGCGACGGCCAGGCTGCGGCCGGACGCCGTCCTCGTCGCCCTGGACTCCCACGACGACCCGGTGCGCACGGCGATCTACGCCGGGTACAAGGCGCACCGGCCGCCGCGCGAGCCGGACCTGCAGGCCCAGCTCGACGCGGTGCTCGGCCTGCTCGCCGCCGCGGGTGTGCCGCACACGTGCGCTCCCGGGCACGAGGGGGACGACGTCCTCGCCTCGGCCGCCGCGCTCGCCCGCGACGTCGGCTGGCGGTGCGTGCTGGTCACGAGCGACCGGGACGCCTTCGCCCTCGTCGACGGCTCGACGTCGGTGCTGCGGGTCGTCGACGGCGGCGTCGACGCGGCCCCGATGCTCACGGCCGCGACCATCCGGCGTGCCTACGGCGTGCCGCCGCAGCAGTACCGCGACCTCGCGGCGCTGCGCGGCGACACCTCCGACAACCTGCCCGGCGTGCCCGGCATCGGCGCGAAGACCGCGGCCCGGCTGCTCCACGCGTTCGGCTCGGCGGACGCCGCGTTCGCGGCGCTGTACGCGGGCC
>DAIOGQ010000151.1:8872-9410 GCA_036745175.1 Kineosporiaceae bacterium
GCGGGCCGGCTCGCCGAGGTCGTGGCCGCGATCGGGGCGAGCTGCGCCGCGCGGCTCGCCGAACCGGCCTCGCGGGCAGCGGTCACCCGCAACCAGCGGCTCATGACGATGCGCGACGACCTGCCGCTGCCGGCGCCCGACACGCTGCGGCTGCCCCTGGACCGCGAGCGGCTCGTCGCGGCGCTCCGCGCACGGGCGATCGGCCTTGGCCCGTCGCTCTGGGCGCTCGTGGGCGACGACCCGCCGCCGTGGGCGCCGAACGGCTACGACACCGTCCCGCGCACCCTGCCCCGGGTGGCGGCCGCGCCCTGGGCCGGCCGCGCCGTCCCGACGATCGCGGAGCTGGCCGCGCTGCGCGAGGTCCGCGCCCGGGAGGAGGCCGAGCGGGTGGCGGCGCGCCGGGTGCTCGCGGCGTCCGGTCGGCGGGCCGGGCGCGGCGGCCGCGCCGTCGTCTGCGCCGACCAGCTGGAGCTCTTCTGACGGCCGAGGAACGGCTGCCGGGCGGCAACGTCGGCGGTGCCGTCCGGGTCGGCGACAC
>DAIOGQ010000152.1:0-4397 GCA_036745175.1 Kineosporiaceae bacterium
TCTTCGTCTACAGCCCACGCGTCGAGGGCGTGCACCTGCGCTTCGGCAAGGTCGCGCGCGGCGGTCTTCGGTGGAGCGACCGGCGCGAGGACTTCCGGACCGAGGTCCTGGGTCTGGTGAAGGCCCAGACGGTGAAGAACGCCGTCATCGTGCCGACCGGCGCCAAGGGCGGCTTCGTCTGCAAGGACCTGCCCGACCCCGCCGTCGACCGCGAGGCGTGGCTCGCCGAAGGCGTCTCCTGCTACAAGACGTTCATCCGCGGCCTGCTCGACGTCACCGACAACCTCGTCGCGGCACCGGCCGCGAGCGGCGACGACGACGCGGTCGTCACGCAGGTCGTCGCGCCGCCGCCGCGTGTCGTCCGGCACGACGAGGACGACACGTACCTCGTCGTCGCCGCCGACAAGGGGACCGCGACCTTCTCCGACATCGCCAACGGCGTCGCGAAGGACTACGGCTTCTGGCTCGGCGACGGCTTCGCCTCGGGCGGCTCCGCGGGCTACGACCACAAGTCGATGGGCATCACGGCCAAGGGCGCCTGGGAGTCGGTCAAGCGGCACTTCCGTGAGCTCGGCCGGGACACCCAGACCCAGGAGCTCACCGTGGTCGGCGTCGGCGACATGAGCGGCGACGTGTTCGGCAACGGGATGCTGCTGTCCGAGCACATCCGCCTCGTCGCGGCGTTCGACCACCGGCACGTCTTCCTCGACCCCGACCCGGACGCCGCGGCCTCGTTCGCCGAACGGGAGCGGCTCTTCGCGCTGCCGCGCTCGTCGTGGGCCGACTACGACGCCTCGCTCGTCTCCGCGGGCGGCGGGATCTTCCCGCGGACGGCGAAGTCGGTGCCGATCGCGGCGCAGGTCGCGGTCCGGCTCGGGCTGCCCTCGTCGACGACCGCGCTCACGCCGGCCGAGCTCATGCGCGCGATCCTGTCCGCGCCCGTCGACCTGCTGTGGAACGGCGGGATCGGGACGTACGTCAAGGCGTCCGGCGAGTCCCACGGCGATGTCGGTGACAAGGCGAACGACGCGATCCGCGTCGACGGCCGCGACCTGCGGGTCCGCGTCGTCGGCGAGGGCGGCAACCTGGGGCTCACCCAGCTCGGCCGGGTCGAGGCGGCGATGCACGGCGTCCGGGTGAACACCGACGCCATCGACAACTCCGCGGGTGTCGACTGCTCCGACCACGAGGTCAACATCAAGATCCTTCTCGACCGCGTCGTCGCGGCCGGGGACCTCACGGAGAAGCAGCGCAACGCGCTGCTGGCGGACATGACCGACGACGTCGGCCGGATGGTGCTGCGCGACAACTACGAGCAGAACGTGCTCCTCGGCAACGCGCGCAAGCAGTCGCACGCGATGCTCACGGTGCACCAGCGCTTCATCCGCGCGCTCGAGGGTCGGGGCGTGCTGGACCGCGCGCTCGAGTTCCTCCCCGACGACACGGCGATCGCCGAGCGGGACGACGAGGGCCGGGGTCTCACGTCGCCGGAGTTCGCGGTCCTCGTGGCCTACGCGAAGATCGCGCTCACCGAGGAGGTCGTCACCTCGGGCCTGCCCGACGACCCGTGGTTCGCCCGGACGATGCGGGACTACTTCCCGCCCGCGCTCGTCGAGCGGTACGCGGACCGGCTCGCCGCCCACCCGCTGCGCCGCGAGCTCATCACCACGTGCCTCGTCAACGAGATGGTCAACCGGGGCGGCATCACGTTCGCCTTCCGGGTGCAGGAGGAGACGGCGGCCAGCCCCGAGCAGGTGGCCCGGGCGTACACCGTCTGCCGGGAGATCTTCGGGCTGCGCGAGTACGTCGCGGCCGTCGAGGCGCTCGACAACGTCGTGCCGACGGAGGCGCAGACGGCGCTGTACCTGGAGTTCCGCCGGCTGCTCGACCGCTCGGTCCGCTGGTTCCTGCAGGCGCGGCCCGGCCAGCTCGACGTCGGCGCCGAGATCGAGCGCTTCGCGCCGGTCGTCGCAGAGCTCGGACCGAAGCTGGCCGACCTCATCGTCGGCGTCGAGCACAAGGCCCTCGTCGAGCAGGCGCAGCGGCTCGAGAAGCTCGGCGTCCCGGCCGAGCTCTCGCAGCGCGGGGCCTG
Organism: Kineosporiaceae bacterium; assembly: GCA_036745175.1. Lineage (GTDB taxonomy): Bacteria > Actinomycetota > Actinomycetes > Actinomycetales > Kineosporiaceae > R-H-3. Next base: position 2,093 of record DAIOGQ010000152.1, read on the forward strand.
CCTGCTCAACGTGTTCCAGCTGCTCGACGTCGCGCAGATCGCCGAGCAGGCGCACATCCCGGCCGAGGAGGCCGCCCGGGTCTACCTCACGCTCTCGGAGCGGTACGCCGTCGACGCGATGCTCACCCGGATCAGCGGTCTGGAGCGCCTGGACCGCTGGCAGGCGCTCGCCCGCGCCGCGCTGCGGTACGACCTCTACGCGGCGCTGGAGTCGCTGACGCTCGCGGTGCTCGGGGCGACGCCGTCCGGTGACGACCCGCTGGAGCGGATCGAGGCCTGGGAGCGGGAGAACGCGGCGGCGGTCGCGCGCGCGACGCAGACCCTCGACGAGGTGCGCCGCCTCGAGAAGGGCGACCTCGCCTCGCTCTCGGTGGCGCTGCGGACCCTGCGCGGGGTGGTCCGCACGACGGCCTGAGCCGGGGTCGTGGGGACCGGCGTCTAGGGTTTGGACCGTGCCCACCCTGAGCGAGCTGGTCGACGCCAGCACCGACCTCCGGCCGGCGGACGTCGAGTGGCTGCACCTGCTCGTCGGGGACTGGCAGATGCTGTCGGACCTGTCGTTCGCGGACCTGGTCCTCTGGGTGCCCGACCGGGAGAACGACGGTTGGGTCGCCGTGGCTCATTGCCGGCCGAGCACCGGGCCGACGGTCTACTATGACGACGTGGTGGGCACCCGGGTGCCGCGCGGGCGCCGGGTCCAGGTCGACCGGGCGTGGGACCTGCGGCGGATCTGCCGCGAGCGCGACCCCGAGTGGCACGACGACGTCCCGGTCCGAGAGGAGGCCGTCCCCGTCGTCCGGCGCGACAGCGTCATCGCGGTCGTCGCCCGGCACACGAACCTCGCCGCCGCCCGGACCCCGAGCCGGCTCGAGCTGACCTACCTGCAGTGCGCCGACGACCTGGCCCGGATGATCTCGACGGGGGAGTTCCCCGTCGCCGGCGCCCCGACCGGCTCGCGGCGCGGCGCCCCCCGCGTCGGCGACGGGCTCATCCGGCTCGACCGGGACGGCCGGATCCACTACGCGAGCCCCAACGCGCTGTCGGCGGTGCACCGGCTCGGCTACGTCGGCGACGTCGTCGAGCGCTCGCTCGCCGAGATCGTGACGCCGCTGCTCGACCAGTCCGGTCCGGTCGACGAGTCGCTGCCGCTCGTGCTGTCCGGTCGGGCACCGTGGCGCAGCGAGGTCGAGGCGCGGGGGACGACGCTGTCGCTGCGGGCGATCCCGCTGGCGGCCGCCGCGTCCAGGATCGGGGCGCTCGTCCTGCTGCGCGACGTCTCCGAGCTGCGCCGCCGCGAGCGCGAGCTCATGACGAAGGACGCGACGATCCGTGAGGTCCACCACCGGGTCAAGAACAACCTCCAGACCGTCGCCGCGCTGCTGCGTCTCCAGGCGCGACGGATCCCGTCGGCGGAGGGCCGGCTCGCGCTCCAGGAGGCGATGCGCAGGGTGGCAACCATCGCACTCGTCCACGAGACCCTCTCCGAGGGCCTCGGCGAGACCGTCGCCTTCGACGACGTCGTCGCGCGCGTCGTCACGCTCGCGGTCGAGCTCGCGGGGGCGAACGCTCCGGTGGCCGTGCTGCGCGAGGGCAGGTTCGGCGAGCTCCGGGCGGAGAACGCGACCCCGCTCGCGCTCGTCCTCACCGAGCTCGTGACCAACGCCGTCGAGCACGGGCTCGCCGTGGGCGGCGGGACGGTGACCGTCGTCGCCCATCGGGACGGCCGGCACCTGAGCGCCGTCGTCAAAGACGACGGCGCGGGGCTGCCCGAGGGGTTCACCGCGGGTGCGGACGGGCTCGGGACACAGATCGTGCAGGCGCTCGTCGGTGGGGAGATGCGGGGCCGGATCCAGTGGACGACGCCGCCCGAGGGAGGAACTGCGGTGACGGTCGACGTCACGGTGCGGTCGGTCGAGCCGTCCGCGGATCCGGCGACCGAGCCGTCCTCCGGCCGGCCGCCGACGCCGGCCTCCGCCGAGGCGTCACCGGTAGCGGTGGTGAGGCCACCCGTTGCAGCGGTGGGGCCCCCGGTCAGCGGGCCGCCGGCGGTCGGGCCGCCGGCGGTCGGGCCCTGAGGTCAGCGGGCCGCATCCGGGTCCTGGGTCGGGAACGGCTCCCTCACACCGCGTCCCGGCGCAGGTCAGCCGCACGAGCCGCGAGGTCCGCGCCGGGTGTCGTGCGGGTCGGGCCCGCGCGTCGGGGTCAGCCGGCGTGTCGGGTCAGCTGGCGCGTCGTGCGCGCGCATTGCGGCGCTTGAGAGCGCGACGCTCGTCCTCGGACAGGCCGCCCCAGACACCGGCGTCCT
>DAIOGQ010000152.1:4497-9390 GCA_036745175.1 Kineosporiaceae bacterium
CGCTTGAGAGCGCGACGCTCGTCCTCGGACAGGCCGCCCCAGACACCGGCGTCCTGACCAGAGTCGATCGCCCAGCGAAGGCAGGTCTCCACGACGTCACAACGTCGGCAGACGGCCTTGGCCTCCTCGATCTGCAGCAGTGCCGGACCCGTGTTCCCGATCGGGAAGAAAAGCTCGGGGTCCTCGTCCAGGCATGCCGCGCGGTGCCGCCAGTCCATCAGGTGTTCCACTCCTCCAGCCCCGTGCGGGGGCTTCGTCGCTTTCAGTGTCTGCGCGAACGCAGAGCGTGTTGGGTATCTGACATCGGATCCGGCTGTCGGTCAAGCCCTTCGCGATGATCAGTGAAAACGCTCCGTCACGTCCTCATGTCTCCAACGCCAAGCCTCACATCCTTGTGCCCGCTTTCACAAGGGATTCACGGCAACTTTCGTCACCGAGCGCTGTGGAAGCGGGGCCGATGGAGAGCCGTGTTCGAGTATGTACTTGTCGTAGTCTTTGCAGGTCAGACCCGCCGAGGCCATGCTCTGCGTCAGGCCGCTGTGGCCTGTACCGTGCTTGCGGAGCATGTTCCAGCGTCCCTTGATGGTGACAGGGTGTGACGAATCAATGACTCACGAACCGATCACCGGTGCACGACGAGCGTCCCGTGTGCGTCGAGCGGTGGCCGCTGTCGTCGTTTCTGAAGCCATTGTGGTCATCGGATACGGATTCGTCCTGGCGATCGACACACTCGTGTCGAATCCCACCACGCGGTCGGGCGCGGCGTTCATGGCCCTGATCGTCGTCCTGCTGGGTGCGGGGGTGGCCGCCGTGGGGGTCGCGGTGTGGCGCGCGCAGCGCTGGTCGCGTGCTCCCGCGCTCGTCTGGCAGGTCCTCCAGCTCGCCGTGGCGGTCCCCGCGCTGGGGTCGCCACGGCCGTGGATCGGCGCGCCGCTCGTCGTCATGGCGGTCGCGGTCATCGCCGGCATCTTCGTGCCGGGCGTCCTCGACGACCCGGACGAGGACGGGGGGCCGCGCGCCGCCGGCGGCGCGGCGGGGCCGCCGACACGAGGGCCGGACGCCGGCCCGGGGGGCCGTTCGACGTGATGCGCCTCCCCATGCGGGGTCGGGCGGTCGGGGCGACGGCGTCTCAGACGTCGTCGGAGAGGTTCTCGCGCAACGTCGCGAGGCTGCGTGCGAGCAGCCGGGACACATGCATCTGCGAGACGCCGACCTCGGCGGCGATCTGGGACTGCGACATGCCGCGGCCGAAGCGCAGGGCGAGAATCGTCCGCTCGCGGGCCGGCAGACGTTCCAGGAGCGGCCGCAGGGTCTCGCGGTTCTCGACGAGCTCCATCCCGGAGTCGACCTCGCCGAGGGTGGGCCGGCTGTCGTCCGGCACGCTCGGCAGCGGAACGGTGGCGTAGACGGCAGCGGTGTCGAGCGCCTCGAGAACCAGGTCGGCGTCGGCGTCGAGGTGCTCGGCGAGCTCCTGGACGGTGGGGGAGCGGCCGAGGCTGTGGGTCAGCGACTCGCGGCTCTCGGCGACCCGGCGGCTCAGGTCCTGAAGCCGTCGGGGGACGCGCAGCGCCCAGCCTCGGTCGCGGAAGTGCCGGCGGATCTCGCCGAGGATCGTCGGCACCGCGAACGCCGTGAAGGAGTCGCGCGCCGGGTCGAACCGGTCCACGGCGTTGAGGAGGCCGATCGTCCCGACCTGGACCAGGTCGTCGTACGGCTCGCCGCGGCCGCGGAAGCGCTGGGCGAGGTGGTGGACGAGGGCGAGCTGGCTCTCGACGATCCGCTGGCGGAGGGCGGCGTGCGCCTCGTCGCCGGGGTCCAGCATCGACAGCCGCCGGAGCAGCGGGACCACCGCGACGTCGGCCGGGTGCGCATGCGTCGACGGCTCGTGCACCGCGCGCGCCGCGCCGCCGTCCGCTGTCACTACGTCCTCCGACCCCCGGTGTGGCTCAACCGTATCCAGCATCCCTTGTCGGTGGTGCCAGTCTCAACCCGTCCGACGAGTGCTTCGAGAACCGACCAGGCGAAGCTCGTGCGCTCCGGGAGGGTGCGAGCCGGTCCTCGGACGTGGACGTCGAGCGTGCCGGGCCTGATCGTGAACTCGGCGTAGAGGTTCTCGCCGTCGTGCGTCGTGTGCGACAGCAGGAGCGCACAGGCCTCGTCGACGGCGATCCGCAGGTCCTCGATCTCGTCGAGCGTCAGGTCGAGCCGCGCGGCCAGCCCGGCGCTCGCCGTCCGGATCACGGTGAGGTAGGCAGGGTCGGCCGGGACCCGGAGCTCCACGACGTCAGACATCTCGGTCGACCGGCCCTGCCCGACAACGGTGATCATGCTCCCGCCCCCCTGCGCGTCCATTGCGCCCTGATCTGCCCGGTCCGAACATCGGCCCGGCGGCCGGAGGTGCTGCACCGCCCGCTCATGCCGTCACCGTTGGTGATCTTACTGTGGCGGTCCGGTCCGGCCCGGCCGCGGCGACGCCGGCCAGCGCGGCCAGCGGTCCGTCGGCGAGCCGGTGGACGGTCCACTCGTCCAGCGGCTGCGCCCCGAGCCGCCGGTAGAAGCCGAGGGCGGGCTCGTTCCAGTCGAGCACGTTCCACTCCAGCCGGGTCCAGCCCCGCCGCGCACACTCGGCCGCGAGCTCGGCGAGCAGTGCCTGACCGAGCCCGAGGCCCCGGTGCTCCGGGCGGACGTACAGATCCTCGAGCCAGATCCCGTGCCTGCCGCGCCACGTGGAGAAGGTGACGAACCACACGGCCATCGCGGCCAGCTCGCCGGGGGCGGCCTGCCCGCCGACGACCTCGGCGACGAGGGCGTGCACCCTCGGCTCGGGTCCGAACAGTGCCGTGCTGAGGTCGGCCTCGGTCGCCAGGACGGCGTCGGGCTCGCGCTCGTAGGCGGCGAGCTCGCGGACGAGCGCGAGGATCTGCGCACTGTCCGCGTCCCGCGCGGGGCGGACGAAGGTCGTGGTCGGGGGCATCCTGGCTCCTCCCGTGCGGACCGCGCGACCTGACCCAAGCGCGCCCCACCCGCTGCCCGGGGTGGCTTCGGCGCCGGTCGCAATGATCGTCGAGAGCGTCACTGTCTCATCGGACGGGATCGCCCGCCGGTCGGGTCCATCCCTCGGATCGTCGCGTGTCGGGAACGTCCGCCACCTGGACCTCGTCGGGCACGTCTGCCACCTGGAGCTCGTCGGGCACGTCTGCCACCTGGACCGCGTAGGCCCGCCCCCGGGCGACGAGGAGCCCGCGTCCGGGTGGTGCGTAACGAGGTCCGCTCTCCCGGACGCCGAGCACCTCGCTCTCGCCCGGCGCCATCGGTCCGAGCAGCAGCCCGCAGCGGGACCGGCGCGCAGCGGCGAGGAGCCCGTGGAACGCGACCGCAGCCTCGGCGCCGGTCGCGGAGACGACCGCCGTCGCGCCCGAGGCCACGAGGGCGGCCACCTCGTCATGGAGCGCCGGCGGGAGCCGCTCGACGTCGTCGGCGAGCACGACGGTCGAGCGGGCGTCCACGACCGCCGTCGCGGTCAGCCCCGCGACCGGCTCGGCACGCACGACCTGCCGTCCGGCGGCCGCGGCCTGGACTCCGATGACGGCGAGTGCCGTCGAGCGTCCCGACGACGGCCCGCCGGCGACGAGAACGACCTCGCCGACCGGCAACGGGAGCCACGCCGGTGCGGCGTCGTCGCCGCCCAGTCCCACGGCCACGGCCACGGGACCGTTCGACGCCGCGATCGCGCCCGTCTCGTCCGTCGCGGGGCGAGGAGCCCGGGCGACCGCCGCCTGCAGCGACACCAGGTCGACGGCTTGCGGCAGCGCGACGAGCCGCAGCGGGCCGCCCGAGCGCGACGCCCCGGGGACGGGCCGGTCGAGCTCGACCAGCCGGGCGAGTGCGGCGTCCTGGGCCGCCGCGGACGGGTCGACGCACAGCAGCCCGATCTGGGCCTCGGTCGGGCCGGCCGCCGCCCCGCCGAGCCGCACGACGCGGCCGGGGGGCATCACGGTCGGGACGTCCCGCGCGGACAGGCCGGCGACGAGCAGGTCCGTCGGGTCGGCCGTCCGCAGGAGCAACCGGGTCGTGAGCAGGGGCCCGAGCGGCCCGGTCAGCAGGCCGCGCCCGCCCGATGCAGCGACCCTGACGCCGTCCGAGCCCCGGTCCCTGGCCAGCGCGAGCAGGTCGTCGACCGGCCGGCCGCGATCGTGCACGGTGAGGGCGTCGAGGACCGCCTCGCATCCGTCGACGACGAGGACCGTCCATGGCGAGGGCAGCCGGTCGTGGGCGAGGTGGCGCAGCAGCCGGGCTGCCCGCTCGGGATCGGTCACCGCCACGACGGTCCCCAGTCCCGGCGCCCCGGCCGGGATCGCGGGTGCGCCGGACCCGACGAGCTCGTGGACGTGCGCCTCGCCGCCGAGGTCCGCGAGCCCCGCGAGGACCACCCGGAGCACTCCCGTGCGACCGGTCCCGGGTGCGCCGGCCACGCCGAGGTGACCGCTGCACAGGTCCCACTCCAGAGGCTCGCGGCGTTGCCTGCTCGGCACGTCCGCCAACCCGAGCGTGAGGCGGGGCGCCCGGCGGCGACCCGACTCCCTGTCGCCCGACGCGCCGCCCGGACCCGCGCCGGGCCCGCCCGGCGGTCCGTCGGCCGGCGGCGTGCGGTCCGACGACGACGTGTCGGGCTCCCGTGGCACGTCGGCGAGCAGGACGGTGTCCGGCAGCGGGGGCAGCCAGGGCGGGACCGCGGCCGGCAGCCCGGCGCTGGTCGCGGCCGCGCGGCACGCCGCGACGAGCAGGTCGGGCGCGCCGTCGCTTCTTGCCGCGGGCCGGTGCTCCGGCAGGCACGTCCCGATCGGCAGGACCGCCGGCCCGGCCGACCTGTCGGCGCTGTCCCGCAGGCGCGTC
>DAIOGQ010000153.1:0-5822 GCA_036745175.1 Kineosporiaceae bacterium
GGCCGCGAGCACGCGCCAGCTGTACCGGGCCGCGGCCCGACTGTACGTGCAGCCCGCCCTCGGCGAGTTGCGCCTGGGCGAGCTCACCCCCGCCGTCATCGACCGGGCCCTGGCCGCGGTCCGGGTGCGGCGTGGCCCGCAGCCGGCCCGCGCTGCCCGACGCGCCCTGTCCAGCCTGTGCGCGGACGCCGTCCGGCATGGCGCCATCGCTCACAACCCGGTCTTGGACTCCCGGCCGATCGCCTGCCCTCGCCGGCGGTCCGGGCTCTTACCCCGGACGAGGCGATCGATCTGCAGGCCCGCCTGTGCGCCGACCCCCGCGCGACGCGGCTGGACCTACCTGACCTGGTCCAGTTCATGCTCGGCACTGGTGTGCGGATCGGTGAGGCCGCGGCCGTGCGCGACGCCGTCCTCGACCTGGCCGCCGGCACCGTCCACATCAACGCCACCGTCGTGCGCATCGCCGGTGCGGGGCTGCGGATCCAGCCCCGCACCAAGACCGCCGCATCCGAGCGCGTCCTGGCCGTGCCGCAGCCGGTCCTCGACACCCTCCGCGACCGGCAGACGGCCGGTCGCCCAACCGGGCCGGCGGGTGTGGCCTTCCCCTCACCGGCGGGCATGCTGCGCGACCCGTCCAACACCCAGGCCGACCTGCGCGCCGCGCTGGACGGCATCGGCTACCCGTGGGTGACCAGCCACACCTTCCGCAAGACCGTCGCCTCCCGGCTCGACGACCACGGCTTCAGCATCCGCCACATCGCCGACCAACTCGGCCACGCCAGACCGTCGACAACACTCGACCACTACCTCGGCAGGCGAGCGGTCACCACCGCTGACTTCGCGGCGGCCCTCAGCGACCTGACCCGACGCCAGTAAGTGGTTCGTTCTTGGTTCGTTTCTGGTTCGCCCATTCCCACCCACGGCACGAAACCGCAGGTCACGTGGGCCCCGTGGGGATCGAACCCACAACCCGCGGATTAAAAGTCCGCTGCTCTGCCGATTGAGCTAGAGGCCCGGCGGACACGCTGGTGTGCGGGTCCGGCGTCCAGTATGCCGGGGGACCTCGGCTCGGCTTCGGGGGTCACGGAGGTCAGACGCCTCGGCGGGCCACCAGCAGCGCGGTGTCGTCGGTGGCGTCGGGCGCCAGCAGCGCGCGGGTGAGGTGGTCGCAGACGAGGGCCGGGCAGGAGCCCGCGGACCGGCAGGCCTCACGAGCGTGTCCGGCCAGGGCGGCGAGGCTGTGGGTCAGGGACTCGGTGCGGCGCTCGACGAGGCCGTCGGTGTAGAGGACCAGGGTGTCGTCGGCTGACACCGAGGCGGAGGCGGTGGTGCGCGGGCCGATGCCGGGCACCCCGAGCAACGGTCCGTGGCCGCCGTCGAGGAACACCGGCTCGCCGGAGCGTGGGACGAGCAGGGGCGGCGGGTGGCCGGCGCACGAGTAGCGCAGGGCACCTGTCGCCGGGTCGAGGACCGCGTAGAACAGGCTCGTCAGGGTCGCGCCGTCGATCTGGTCGACGAACGTGTCGAGCCGTTCGAGCAGCGCGTGCGGCTCGCTGATGAGCGGCGCCAGGGCGCGCAGGGTGCTGCGGATCTGGCCCATGGCGGCAGCCGCCGCGAGCGAGTGCCCCGTCACGTCGCCGATGACGAGAGCGGCGGCGCCGTCCGGCAGCCCGATGACGTCGTACCAGTCGCCGCCGACCTGCAGGTCGTGCGTCCCGGGCCGGTAGACGGTCGCGACGTCGAGCTTCGGGACGGCGTCCGGGCGACCGAGCAGTGCCTGCTGCAGCTCGACGGCAACCTCGTGCTCGCGCTCGCCCTGCCGTCGCTCCGCCTCGAAGAGCCGGCCGCGCTCCAGGGCCAGCGCGCTCTGGGCGCCGATCGCCGACGCCACGGCGGCGAAGTCCTCGTCGAACTCGCGCTCGGTGTCGAACCCCCAGCCCAGCGCCCCGATGGGCCTGCCGTCGACGACGCAGGCGACCGCAGCCATCGCACCGACCTCGATCGGCAGGTCGCCGGCGCCTGTGAACCGCGCGAGCAACGCCTCCCGGCCACCCGCGGCGACGAACCCGCCGCCGGCGAAGGCCGCGGTCAGCGGGATGTCGGCACCACGCGCGAGCAGCTCGTCGAGCCGGCGCCGTTCGTCGTCGCCGTACCCGTAGGACGCAGCCGAGCGCAGCAGACCGTCGGCCTGCGGCAGAGCCAGGATCGCGGTCCGGGTGGCGAGCGCCCGCGCGGTGAGCTCGGCGATCGCCGTGACGATCTGCGCCGGCGCCGTGAGGCTGGACAGCCGCGCCGTGACGTCCTGGAGCAGCTCGGCCCGGGCCCGGGCCTGCTGCTCGGACTGCAGCAGAGCCGCCCGTTCCGTAGCGACCCTGGCCTGCGCCTCCGCGGTTCGCTGCGCCTCCTCCGCCTCGCGCCGGCGCCGCACGGACTCCTCGCGCTCACCGATCTCGACGGCGAGCGCCAGCGCCACGACGACGACGAGGCCGACGACGAGGTTGAGCGCGAACCAGGTGGCGTTCGCCGTCACCCCTTCCGGGACGTCGATCTGGCCGGCGGCCGCGGCCTCGCCGATGACCGTCGCCATGCCCGCGCCCGCGAGCCCGACGCCACGGGTGCCGAGCCGGAACGCGACCGTGACCAGGAGGGCGACAAGCACGTAGCCCAGCCAGACGACGTCCCACCGGAAGACCGCGAGCGACGCGACGACGCTGACCCCCAGGAGCGCGACCCCCGTGGGCCGGTACAGCCGCTCGCGGCTCGAGGGGTCGCCCGACCGCCACCCGAGGACGGCGCCGCCGACGAGCAGCACCCCCAGTCCGTCGCCGAGCAGCCACCGGGCCGCGAACAGCAGCCACGGCCGCTGGCCGCCGTCGAGCGTGCTCGTCGTCGCCGCGACGACCGCGCCGACGGCCGGTCCCAAGGCCCCGGCGCACACCAGGAAGCCCCACAGGTCGCGGCGCCGGCCGAGGTCGACCCGGCCCACGACCGATCGCAGCAGGCTCGCGCCGACGAGCGGTTCGACGACGTTCGCGACGGCGTAGCCGGCCGCGGCACGGGGCCCGAGGTCGTGGACGATGTCGAGGCCGAACTCGGTGAGGGCGACGCCGACCAGCACCCAGGGCCAGCGCCGCCGCTCGGTCAGGACGAGGACGGAGACGGTGACCCCCGCCGACGGGAAGAACCCCGGGCCGAGCCCGTTGGCGTCGAACCAGCGGAACGCGAGGAGCGCCCCGACGGCGTAGAGCGCGGCCGTGAGAGCCGCGATCCCCGCGCTCTCGGCAGCCCCCTTGCGCATGTGTGGCCCCCTGGGTGGTCGGCGGCTCGGCGGTGGTCACCTGGAACGGCCGAAGGCTACTTCCTGAATGCGCCGTCCGCGGATCCTCGCTGCTCGAGATACCCGGACCTGACGCCACCAGGGTCCTCGTCCGGCGGCGTCACCGCCAGGTTCCGGGCGGACAGGTGGCCGGCCAGGGCGGCGGGCCCGGTCGCCGGCGCCGAGGGCGCCGACGGCGACTCCGGTCTCCCGGTCAGGCGTCGGCGGCGGCGAGCCGGGCGCGGCCCTGGGACTTCGCCTCGTAGAGTCGACGGTCGGCCTCCGAGAGCAGTTCGTCGACGTCCGGTGCGCCGCCGCAGGCCAGCCCGGCGCTGACGGTGACCCTCAGTCCCCCGGCCAGGTCGGACCACCGCTCGTCGAGCACGGCCCGGACGAGCTCCTTCCCGCGGCGGTGCGCGTCGTCCCGGTGGACGCCGTCGAGGACGAGGACGAACTCGTCGCCACCGAGCCGGGCGACGAGGTCGGACGGCCGCGACCGCTCGGTGAGCAGCGCGGCGACACGACGCAGGACGTCGTCGCCGACGTGGTGCCCGAACCTGTCGTTGACCGACTTGAAATGGTCGACGTCGATCATGAGGACCGCGACGCCCTGGTCGTCACGGCTGCGGCGAAGCCGCCCGAGATGGCGCGCGTAGGCATGCCGGTTGGCGACGCCGGTCAGCTCGTCGAGGTACGCCCGCTCGGTGAGCCGCTCGTGGTCGAGCCGGATCCGCTCGGCGTCGAGCCGCGCCCGGGCCGCTCCGAGCATCCGCAGCCGGGCGGTCCAGCGCAGCGCCGTCAGGTCCTCCAGGTACCGGGACGTCGCCGCGGACGCCGTGACGCGGGCGGCGACGTTGAGCGCGAGGAGCCGTACCGTCGGCAGGTAGTCGTCGCCGAGCCGCTTGAGGGCCTGCTCGGCCAGGTCGCCCGCGAGCGCCTGGTCGTCGAGGTCGAGCGCGCGGACCGCGCCGCCGAGGAGGGCGCAGCCGACGTACCCCGGCCACGCCGCCGACTCGGCGTCGGCCACGACCTCCGCGAGCGGTGCGGGCTCGGGCTCACCGGCGATGGCGGAGAGCAGGAAGGTCACCGCGACGACGTCCCGGGCCCACTGCGGCGGCAGGTCGGCCACCACCTCGCTCGACAGCCGGGGCCGGTGCGACGCCCGCAGGCGGGCGTCGTCGAGCAGCCCCGCCTCGAGCAGCCCGCAGGTCCACGCCGCGTGCGCCTCGACCCGGTTCACCGCCACGACCCGCCGGGTGAACGGCTGCGTCAGGTCGAGCGGGGGCGGCAGCTGGACGGCGAGCGCCTCGTCGGCGCGCGCGTACATCTCCTCCTCGAGCTCCCACAGCCCCCGTAGCCCGTAACCGAGCGCGCAGGCCACGTAGGCGACCGGGCGGTGCACGGACGACCCCCGGCCGTCGTCGAGAAGCGCGACGGCGACGGCCAGCTCGGCGTCGGGGGCGTCCGAGGTGTCCCGCAGGTCCCGGCCCGGCAGCTCCCCGCGGGTCGCCGTGACGAGTGCGACGAGCGCGTCGTCCCGGGAGCGCTCGGCCTCGTGCGTCATGCCGCGCAGCGACGCGCCCAGGTCGGCCCCGGCGAGCTGGAGGTGCGCGTAGTCGGCGTAGTGGAGCAGGCACGCGACGTCGTGCCACCCGCGGGCTGCAGCCTCGCCGAGCAGCGCGCGCGCCCGCGGCCCGACCGGCCCGCTCTGCGCCTGCTCGAGAGCGGCGTAGGCCGCGACGGCGGCCCGCGCATGCTCGGGGGTCCGGTCGGGCACCACAGGCATGCCCGAGGGTCCCATCAGGGGGACATCGTCCCTGATCGCCATCGACTTGACCACGTTTGCGCACGGCTGGCCGATCGTCCGGCCAGCGGTCGCGCCTCACCAGGTTGCGCCGGGCTAAGTGGACTGCGGGGCTAACTGTTGCGAGGCTAACTGTTGCGGCGCTAACTGTTGCGGAGCTAACGTCCTACCGTGCCCTCGACCGCCCCCGACCAGCTCTCGGCGCAGGTCCACGAGGCCTTTATGCGCCTCGTCCACCGACAGCGGCTCCTGCTCCATCGGGTGCTGTCCCGCCACGACCTGCACCCGGCCCAGGCGATGTGCCTGCGCGTGCTGGCGCACAAGGAGGCCGTCGCGCAGCGCGACCTCGGCGAGGCGCTGCTGCTCTCGGCGCCCAGCGTCACCCGGATGCTGCAGCGGATGGAGCGCGCCGGGCTGGTCGAGCGGACCGCGGACCCGCGGGACCAGCGGCAGAGCGTCGTCCGGCTCACCGCGGCCGGGCACGCCCTGCAGGCCGACGTGCACGCGGCCCTCGGGGAGTTCCTGGAACGGTCCGTCGCGCGGCTGCCCGAGGCGGACCGCCGCGAGCTCGCGCGGTTGCTCGGGGCCTGGTCCGAGGCAGCGGGGGACGGCTGCCTCCCTCCGGGACGGTCGGCGACGGACAGCGCGACGACGGACAGCGCGACGACGGACAGCGCGACGACGGACAGCGCGACGACGGAC
>DAIOGQ010000153.1:5922-9379 GCA_036745175.1 Kineosporiaceae bacterium
GACGACGGACAGCGCGACGACGGACAGCGCGACGACGGACAGCGCGACGACGGACAGCGCGACGACGGACGACGCGACGACGGACGACGCGACGACGCACGACGAGGACGGGCGACCATGACGAGGCTGCTGCGTACCCATCTTCAGCCCTACCGGCGGCAGGTGGTGATCGTGACCGTCCTGCTGGCCGTGCAGGCGATCGGCAACCTGTGGCTGCCGAGCCTCAACGCGGACATCATCGACAACGGCGTGGTCGTCGGGGACACCGGCTACATCCTGCGGGTGGGTGGGCTCATGCTGGCCGTCACGGCGGGCCTCGGCGCCGCCGCCGTCGTCGGCGCCTGGTTCAGCGCGCAGGCGTCGATGTCGTTCGGCCGCGACGTCCGGGCCGCGATCTTCCGCCGCGTGCAGGACTTCTCGCTGCGCGAGGTCAACGACTTCGGGGCGCCCTCGCTCATCACCCGCAACACGAACGACGTCCAGCAGGTCCAGACGCTCGTCCTGATGGGCCTGGCGTTCATGGTGTCGGCGCCGATCACCGCGGTCGGCGGCGTGGTCATGGCGCTGCGCGAGAACGTGCGGCTGTCCGGCCTCATCGCCGTCGTCATCCCGGTCATGCTCGCGTTCATCGCCGTCGTCCTCTCGCAGGCGATCCCGCTCTTCCGTGCCGTCCAGGTGAAGATCGACCGGATCAACGGCGTCCTGCGCGAGACGCTCACCGGCATCCGGGTCATCCGTGCCTTCGTCCGGACCCGCTACGAGCAGGAGCGCTTCGCCGAGGCCAACGCCGACCTCACGGACACGACCCTGCGCGTCACCCGGCTCTTCGCGCTGACGATGCCGGCCATCTTCTTCATCATGAACGTCTCCAGCGTCGCGATCGTCTGGTTCGGTGCGCACCTCATCGACGACGGCCGCATGCAGATCGGTGACATGACGGCGTTCCTGTCGTACATGATGCAGATCCTCTTCAGCGTCATGATGGCCGTGATGATGGCGGTCATGGTGCCGCGCGCGGCGGCTTCCGCCGAGCGCATCCAGGCAGTCCTCGACACCGTCCCGGTGGTCCACGACCCCGACGAGCCCGACGAGCCCGGCCGCTCGCTCGGCGTCGTCGAGCTGCGCGACGTCGAGTTCCGCTACCCGGGCGCGGAGGAACCGGTCCTGCGCGGGATCGACCTGCGGATCGAGCCGGGCCGGACGACGGCCATCGTCGGCAGCACCGGCTCGGGCAAGACCACGCTGGTCAACCTCCTGCCGCGCCTCTACGACGTCACCGCCGGGGCTGTGCTCGTCGACGGCGTCGACGTCCGCCGGATGCGGCAGGACGACGTGTGGTCGCGGCTCGGCATCGTGCCGCAGAAGGCGTTCCTCTTCAACGGGACGATCGCGAGCAACCTGCGGTTCGGCCGGGCCGACGCGACGGACGCCGAGCTCTGGCACGCCCTCGAGGTGGCGCAGGCCGCGGACTTCGTGCGCGCCCTGCCCGAGCGGCTCCTGGCCCGGGTCGACCAGGCCGGGGCGAACTTCTCCGGCGGCCAGCGACAGCGGATCGCGATCGCACGGGCCCTCGTGCGCCGTCCGCTCGTCTACGTCTTCGACGACAGCTTCTCCGCGCTCGACTACGCGACCGACGCCCGGCTGCGCGCCGCGCTCTCGCACGAGACGACGCACGCGAGCGTCGTCATCGTCGCCCAGCGGATCAGCACGATCCTCGACGCCGACCAGATCGTCGTCCTCGACGGTGGGCGCATCGTCGGCACCGGAACGCACTCCGAGCTCCTCGAGAGGTGCCCCACGTACGCCGAGATCGTGTCGTCCCAGCTCGCCGCGGCGGGTGCGGCGTGAGCGCCCCGACGACGGCGCGCGGCGCGACGGGCGCCCCGGCGCGGCCGCCCGGTCCGGGCGGCGGCCCGATGGGCCGCGGCATGACGATGGGGATGCCGACGGAGAAGCCGCGCAACGCCGGCGAGGTCGCCCGCCGGATGCTCGACCGGCTGCGCCCCGAGCGGCTGCTCATCGGGCTCGTGCTCGGGTTCGCGGTCGTGAGCCAGGTCTTCTCCGTCGCCGGGCCCAAGCTGCTCGGCACCGCGACCGACGTCCTCTTCGCCGGCGTCGTCGGGGCCCGGCTGCCCGAGGGCGTCACCAAGGAGCAGGTCGTCGAGCGGCTGCGTGCGGCCGGCGACACGACGCAGGCGGACATGGTCGCGGCGATGGACCTCGTCCCCGGCGTCGGCGTCGACTTCACCGCCCTGCGGAACGCCCTGCTCGTCGTCGTGGCGGCCTACGTCGCGAGCGCGGTCTTCCTGTGGATGCAGTCGTACATCATGGCCGGTGTCACCCAGCGGACGATCTACCTCCTGCGCGAGGAGGTCGACCTCAAGCTCGGCCGGCTGCCGCTGCGCTACTTCGACACCCACCCGCGCGGCGACATCCTGTCCCGGGTCACGAACGACATCGACAACGTCAGCCAGACCCTCCAGCAGACGCTCACCCAGCTCATCACCTCGGTGTTCACCGTGCTCGGCGTGCTCGTCATGATGCTGTGGATCAGCCCGCTGCTCGCGGTGATCTCGCTCGTCACCGTGCCGCTGTCGATCGTCGTGACGATGCTCATCGCCAAGCGCTCGCAGCCGCAGTTCGTCGCGCAGTGGACGTGGACGGGGACGCTCAACAGCCACGTCGAGGAGACGTACTCGGGGCACGACCTCGTCAAGGTCTTCGGCCGCCGCCGGGCAAGCCTCGAGACGTTCGACGCGGCGAACGACGAGATGTACCGCGCGAGCTTCAAGGCCCAGTTCGTCAGCGGGATCATCATGCCCGCGATGAACATCATCGGGAACCTCAACTACGTGGGGATCGCCGTCGTCGGCGGGCTGCGCGTCGCCTCCGGGACGATGTCGCTCGGCGACGTCCAGGCGTTCATCCAGTACTCGCGCCAGTTCACGATGCCGATCACCCAGCTCGCGAGCATCACGAACGTCGTCCAGTCCGGGCTCGCGTCCGCCGAACGGGTCTTCGAGGTACTCGACGAGCCCGAGGAGGAGCCGGACGACGCCGAGCCGGCCCTGCTGGCCGCCGTCCGCGGTCACGTCGTCTTCGACCGGATCTCGTTCCGCTACAACGCGGACACGCCGCTCATCGACGACCTGTCGCTCGAGGCACGGCCGGGTGAGACCGTCGCGATCGTCGGCCCGACCGGTGCCGGGAAGACGACGCTCGTCAACCTGCTCATGCGGTTCTACGAGCTCGACGGCGGCCGGATCACCCTGGACGGCGTCGACGTCCGCCGGCTCACGCGGGACGACCTGCGGCGCTCGTTCGGGATGGTGCTGCAGGACACCTGGCTGTTCGGCGGCACGATCCGGGACAACATCGCCTACGGCGCGGAGGACGCGACCCCCGAGCAGGTGCTCGCGGCGGCGAGGGCCGCGCACGTCGAGCACTTCGTCCGGAC
>DAIOGQ010000154.1:0-9338 GCA_036745175.1 Kineosporiaceae bacterium
CCCTCCCGGTCCTGACAACCCTCCCGGTCCTGACAACCCTCCCGGTCCTGACAACCCTCCCGGTCCTGACAACGGAGCCTCGTGAGCGACTACTACGAGATCCTCGGCGTCACGCGCGACGCGTCGAGCGACGAGATCAAGAAGGCCTACCGCAAGCTGGCCCGTGAGCTGCACCCCGACGTCAACGGCTCGTCCGGCGCCGAGGACCGGTTCAAGGAGGTCGGCCGGGCCTACGAGGTGCTGTCCAACCCCGAGCGCCGGCAGATGTACGACATGGGGGTGGACCCGAACGGCAGCGGCGGCGGGTTCGGCCCGGGCTTCGGCTTCACCGACATCTTCGAGACCTTCTTCGGCGCCTCCGCGGGCGCCCAACGCGGCCCGACGCCGCGCCAGCGCCGCGGGCAGGACGCGCTGATCCGGATCGAGGTCGACCTCGCCGAGGCGACGTTCGGCGGCACGCGCGAGCTGCAGATCGACACCGCCGTGGTCTGCCCGACGTGCGAGGGCACGTGCTGCCGGCCGGGGACCTCGCCGCAGGTCTGCGACGTCTGCAAGGGTCGCGGCCAGGTCCAGCGGGTCGCCCGCTCGTTCCTCGGCCAGGTCATGACGACCCAGCCGTGCGCGCGTTGCCACGGCTTCGGCAGCGTCATCCCGGACCCCTGCCTGGAGTGCTCGGGCGAGGGCCGGGTCCGGACCCGTCGCTCGATCGCGATCAAGATCCCCGCAGGCGTCGACACCGGCACCCGGATCCAGCTCGCCGGCCACGGCGAGGTCGGCCCGTCCGGCGGCCCGCCCGGCGACCTGTACGTCGAGGTCGTCGAGCGCCAGCACGCGACGTTCACCCGGCGCGGCGACGACCTGCACTGCACGGTCGAGATCCCGATGACGGCGGCCGCGCTCGGCACGACCGTCGAGCTCGAGACGCTGGACGGCGCCGAGGAGATCGACGTCCGGCCGGGCACCCAGTCCGGTGAGGTCGTCACCCTGCGCGGGCTCGGCGTGGCCCACCTGCGCGGCGCCGGCCGCGGCGACCTCGTCGTCCACCTCGCCGTGCTCACCCCGCGCGCGCTCGACGAGCAGCAGGAGGCGCTGCTGCGCGACCTGGCCCGGCTGCGCGGCGAGGAGCGGCCCGCCGGCCGGCTGGCGCCCGCCGCCGGCAGCGGTCTGTTCTCCAAGCTGCGGGACCGGATCGCCGGGCACTGACCCGCGGGCGCGGGGTCACGGCACCGGAGGCGACGCCCGGGTGCCGGCGCCGACCGCGGTAGCGTCCCGGCCGTGACGACGGCGCTCTTCCTCCTGCCCGACGGCGGGCTCAGCGGGGTCGTCCAGGGGGCTGTCCTGACCCTGGACGGCGACGAGGGCCGGCACGCCGCGACCGTGCGCCGGACCCGGTCCGGCGAGCAGGTCGACGTCGCGGACGGCTCGGGCCGGACGGCCCGCTGCGAGGTCACCGAGGCTCAGCGGGACCGGCTCGTGCTGCGGGTGCTCGGGGTCGCGGACGTCCCGCCGCGGCTGCCGCGGCTCGTCCTCGTCCAGGCACTCGCCAAGGGCGGCCGCGACGAGGCGGCGGTCGAGACCGCGACCGAGCTCGGCGTCGACGGCGTCGTGCCGTGGCAGGCCTCGCGCAGCGTCGTCCGGTGGGCCGCCGAGCGCGGGGAACGGTCCCGGCTGCGCTGGGTCGCCACGGCCCGGGCCGCGGCCAAGCAGTCGCGGCGTCCGACCGTCCCGGACGTCGGCGCGCTCGTCACGACGTCCGGCCTGGCCCGGCTCGCCGAGGCGACCGTGGGCGCCGGGGGAGCGGTGCTCGTGCTTCATGAGGGGGCGTCCGAG
The DNA here is from genome assembly GCA_036745175.1 of Kineosporiaceae bacterium. Classification (GTDB taxonomy): domain Bacteria; phylum Actinomycetota; class Actinomycetes; order Actinomycetales; family Kineosporiaceae; genus R-H-3. The sequence continues at coordinate 1,831 of DAIOGQ010000154.1, forward strand.
CCGATCGGGAGCGTGCCGTTGCCGAGCCCCGGCCAGGGGCCGCCCAGCGGTTCGGCGCGGGTTCCCGGCCGGACGCCGTCCGACGTGGTCGTCGTCGTCGGACCCGAGGGCGGCCTGGCCCCGGAGGAGGTCGACGTGCTGGTCGCGGCCGGGGCGCGCGCCGTCCGGCTCGGCCCCGAGGTGCTTCGCACGTCGTCGGCCGGGGCGGCGGCGCTCGCGGTGCTGTCGGTCCGGCTCGGCCGGTGGGACGCCCCGGTCAGTTGACCGTGAACTCCTTGGAGTCGCTCCACGGCGCCGAGCCCTCGCGCTGCGGCTCGGACACCGTGAGGACGTAGTCGCCGGGTTCCCGGGTGTCGATCTCGATCTTGGCGGTGCCGCGAGAGCCGGGGACGGCGTTCTGGGCGCCGTTCACGTAGCCGGGCTGCGCCGTCCCGTTCGCGACCATGTCGCCGTCCCGCTCGAGCACCCACGCGACGCCGGTGCGCCCGGTGTACCCGGCGCTCACGTCGACCGTCGTCATCTGCCGCCCGAGCGTCGTCTGCTCGCCGGGGTTGACGATCCAGACCGGGGCGAGCGGGTCGTCGACGCCGTGGGCGCGGCGGAACTGGCCGCCCAGCAGGTACGTGGGCCGGCCGAACATGAACGGGCTCTGCGTCGAGCCGGAGATGGAGATCCGGACCGGGACGTCGGCCGAGTCCGGCCGGGTCTCGGACAGGACGGCGGACGCGGTCCACACGAGCTGCTGGATCGCGATCCGGGCCCGGTCGTCACCGGCCCGGCGCACCGTGACCATGGCCGGCGTCAGCGCGACCTGGACCTCGCCCGCCGCGGCGTCCCAGCGGGCCTGGACCGTGGTCCCGCCGCTGCCGCCGAACACCCGCACGTAGTCCGGGTCCTGCGCCGGCCGGCTGACCGCCTCGGTGAGGGCCGCCTTCAGCCGTTCGTCGACCGACCGAGCCGTCGTCGGCCGGTACTCGCGGAAGAGCGCGTACTCGGTGCGCCCGTCCTGCGTCCGCTCACCGACGGCGTACACCGGCAGCAGCTTCGGCGGCCCCTGCGGCGTCGTCGTCGCGGCGTTGCCCCGCGAGTCGAAGATCGGGAAACGGTCCAGCGCCACCCCGGCCACGCCGGCGAGCAGCACGACGGACGCTGCCGCGGCGAGCACGGGGGACCAGCGGCGCATCCCGCGACGGACCCGGCCGCCCCGGACGGGGCGCGTGCCGCCCGACGGGCTCGTCATGGACACCAGCCCGCGGACGCCGGAGCGGCCGCCTTCGGCCTCGATGGCCGCCCGGATCCGGGCCAGCCCGTCGGGAGCCGGCCGGACGGCGTCCGCCTCACGGGTCAGGACGTCGCGCAGCAGCGCCGCGGTCGGGTCGTCCTGCGGATCGGGCGCGGAGCCGGTCGGGTCGACAATCCGCTCGTCGCTCACTCGGGCACCTCCCCGGCACGTTCCAGCGCCGCCTTGAGGGCGGCGAGCCCACGGTGGGCGTGGCTCTTGACGGCACCGCGGCTGAGCCCGAGGGTCTGCGCGATGTCGAACTCGGACAAGTCGCAGTAGTACCGCAGGACGAGCACCTCCTGCTGCCGGCGCGGCAGCGTCCTCAGGGCGGCCATCACCCGGGCGTCCTCGCTCGCGCGGACGGCGCGTTCGTCGGGACCCGCGGGGTCGGGCGGGGCGGGCTGGCGGTAGCGCTCCTCGACGCCGCGGTGGCGCAGCGCGGAGCGGGCCGCGTTGACGACGCTCGTGCGCAGGTATCCGTGCGCTGCGCCCGGATCGGCGAGCGACCCCCAGCGGCGGTGCAGCGCGACGAACGCGTCCTGGACGAGCTCCTCGGCGACGGAGGCGTCCCGGGTGAGCAGCGTCGCGAGCCGCACGAGCGGCGACCAGTGCGAGGCGTAGAGGACCGTCACGGCGGTCTCGGCGTCCCATGTGGTGGGGTCGTCCGTGACCGGGCTGCCGGAGCGGCCCTGCGCCCGGGCCGGCTGCGTGTCGTCCGAGGAACCCGCGGGGCGGCCGGTCGCGCGCGAGGGCACGGCCCCCTCCCTCCGGCTCGTCGTCCCGACGCCGGCGCCCCCCGCCCACCGGAGGACGTCCGCCGTGCCTGCGGCCGTCGTCATGTCCAGGGGACGCCTGGCTCCCCGGTCCGGTTGACAGGCCGAACGTGCGCCTCGTTTCTACTGCTTGGTGGGTGCCGGGGTCCATGTGAGGCGCCTCCGGGGCGGCTACGCTCACGCAGCGTGAGTACCGACGACAGCGATGCGGCGATCCCCGAGATGGCGCCGGACGTCGCCCCCGAGGCCGCCCCAGACGGCGCCCCCGACGCAGCTCCCGACGCCGCCCCCGAGCGGGAGCCCGCCGCCGACTGCCTGTTCTGCCGGCTCGTCGCGGGGGAGATCCCGGCGACCGTCGTGCACCGCGGAGAGCGGGTGCTCGCCTTCCGGGACATCGACCCGAAGGCCCCGACCCACGTCCTCGTCATCCCGCTCGCCCATCACCGGGACGTCACCGTGCTTGCCCGCGCCGCCCCGGGGACGCTCGCCGAGCTCGTCGAGGTCGGGGCCCGGATCGCGCACGACGAGGCCGGCGGACCGTTCCGCCTCGTCTTCAACACCGGCGCCGAGGTCGGCCAGTCGGTGTTCCACGTCCATGCGCACGTGCTCGCGGGCCGCTCGTTCGCCTGGCCGCCGGGCTGAGCTGCAGGCCGTCGTTGCGGCCCGCCGCGCCCAGGGCGGTCCTCTCCCGAGCACGGTGTCGGACCCGGCGGTTAGCATGGTCCGACGTCGCGCGGACGGCCGCGGGCGCGCTCTGACCGAACGAGACCGAAGGGTGGTCGGCTCCCGCCACTCATGTCAGACCAGACACCAGCACCGAACGGCGCGCCCGTCCCGGCGGGCACGCAGCCGGCGACCCACGGGGCGATCCATCGCATGGTCGTGCCGCCCGAGGTCCCCATGGTGAGCCTGCTCGGGGCCCGAGACGAGATCCTGCGGTCCGTCGAGCGCTCGTTCCCCAAGGCCGACATCCACGTGCGGGGCAACGAGATCAGCATCACCGGACCCTTCGGCGAGGTCGCCCTCGTCGAACGGCTCGTCGACGAGCTCGTCGCCGTCCTCGCGAGCGGGCAGAACCTCACGGCCGACGCCGTCGAGCGCTCCGTCGGCATGCTCCGGCAGCAGACGAGCGAGCGCCCGGCCGACGTGCTGACGCTCAACATCCTGTCGAGCCGGGGCCGCACGATCCGGCCCAAGACGCTCAACCAGAAGCGCTACGTCGACGCGATCGACCAGCACACGATCGTGTTCGGCATCGGTCCGGCCGGCACCGGCAAGACCTACCTCGCGATGGCCAAGGCCGTCCAGGCGCTCCAGGGCAAGCGGGTCAACCGGATCATCCTCACCCGGCCGGCGGTCGAGGCGGGCGAGCGGCTCGGCTTCCTGCCCGGCACGCTCAACGACAAGATCGACCCGTACCTGAGGCCGCTCTACGACGCGCTCCACGACATGGTCGACCCGGACTCGATCCCGCGGCTCATCGCGGCCGGCACGATCGAGGTGGCGCCGCTGGCGTACATGCGTGGCCGTTCGCTGAACGACGCGTTCATCATCCTCGACGAGGCGCAGAACACCTCGACCGAGCAGATGAAGATGTTCCTCACCCGGCTGGGGTTCGGCTCGAAGATGGTCGTCACCGGCGACGTCACCCAGATCGACCTGCCGTCCGGCACGGCGTCCGGCCTGCGCGTGGTCCGCGACATCCTCGACACCGTCGAGGACGTCCACTTCAGCCTGCTGACGAGCTCGGACGTCGTCCGGCACCGGCTCGTCAGCGACATCGTCGACGCGTACTCGCGGTGGGACGAGACCCAGGCCCAGCCGGCGCCGGCCCGGTCCGGCCCGGCGGCGGCGCAGCGACCGGACGCCGCGCGGCAGCGCCGCGGGCGGCGCTGAGGCGTGAGCACCCACCCGTGAGCGTCGAGGTCAACAACGAGAGCGGTGTCGCGGCCGACGAGGCCGAGATCGTCGCGCTGGCCCGGCACGTCCTGGCGCAGCTGCGGATCCACCCGCAGGCAGAGCTGAGCGTCGTGCTCGTCGACGAGGCCGCGATGGAGCAGCTCCACGTGCAGTGGATGGACGAGCCCGGCCCGACCGACGTCCTGTCGTTCCCGATGGACGAGCTGCGTCCGGGCAGCGACGACGAGGAGTCGCCCGCCGGGCTGCTGGGCGACGTGGTCCTGTGCCCGCAGGTCGCCCTCAAGCAGGCCGAGCAGGCCGGGCACACGACCCAGGAGGAGCTGCTGCTCCTCACGACGCACGGCATCCTCCACCTCCTGGGCTACGACCACGCGGAGCCCGACGAGGAGAAGGAGATGTTCGGCCTGCAGCGCAGGCTGCTGCTCACCTTCCTCGCCACCCGGGGCCGGGCGTGACCTCCGGGGACGTCCGGCTGCTCGCCCTGGCAGTCGTCCTCGTGCTCGTCGCCGGGCTGCTCTCGGCGTCCGAGGCGGCCCTGTCCCGGGTCTCCCGCGGGCGTGCCGCCGACCTGCGCGAGGAGGGCCGGCGCGGCGCGGTCGCGCTCGTCCGGGTCGCGGCCGACCCCGCGCCGACGCTGTCGGTCTCGGCCTTCGTCCGGATCCTCGCGCTCACGAGCGCCTTCGCGTGCGTCATGGTCGTCTGGCTCGACGTCCTGACGGTCCGCTGGCAGGCGGCGCTGGCGGCGATCGGGACCATCACCGCCGCCTGGTTCGTGCTCGTCGAGGTCGGCCCGCGGACGCTCGGCCGCCAGCACTCCGACCGGGTCGGGCTCGTCGCCGCGCCACTGCTCCGGGCGCTCAGCCGCGTGCTCGGCCCGCTCGCGCGCCTGCTCGTGCTCGTCGGGAACGTCGTCACCCCCGGCCGCGGCTACCGCGACGGCCCGTTCGCGTCCGAGGCGGAGCTGCGCGAGCTCGTCGACATGGCGGGGGAGAGCAAGGTCATCGAGGCCGACGAGCGGCAGATGATCCACTCCGTCTTCGAGCTCGGCGACACCTTGACGCGGGAGGTCATGGTGCCGCGGACCGCGCTCGTGTCGGTCGACCACGGGACGTCGCTGCGCGCGGCGATGTCGTTGTTCCTGCGCTCCGGCTTCTCCCGGGTGCCCGTCGTCGGCGACGGCCTCGACGACGTGCGCGGGATCATCTACCTCAAGGACGTCGCGCGCCGGCTGCACGAGCGGCCCGAAGCGGCGGCGGGGGAGACGGTCGAGAAGGTCATGCGTGACCCGCTGTTCGTCCCCGACAGCAAGCCCGTCGACGACCTCCTGCGCGAGATGCAGCGGGACGCCGGACATGTCGCCGTCGTCGTCGACGAGTACGGCGGGACGGCGGGCATCGTCACCCTCGAGGACCTCGTCGAGGAGATCGTCGGCGAGATCGCGGACGAGTACGACCGCGACGAGCCGGACGTCGAGGACCTCGGCGGCGGCGCGTTCCGGGTCCGGTCCCGGCTGCACGTCGAGGAGGTCGGCGACCTGTTCGGCCTCGAGCTGGACGACGAGGAGGTCGACACCGTCGGCGGGCTGCTCGCCAAGGCGCTGGGGCGGGTGCCGATCGCCGGCGCGACCGCCCGGGTCGGCGGGCTCGAGCTCGAGGCCGACCGCTTCGAGGGCCGCCGCCACCAGCTCGCGTCGGTGCTCGTGCGGCGGGACCCCGCCGTGCCCGCCGGCGACGACGAGGAGGACTGACGGTCGATGGACGCCCCGCAGAAGTTCCGGTCCGGCTTCGCCTGCCTCGTGGGCCGGCCCAACGCCGGCAAGTCGACCCTGACGAACGCCCTCGTCGGGGGCAAGGTCGCCATCACGTCGAGCCGGCCGCAGACCACCCGGCACGCGATCCGCGGCATCGTGCACCGCCCGGACGCCCAGCTCGTCCTCGTCGACACCCCCGGCCTGCACCGGCCGCGGACCCTGCTCGGCGAGCGGCTCAACGACCTCGTCCGCTCCACGCTCCTCGAGGTCGACGTCATCGGCTTCTGCATCGCCGCCGACCAGGCGGTCGGGCCGGGCGACAAGTTCATCGCCGCCGAGCTGGCCGAGCTGCGCAAGGCCCGCACCCGCCGTCCGGTCGTCGCGATCGTCACGAAGACCGACGCCGTCCAGAGCCAGGTCGTCGCCGAGCAGCTCCTCGCCGTGTCCCGGCTCGTCGACGCCGACGACATCGTCCCGGTGTCGGCGCTCCAGGGTTTCCAGGTCGACCGGCTCACCGACGTCCTCGTGAGCCACCTGCCCGACGGGCCCCCGCTGTACCCGGACGGCGAGCTGACCGACGAGCCCGAGGCCGTCATGGTCGCCGAGCTCGTGCGGGAGGCAGCGCTCGAGGGGGTGCGCGACGAGCTGCCGCACAGCCTCGCCGTCGTCGTCAACGAGATGACCCCGCGCGAAGGGCGGCCGGCCGACGACCCGCTGCTCGAGGTGTACGTCAACGTCTTCGTCGAGCGCGAGTCGCAGAAGGCCATCGTCATCGGCAAGGGCGGCGCCCGGCTGCGCGACGTCGGCATCAAGGCCCGGCAGGGGATCGAGGCACTGCTCGGCCAGCGGGTCCACCTCGACCTGCGGGTCAAGATCGCCAAGGACTGGCAGCGCGACCCGAAGCAGCTCCAGCGGCTCGGTTTCTGACGCGCTTGCCCCGGGGCACGAGGGAGCCCGGCGCCTGCTGCCCGTGCCGCCGGTGAGCGCGCGGCTGCGGTTGGTGGCTGGGCCGGCTGGTGCCTGGGGACTGGTGTCCCTGAAGCTGGCGCTGGGGCTTCCGGGGCTGGTGGCTGAGGCCCGCGGGGCTGGTGGCCGGTGGCTGGAGAGTGAGGCCCCCGTGACTGGTGCCCTGATGCTCGGGCGGCATGGGCGTCGGCGTGGTGCCAGGCCTGGTGCTGGTCGGCGCTCCCTTGCTCTGCCCTCACATGTGAGGGCAGAGCGGGTTCGGCGGCGGTCCGGCACGGCGGGACGGCGCGTTCACCCAAGATCGTGCGACATCTTGCGGCAGAACGCCGCACGATCTACCACGTTCAGCCTGATTGGTGGCTCCTCGGGGGCTCCTCGCGACGACGCGAGCCGCGGCGCGCTGCGATACGCGCCGGCGCGCGCTCACGACCGCCGTCCGTCATCACCGCTCGCCCGGCCGCCGGCACCGCCGGCCGCATGCTGATGGTTCACGTCGCAGGGCGGCTCGGCAGCGGGCAGCCGGCTGTGCCACCGTGAGCGCTCGAACCGGTGGCCGAATGGAGCACCAGTGCACGATCGGGTGCGTGAATGGGTGCACGAGTGCACAAATAGGCGCATGACCTCTGCCGGGGTGCACGAGTCGCTGAATCGAGTGGTCGCGCTGCCGGCCGGCTGTGGCTCTGTACCCATGGCTGCGCTTCCGTCGTGGGCTCCACGCGCGTGGCGCGCGCAGGTGGGCGCGGGCGCAGGCGGACGCGGGTGCCGTAATGGTCGATGTCCCGGTGAACGTGGCTCCGGGCGCGCCCTGACGTGCGGG
>DAIOGQ010000155.1:0-9311 GCA_036745175.1 Kineosporiaceae bacterium
CAGCAGTTCGGCGGCCGCGACCACACGACGGTCATCCACGCCGACCGCAAGATCCGCCACCTGATGGCGGAGCGGCGCTCGATCTACAACCAGGTCACCGAACTGACCAACCGGATCAAGCAGACCGCCCGCGGCTGACGATCCCGCCGCCCGCTCCAGCCTGCCCCGGCTTGCTACACCTCCTCCCGACGCCCGCCGGGTCGGACCCCGCCACGTCGGCGAGTGACCTGTCCGGACGACGACGGGCAGGTCACCCCGGGCGCCGCGCTCCCGCAGTTGTCCACAGTGTTTGTCCACAGGTGGTGTGGGTAAGGGTGGACTGCACGTGCGAGTGCGGAGAGCCGCCAATCTGTCGACGAACGCCCGCCGCGGCGACGCACAGCCACTCCCCACAGGTCCTGTCCACAGGTGGACAGCTCGTCGCCCGCCGCCCTGGCGGTAGCGCAGAGAATCAGGCATCTCGGATATTTGCCCACACCTGGGTATCTCTGTGTCGACTATCGACCACTCTAAGTGCATGAGCCGCGTCAACTGCCCTAGTTCGTACACAGCATGGGGACAACTCTGTGGACACAGCGCAGTCTGCGCATCACACAGAGCCAGCAGGCTGGCAGTAACCGTTGCAGCCCCACAACCCACAGGTCGGTGGACAACCTGTGGACAACGGTGGACAGCCGGCACCCGGCTGTGGACCCGCGCGGCGAGCCGGTGCACAGACGGACCGGCCCGCGGTGGACACCGCTGCGTCGTCCACCCGCCGTCCCCCGTTCGGCCCTCCGCCGTCCTCAGCCCGTCGACAGGCCCGACAGCACCTGACCTGGCCTGACGAGGGTTCTCCACAGGATCCACAGGCGTGACGACAAACACTGAAGAGTCAAACCAGTTGAACCATCCGCCCACAGTTCCCCGACCGACCGACCGACCGATGAGCCGGGCCCAGGCGCCGGGGCACCCTCGCTCGTCCCGGTGCCGGCGCACTCCCAGGTCAGGTTCACGTCTGTCGCCGGACTCGCGTACTGTCGTGACCTGCATCCCCGCCGATGCACCGAACGACACGACCGCCCGCGCCGGGCGCCCCACCAGGGAACGCCGAGATCGCCGGCACGCAGGTCCTTCCCCGCGCGGTCTGTCACCGGATCCGGTCGACGCACCATGTCGTCCGCAGCACCCGTCGGCCCTGAGCGGGGACCGCAGCAGTGGCTCGAACGAGAGGTGGTTCCGGCGTGAAGTTCCGGGTGGAGCGTGACGTCCTCGCGGACGCGGTGACCTGGGCGGCGCGCGCCCTGCCGAGCCGGCCACCGGTACCGGTGCTCGCGGGCCTGCTGCTCGAGGCCGACCCGGACGGCGTCCTGCGGCTGTCGAGCTTCGACTACGAGGTGTCCGCGCGGGTCGAGGTGCCGGCCGAGGTCTCCGACGGCGGGACCGTGCTCGTGAGCGGCAAGCTCCTCGCCGACATCTCCCGCTCGCTGCCCGGCAAGCCCGTGGACGTCGCGACCGACGGCTCCCGCGTCTCCCTGACCTGCGGCGCCAGCCGCTTCACCCTCCTTACGATGCCCGTCGACGAGTACCCGACGCTGCCCTCGATGCCCGAGGGCACCGGCGCGGTCTCCGGCGACGTCTTCACCCACGCCGTCGCCCAGGTGACGATCGCCGCGAGCCGGGACGAGACGTTGCCGATCCTCACCGGCGTCCGGATGGAGATCGAGGGCGACGTCGTCACCCTCCTCGCCACCGACCGGTACCGGCTCGCGATGCGCACCCTGCCCTGGCGTCCCTCGTCGCCGGGCGTGAGCACCGTCGCGCTGGTCCGGGCCCGCACGCTGTCCGAGGTCTCCAAGGCGCTCGGCGCCGCGGGCGACGTCAACCTCGCGCTCTCGACCGGTGGCAGCACCGAGCTCATCGGGTTCGAGGCGGCCGGTCGCCGGACCACGTCGCTGCTCGTCGACGGCGAGTACCCCAAGGTGCGCTCGCTCTTCCCGGCCGAGTCGCCGACCCACGCCGTCGTCGACACCCACGCGCTCATCGAGGCCGTCCGCCGGGTCGCGCTCGTCGCCGAGCGGAACACCCCTGTCCGGCTCAGCTTCACCGACGGGGTCCTCACGCTCGAGGCCGGCCAGGGTGAGGACGCGCAGGCGTCCGAGGCGGTCGAGTGCACGCTGACCGGCGAGGACATCTCGATCGCGTTCAACCCGCAGTTCCTCCTCGACGGCCTCCAGGCGCTGACGACCCAGTTCGCCCGGCTCTCGTTCACCCAGGCGCAGAAGCCGGCCGTCATCTCCGGCCAGGCCGACTCCGAGGGCGAGGACGACGAGACGTACCGCTACCTGATCATGCCGGTGCGCCTCGCCGGCTGACGCCGGCGCCGTCGGGCCGGCGTCGTCGCGCCGAGGAACGCCCGCGGCCCGGGCGCGCCGACCCTCCGTGGAAAGGCCGCGGTGGGAGGCTGTGCTCCAGATCACCGCCCCTCACCACATCTGGAGACAGCGTGCACATCGGACTCGTCGGCCTGGGCAAGATGGGCGGCAACATGCGGACGCGGCTGCGTCGCGCCGGGGTCGAGGTCACCGGGTTCGACCGCAACCCGGACGTGAGCGACGCGGGCTCGCTCGCCGAGATGGTGCAGACCCTTCCGGCACCGCGGATCGTGTGGGTCATGGTCCCGGCCGGTGACCCGACGACGGCGACGGTGGCCGCCCTCGCCGAGGTGCTCTCCGAGGGCGACCTCGTCATCGAGGGCGGCAACTCCCGCTTCACCGACGACGCGGTGAACGCCGCGACCCTCGCCGCGAAGGGGGTCGCTTACCTCGACTGCGGCGTCTCGGGCGGGGTCTGGGGCCTCGACAACGGCTACGGCCTCATGGTCGGCGGGGCCGCGTCCGACGTCGAGCGGGCGATGCCCGTGTTCGACGCGCTGCGTCCGGAGGGTCCCCGCGAGGAGGGCTTCGTCCACGCCGGCGGCGTCGGTGCGGGGCATTACGCGAAGATGGTCCACAACGGCATCGAGTACGGCCTCATGCAGGCGTACGCCGAGGGCTACGAGCTTCTCGCCGCGAAGGACCTCGTCGAGGACGTCCACGGCTGCTTCAAGGCGTGGAGCCGCGGCACCGTCGTCCGGTCGTGGCTGCTCGACCTGCTCGTCAAGGCGCTCGAGGACGACCAGGACCTCGACAGGATCCGCGGCTTCGTCAACGACTCCGGCGAGGGCCGCTGGACGGTCGAGGAGGCGATCGCCAACTCGGTGCCGATGCCGGTCATCTCGGCCGCCCTGTTCGCCCGGTTCGGGTCCCGCCAGGAGGACTCGCCGGCGATGAAGGCCGTCGCGGCGCTGCGCAACCAGTTCGGCGGCCACGCCGTCACGCAGGCGGGCCCGACGTCCGGCGCCGGCTCGACGAGCTGACGCCTCGTCCTCTGGTGGCGAAGGGGCCCTACGCCGCCCCGGGTAGGGCCCCTTCCCCACCAGAGGACGCCTCCACAGGGCGGACGGCGCGGCCCAGGGCGGCGTGCGAAGATGCACGCACCACTCACCTGCGCGAGAACTGACGTGACGCCGACGTGCACCTGACCCACCTGTCCCTCTCGGACTTCCGTTCGTACGCCACCGCAGAGCTGGGGCTCGAGCGGGGGGTCACGGCGCTCGTGGGGCCGAACGGGCAGGGCAAGACGAACCTCGTCGAGGCCGTCGGCTACGTCGCCACCCTCGGCAGCCACCGGGTCCCGACCGACGCGCCGCTCGTGCGGCTGGGCGCCGACCGCGCCGCCGTCCGGGCGGCCGTCGAGCGCGGTGGCCGGGCCAACCTCGTCGAGATCGAGATCGTCCCCGGCGCGGCGAACCGGGCCCGGATCAACCGGTCCCCGGTGCCTCGTGCCCGCGAGGTGCTCGGCCTCCTGCGCACCGTCCTCTTCGCCCCCGAGGACCTCTCCCTCGTCAAGGGCGATCCCGACGGCCGGCGCCGCTTCCTCGACGAGCTCCTCGTGGCGCGCGCCCCGCGCTACGCGGGCGTCCGGGCCGACTTCGACCGGGTGCTGCGCCAGCGCAATGCGCTCCTGAAGTCCGCCGGTGCGACGATCAAGTCCGGCCGCGGCGACGTCCGGACCCTCGACGTCTGGGACACCCACCTCGCCACGGTGGGCGCCGACCTGCTCGCCGGCCGGCTCAAGCTCGTCGACGCGATCACGCCGCTCGTCGCGGCGTCCTACGAGGCGGTCTCGGCCGGCCAGGGCGACGCGGGGCTGCTCTACCGGTCGAGTCTCGGCGAGGACGTCACCGCCCACGACGCCCCCGGCCGCGAGCTGCTCCAGGCTCGCCTCCTCGACGCGCTCTCGAAGGTCCGCAGCCAGGAGCTCGAGCGCGGCGTGAGCCTGGTGGGGCCGCACCGCGACGATCTCGTCATCAGCCTGGGACCCTTGCCCGCCAAGGGTTTCGCGTCCCACGGCGAGTCGTGGTCGCTCGCCCTGGCGCTGCGTCTGGCGAGCTACGAGCTGCTCCGCGGCGACCCCGGCGGGGACGGCGACGGCGAGCCCGTCCTCATCCTCGACGACGTGTTCGCCGAGCTCGACGTCGGCCGTCGCGACCGGCTCGCCACGCTCGTCGCGAGCGCCGAGCAGGTGCTCGTCACCGCCGCCGTCGCTCAGGACGTGCCGGAGGCGCTCGACGGCGCGCGCGTCGACGTCATGGCCGGCGAGGTGCACCGTGTCCGATGACGCCGTCAGCGACGACAGGGCGCCGGACGCCGCGGACGTGGCCGCGGCACCCGTCTCGCGGAAGGGGTCGAACGACGCTGACGACGCGGCGGCCGGCCCGGACGCCGTGAAGTCGGCGCTCAACCGGGCCCGGACCGCGGCCCGCGCCCGGGGCCTGCGGCCGGGCTCCCCGCCGCAGCCGACGACGGCGTCCCGGCGGCGCAAGCGGTCGGACGACGAGGTGCGGTCGGGCGCCGGCCCGGACGCCCGCGACCCTCAGTTGGTCTCCTCGAGCATCCACCGGCTCGTCGCCGAGCGCGGCTGGGACGCGCCCGTCGCCGTCGGCGGGGTCATCGGCCGCTGGGACAGCGTCGTCGGTGCCGACGTCGCCGCGCACTGCCGCCCGGAGTCGTTCGAGGAGGGCGTCCTCGTCGTCCGCGCGGAGTCGACGGCGTGGGCGACCCAGGTCCGGCTGCTCGTGCCCGCGCTCATGCGCCGGCTCGCCGAGGAGGTCGGCGAGTCGACCGTGACGAAGGTCGTCGTCCACGGCCCGACCGCCCCCTCGTGGCGCCGCGGCCTGCGGGTCGCCCCGGGCAGCCAGGGGCCCCGCGACACGTACGGCTGACGCAGCGGCGCAGGGTCCCCGAGCGTGGCTGAGAGCCACTGGCCCCCCCGGGTGCGTATCGGGAGTCGCCCTCCACCGCACTGACCCGTCAGACACGCCCTCCAGGGCTGTGGACAGTCGGGTTCAGGGTCGCCGAAGAGGTAGAATGACAACGGTAGCGGCGGTCCTCGCCCCACGGGGTGGGCGACCGCCCGTCCGTGCCCGGGGGAGCGTCGTCCGACCCCGTGCGCGGGCGATCGAGGGGACGGGTGCCAGGGCTCCCGTGCCGACGCAAGACTGAGGAGCCGAGCCACCCGTGACAGACCAGATGACGCCGCCCACCGACGGTCGGGAGTACGACGCCAGCGCCATCCAGGTCCTCGAGGGGCTGGAGGCGGTGCGCAAGCGACCCGGCATGTACATCGGCTCGACGGGCGAGCGGGGACTGCACCACCTGGTCACCGAGGTCGTCGACAACTCCGTCGACGAGGCGCTCGCCGGCTACTGCTCGGTCATCGAGGTCACCCTCATGCCGGACGGCGCGGTGCGGGTCGTCGACGACGGCCGCGGCATCCCGGTCGACATCGTCGAGTCCGAGGGCAAGCCCGCCGTCGAGGTCGTGCTCACCGTCCTCCACGCCGGCGGCAAGTTCGGCGGCGGCGGCTACTCGGTCTCCGGCGGCCTGCACGGCGTCGGGGTCTCGGTCGTCAACGCGCTGAGCGACCGGGTCGAGGTCGAGGTCCGGCGCGACGGGTCGGTGTACCGGCAGTCGTACACCGTCGGCGTCCCCGACGCTCCGCTCGCCAAGGGCGAGGCGACCGACGTCACCGGTACGACGGTGACCTTCTGGCCGAGCACCGAGATCTTCGAGACGACCGTCTTCGACTTCGAGACGCTCCGCTCGCGCTTCCAGCAGATGGCCTTCCTCAACAAGGGCCTTCAGCTCACCCTGGTCGACGAGCGGGCCGACCACGCCGACGAGGAGGGCACCGCGCCGTCCGCGACCTTCAAGTACGACGCCGGCCTGACCGACTACGTCCGCCACCTCAACAGCAGCAAGAAGACCGAGGTCGTCAACCCCGAGATCATCGACTTCGAGGCCGAGGACGTCGAGCGCAGGCTGAGCGTCGAGATCGCGATGCAGTGGACGACGTCCTACTCCGAGAGCGTCCACACCTACGCCAACACGATCAACACCCACGAGGGCGGCACCCACGAGGAGGGCTTCCGCGCGGCGCTGACGACGCTCATCAACGAGTACGCGAAGTCCAAGAACATCCTCAAGGAGAAGGACGAGAACCTCTCCGGCGAGGACATCCGCGAGGGCCTCACCGCGGTGCTGTCCATCAAGCTCGGCGAGCCCCAGTTCGAGGGCCAGACGAAGACGAAGCTCGGCAACACCGAGGCGAAGGCGTTCGTCCAGCGCGTCGTCCGGGCCGAGCTCGGCGACTGGCTCGACAAGCACCCGCGGGAGGCACGCGACGTCATCGGCAAGTCGATCCAGGCCGCTGCCGCCCGGGTCGCGGCGCGAAAGGCCCGTGAGGCGACGCGGCGCAAGGGTCTGCTCGGCGGCGGCGGGCTGCCCGGCAAGCTGTCGGACTGCCAGTCGACGAACCCGGAGGAGTGCGAGATCTTCATCGTCGAGGGCGACTCGGCCGGCGGCTCCGCGAAGAGCGGCCGCGACCCGCGGACCCAGGCGATCCTGCCGATCCGCGGCAAGATCCTGAACGTCGAGAAGGCCCGGATCGACAAGGTGCTCGCCAACCAGGAGGTGCAGGCGCTCATCAGTGCCTTCGGGTGCGGTGTCGGCGAGGACTTCGACCTCGAGAAGCTGCGGTATCACAAGATCGTCCTGATGGCCGACGCCGACGTCGACGGCCAGCACATCCGGACGCTGCTGCTCACGCTGCTCTTCCGCTTCATGCGGCCGCTGGTCGACCACGGCTACGTCTACCTCGCCCAGCCGCCGCTGTACAAGATCAAGTGGAGCAAGGCGGCGCCCGACTACGCGTACACCGACCGGGAGCGCGTCGCGATCATCGAGGCGGGCCAGGCGGCGGGCAAGAAGCTGCCCAAGGAAGAGGGCATCCAGCGCTACAAGGGTCTGGGTGAGATGAACCCCGACGAGCTCACCGACACGACGATGGACCCGAACCAGCGGGTGCTGCTCCAGGTGACCCTCGAGGATGCCGCGGCGGCGGACGAGATGTTCTCGGTCCTCATGGGCGAGGACGTCGAGAGCCGCCGGTCGTTCATCCAGCGCAACGCCAAGGACGTCCGCTTCCTCGACATCTGAGCGCCGGCGGGGTGCCGCCGCCGCCCGCCGCGACCTACGAAGTCGTTGCAGCACAAGCCATCGGGACAGCACCACGGGACGCGACGGGTGACGCAGAGCCCGGAGCCGACGAGAGCGAAGGACGACAGTGACGCAGCCGCCCAACGAACCGCCGAGCACCCCCGACGACGGCGGGACAGCACTTCCGCCGTCCGGCGGTCGGATCCAGCCGATCGACCTCCAGCTGGAGATGCAGCGCTCGTACCTCGACTACGCGATGAGCGTCATCGTGTCGCGGGCCCTGCCCGACGTCCGGGACGGCCTCAAGCCCGTCCACCGCCGGGTGCTCTACGCGATGTACGACGGCGGTTACCGTCCCGACCGCGGCTACTCCAAGTGCGCCCGCGTCGTCGGCGACGTCATGGGCCAGTACCACCCGCACGGCGACTCGGCGATCTACGACACCCTCGTGCGGCTCGCCCAGCCGTGGTCGCTGCGGTACCCGCTCGTCGACGGGCAGGGCAACTTCGGCAGCCCCGGCAACGACCCGGCCGCCGCGATGCGGTACACCGAGTGCCGGATGATGCCGCTGGCCATGGAGATGGTCCGCGACATCGACAAGGACACCGTCGACTTCGCGCCCAACTACGACGGCAAGACCCAGGAGCCGACGGTCCTGCCGGCGCGCTTCCCGAACCTCCTTGTCAACGGCTCGTCCGGGATCGCCGTCGGGATGGCCACGAACATCCCGCCGCACAACCTGCGTGAGGTCGGCGAGGCCGTCCAGTGGTTCCTCGCCCATCCCGAGGCCGACGACGAGGAGCTCCTCGGGCAGCTGCTCAGCAGGGTGAAGGGCCCGGACTTCCCGACGTACGGGCTCATCATGGGGACCCGCGGGATCGAGGACGCCTACCGCACCGGCCGCGGCCAGATCACGATGCGGGCCAAGGTCGAGGTGGAGGAGATCCAGAACCGGATCTGCCTCGTCGTCACCGAGCTGCCCTACCAGGTCAACCCCGACAACCTGAAGATGAAGATCGCCGAGCTCGTCGACTCCGGGCGCGTCCAGGGCATCGCCGACCTCAAGGACGACACGTCCGGCAAGACCGGCATGCGGATCGTCATCGTCCTCAAGCGCGACGCCGTCGCCAAGGTCGTCCTCAACAACCTCTACAAGCACACCCAGCTGCAGGACACGTTCGGCGCCAACATGCTGGCGATCGTCGACGGCGTCCCGCGCACGCTCAGCCTGGACAAGTTCGTCCGCTACTGGATCGAGCACCAGATCGAGGTCATCGTCCGGCGCACGCAGTACCTGCTGCGCGAGGCCGAGCGGCAGGCCCACATCTACCGCGGCTACGCGAAGGCGCTCGACGCACTCGACGAGGTCATCTCGCTCATCCGCCGCTCGCCGTCCGCCGAGGAGGCCCGGTCGGGTCTCATGGCGCTGCTCGACATCGACGAGGAGCAGGCGCAGGCGATCCTCAACCTGCAGCTGCGCCGGCTCGCCGCCCTCGAGCGCCAGGCGATCATCGACACCCTCGCCGAGCTCGAGGTGCAGATCGCGGACTACCTCGACATCCTCGGCTCGCCGCTGCGGCAGCGCACGATCATCTCCGACGAGCTCGCGGAGATCATCACAAAGTTCGGCGACGAGCGGCGCACCCAGATCCTGCCGTTCGACGGTGACATGGACATCGAGGACCTCATCCCCGAGGAGGAGGTCGTCGTCACGATCACCCGCGGCGGCTA
>DAIOGQ010000156.1:0-9308 GCA_036745175.1 Kineosporiaceae bacterium
AGCTCGACGGCGACGAGATGACCCGGATCATCTGGCAGTTCATCAAGGACCGGCTCATCCATCCCTACCTCGACATCGACCTGCGGTACTTCGACCTCGGGATCGAGCACCGCGACGCCACCGACGACCAGGTGACCGTCGACGCCGCGAACGCCATCAAGGAGCACGGCGTCGGCGTCAAGTGCGCGACGATCACCCCGGACGAGGCGCGCGTCACCGAGTTCGGCCTCAAGAAGATGTGGGTGTCGCCGAACGGCACCATCCGCAACATCCTCGGTGGTGTCGTCTTCCGTGAGCCCATCATCATCTCGAACATCCCGCGGCTGGTCCCCGGCTGGACCCGCCCGATCGTCATCGGCCGTCATGCCCACGGCGACCAGTACAAGGCGACGAACTTCAAGGTGCCCGGCGCCGGCCGCCTGACGATCACGTTCACGCCCGCGGACGGCTCGGCGCCCATCGAGCACGTCGTCGCGGACTACCCCGCGGACGGCGGGGTCGCGATGGGGATGTACAACTTCAACGCCTCGATCGCCGACTTCGCCCGCGCCTCGTTCGCGTACGGCCTCCAGCGCGGCTACCCGGTGTACCTCTCGACGAAGAACACGATCCTCAAGGCCTACGACGGTGCCTTCAAGGACATCTTCGCCGAGATCTTCGAGAAGGAGTACGAGGCCGACTTCGCCGCCGCCGGCCTCACCTACGAGCACCGCCTCATCGACGACATGGTCGCCGCCGCGATGAAGTGGGAGGGCGGCTACGTCTGGGCCTGCAAGAACTACGACGGCGACGTCCAGTCCGACACCGTGGCCCAGGGCTTCGGCTCCCTCGGGCTCATGACGAGCGTGCTCATGACTCCGGACGGCAGGACCGTCGAGGCGGAGGCCGCCCACGGCACCGTCACTCGGCACTTCCGTCAGCACCAGCAGGGCAGGCCGACGTCGACGAACCCGATCGCGTCGATCTACGCCTGGACCGGCGGCCTCAAGCACCGCGGCAAGCTCGACGGCACCCCCGAGGTGACAGCGTTCGCCCAGACCCTGGAGCGGGTCTGCGTCGAGACCGTCGAGGCGGGCAGGATGACCAAGGACCTCGCGCTGCTCGTCGGGCCCGACCAGGCCTGGCTCACGACCGAGGAGTTCCTCGCTGCGCTGGACGAGGGACTGCAGGCCTCGATGACGTGACGTGGGCCGGACCGCGCGGCGGATCGTGTGGGATCTGGCGGCGGTCTGCCGCGCGATGTCGCACGGTGACCCTCGAGAAGCTGGCCCTGCCTTGGGACGCCGGGACTGCGGCCGGGACGCCTAGCGGAACACGACGGTGCTCGCGCCGTTGAGCAGCACCCGGTGCTCGGTGTGCCACCGGACGGCGCGGGACAGCACCTGGGCCTCGACGTCGCGGCCCGCGCCCGCGAAGTCCTCCGCGCTCATCGCGTGGTCGACCCGCAGCACGTCCTGCTCGATGATCGGCCCCTCGTCGAGGGCCGGCGTCACGTAGTGCGCTGTCGCGCCGACGAGCTTGACGCCACGCAGGTGCGCCTGGTGGTAGGGCCTTGCGCCCTTGAAGCTCGGCAGGAACGAGTGGTGGATGTTGATCATCCGGCCCGGCATCGAGGAGCACATCTCGTCCGAGAGCACCTGCATGTAGCGGGCGAGGACGACGAGCTCCACGTCGAGCTCGTCGACGAGGCCGCGCAGCCGGGCCTCGGCGGCCTCCTTGCTGCCGGGCTGCTTCGTCACCGGGACGTGGTGGAAGGGCACCCCGTAGAAGTCGGCCAGCGGGGCCAGCGCGGTGTGGTTGCTGACGACGGTGGGCACCTCGACCGGCAGGCTGCCGTTGCGGGCGCGGAAGAGCATGTCGTTGAGGCAGTGGCCGCCGAGGCTGACCATGATCAGCGTCCGCGTGCGGCGCGCGGACTGGTGCACCTGCCACGTCATGCCGAACCGTCCCGCCACCGGCTCGACGGCCGAGCGGAAGCCCGCGCCGAATGCCGAGACGTCCGGGGCCGTCAGCGCCGGGTTCGCCGGCGCGACGGCGACCCGCATGAAGAAGGTGCCGGTCCCGGGGTCCTCGAACTGCTGGCTCGAGGTGATGTTCCCGCCCGCCGAGACGATCGCGCCGGAGACGGCGTGGACGATCCCGGGCCGGTCGGAACAGGACAGCGTCAGCACGTGCGTGGTCACGGCCGTCACGCTACCGGCGCCGGATGTCCGGCCGGTGCCGCGCGGTCCGGCCGGTGCCCGCGGTCCGGTGGTCAGCCGGCGGCGATGAGGACGACCCCGACGAGGGCGCCCACGACACCGGCGAGCTGGACGCCGCGTAGCCGCTCGTCGTGGACGAACCGGGCGAGCAGGGCCGTGACGACGGGGAAGAGCGACGCGAGGACCGCCGCGACGGCGATCTGCCCGAGCCGGGACGCGAGGGCGTAACCGACGTTCGCGCCGGTGTCCGCGAGCCCGACGAACGCGACGAGCCGGACGTCGCCGCGCCGCAGCCCGCCGGCCGACCCGGCGACGAGCGCGAGCGCCACGACGAGGATCACGCTCGACAGCCGCAGGCCCGCCAGCGTCTGGGCCGGGTGGTGCTCGCTGCCTCGCGCGATGACGACCATGAGGAGGCCGTACGAGACGGCGGAGAACAGCGTGAGCGCCATGACGACCGGCGCCGTCCCGCCGCGCAGCTCCGGGCCGCTGGCCAGGATGCAGCCTGCGACGGCGAGGGTCAGCCCGGCGAGCTGGAGCGGCGGCGGGACCTCGCCGCGGACGAGGTCGTACAGCACCGGGAGTGCCGAGCCGCTGGCGGTGACCGGTGCGACGACCCCCATCCGGCCGCGGGCCAGCGCCGCGTAGAACGCGGCGAGGCCGAGGTAGGCGAACACGCCGCCGACGAGCGCCAGGGGCAGCCAGTCCCGCCACCCGCCGAGCCCGCCGTCGAGCAGCGCCCACGAGAGCAGCCCGACGAACCCGAAGGTGTGCGCGGCGCCCGTGACCGCCAGCGGGTGCAGCCGCCTGCTCGCGGTGCCGGCGACGAAGTCGGCGACGCCCCAGAGCAGGCTCGCGAGCAGCGCGAGCGCCGTCACGGCGACCTCCTCGTCGTCCCGGCAGTGGACGGCCGAGATCGTACGGATCCTAACGATCGCCGTGCCTGCCGGAAAGGGCTTCACCCGGCGCCGCCGGCAGCCGATCCATCCGTCATGCGCCGTCCTGTCGTCCGGCTCCTCGTCGCGGCCCTCGCCGTCGCGCCGTCCGCCGTCGCGTGCGTCGTCGCGCCGACCGCCGCGAGCGCCGCGACCGCGCCGGCGCCGCTGCTGAAGCCGGTCGTCCGGATCACGCCGGCGACCGGCTGCGTCGCCCTGACCCGCGGCGTCACAGGCGTCAAGGTCAAGCTCGTCCAGCGTCGGCTCGGCTTCCCCGCCGCGACGTGGGAGGAGGTCGACGACGCGACGATCCGGGCCGTCGTCCGCTTCCAGAAGGCGCGCCGGCTGACCCCGGACGGCGTCGTCGGCCCGCTCACCTGGCGCGCGATGGGCTTCCGGACCCCGTTCTGCGCGGCCGACCGCTACCAGGCCCACCCCGCGCTGTCGCTGGCCGCGACGTCCGCCGAGCGCATCGAGACGATGGTGGCGCACGCCCGCGCCCAGCTCGGCGAGGAGTACGTCTGGGGCGGCGCCGGGGCGCTCGGCGTCGGCTACGACTGCTCGGGGCTCGTGCTCCAGTCGCTCTACCGGGCGGGTCTGGACCCGCAGCCGATCACCGTCGTCAAGCACCTGAGGCCGGACTACCGGACGAGCCGCGAGCTGTACGCGCACCCGCGGATGAGGCACGTGCCGCTCGCCCAGGTCCGCCGCGGTGACCTCGTCTTCTGGAAGAGCACCGCCAGCGGGAAGATCAACCACGTCGCGATCGCGCTCGGCGGCGGGAGGACCGTCGAGGCGTCCGGGGCGAAGGTCCATCTCGACACGGTGCGGAACCGGTCGACCCAACGGCTCATGCCGTCCGTCGTCCGGCCGTTCCCCTGACGCGTCCGCACCGCCGGCCGGCAGCCGCTGCACCCCGCTGACGCTGCCACGGCCACGGCGACGCGTCAGGTCGGGGCGTCGCCCAGGCTACGATCCCGCGGCATGAGCGATGTCGCGGCAGCGGCGCCCCGGGACGGTTCCGGCGTCGACCCCGCGGACGTCGAGGCCTTCGCCCGGGACGGCGTCGTCGTCCTGCGCGGCGTGCTCGACGCCGACGAGGTCGCGCAGGCCGAGGCGGCGATCGAGCAGGTGCTCGCGGCGCCGAGCGGGCTCGCCCTCGTCGCGAGCGGCGACGAGGACCCGGGGCGCTTCTTCGAGGACTTCTGCCGCTGGGGCGACGTCCCGGCTGTCGAGCATCTCGCGAAGCGCTCCCGGCTGCCCCGGGTCGCCGCGGCGCTGCTGCGCGCGCGGACGGTCCGGCTCTACCACGACCACGTCCTCGTCAAGGAGGGCGGCACGGCGCAGCGGACGCCGTGGCACCAGGACCAGCCGTACTACAACGTGTCCGGCCACGGCGTGAGCGCCTGGCTCCCGGTCGACCCGGTGCCCGAGGCCGGCTGCCTCGAGCTCGTCGCCGGCACCCACGCGGGGCCGTGGCTCATGCCGCGCACGTTCCTGTCCGGCGAGGCGCGGTGGTTCCCGGAGGGCTCGCTCGCCGAGCTGCCGGACATCGAGGCCGACCGCGCGGCGTTCGACATCCGGCGCTACGAGCTCGCCCCGGGCGACGCGATCTGCTTCGACTTCCTCACCGTGCACGGTGCGCCCGGCTTCCCGTTCGCCGGACGCCGCCGGGTGCTGTCGTTGCGCTACCTGTCCGACGACGCCCGGCACGCGCCGCGGCGCTGGCGGACGTCCCCGCCGTTCACCGGCCTGGACGCCGAGCTCGCCGACGGCGCGGAGCTCGACCACCCGCTCTTCCCCGTCGTCTGGCCCGCCTGACGCCCCAACGCCCCCACGACTCAGCGGTTACTAGCGAGTCAGACCCAGCACGTGGGTAGGACCGGCTAGTAACCGTGGGGTGGGGAGCGCGAGCGCCGTCATGATGTGGAACTCACGCCCACGATGCGGGACCACGACGGTCGGCGTTGGTAGCCTGAGGCCGCCGCAACTGGCGTCGGGTCGGGTCATCATCATCATCACCGCAGCGGTGACGTCCTGGCCCTCGGGTCCGTCCGCCTGGGCCCGTAGGTGTGACGTCCACCCGAGACCGCGTGGACGACGTGACGTCGCCGCGCCGCACCCGTCGAGGAGACCTCCCGGATGACCGACACGACCCCGAGCCCGTACGTCGGTGCGCCGAGCGCCTCGACCGAGGTGACGAACGCCTCGCTCGCGGACGTCGACCCCGAGGTCGCCGCCGTCCTCGCCAGCGAGGTCGGCCGGCAGCGCGGCACGCTCGAGATGATCGCGAGCGAGAACTTCGCGCCCCGCGCCGTCCTCGAGGCCCAGGGCAGCGTCCTGACGAACAAGTACGCCGAGGGCTACCCGGGCCGGCGCTACTACGGCGGCTGCGAGTACGTCGACGTCGCCGAGGACCTCGCGCGCGAGCGTGTCAAGGCGCTCTACGGCGCGGCCTACGCGAACGTCCAGCCGCACTCCGGCGCCCAGGCCAACGCGGCCGCGATGCACGCGCTGATCCGGCAGGGCGACGGCATCCTCGGCCTCGAGCTCGCGCACGGCGGCCACCTGACCCATGGCATGAAGATCAACTTCAGTGGCCGGCTCTACGACGTCGCCGCGCTCGGCGTCGACCCGCAGACCTTCCGGGTCGACATGGACGTCGTCCGGGAGCGGGCCCTCGAGCACCGGCCGAAGCTCGTCATCGCCGGCTGGTCGGCCTACCCGCGCCAGCTCGACTTCGCGGCGTTCCGCAGCATCGCCGACGAGGTCGGCGCCTACCTGATGGTCGACATGGCGCACTTCTCCGGCCTCGTCGCCGCGGGCCTGCACCCCAACCCGCTGCCGCACGCGCACGTCACGACGTCGACGACGCACAAGACCCTGGCCGGCCCGCGCGGCGGGATGATCCTCGCCGGCACCGACGAGCACGCGAAGAAGTTCCAGTCCGCTGTGTTCCCCGGCCAGCAGGGCGGCCCGCTCATGCACGTCATCGCGGCCAAGGCGGCGGCCTTCAGGATCGCCGCGACCCCGGAGTTCGCCGAGCGTCAGGCGCGGACGATCCGCGGTGCGAAGATCCTCGCCGAGCGGCTCCTCGCGTCCGACGCCCGCGAGGCCGGCGTCTCGGTCCTCACCGGCGGCACCGACGTCCATCTCGTCCTGGTCGACCTGCGTGACTCCGTGCTCGACGGCCAGCAGGCCGAGGACCGGCTGCACGAGGTCGGCATCACGGTGAACCGCAACGCCGTCCCGTTCGACCCGCGGCCGCCGATGGTGACGTCCGGCCTGCGGATCGGCACCCCGGCGCTGGCGACCCGCGGTTTCGACGACGAGCAGTTCACCGAGGTGGCCGACGTCATCGCCGGCGCGCTCCAGCCGACCGTGGACGTCGAGGCGCTGCGCAAGCGGGTGGAACGCCTCGCGGCCGACTTCCCGCTGTACGGCGGTCTGGAGACCTGGTGACCGCCCGGATCCTCGACGGCAGGGCGACCGCAGCGGCGATCAAGGCCGAGCTCGCCGTCCGGGTCACCGCGCTGCGCGAGCGCGGTGTCACGCCCGGCCTCGGCACGGTCCTCGTCGGTGACGACCCGGGCAGCCACGCGTACGTCGGCGGCAAGCACTCCGACTGCGCGCAGGTCGGCATCGCGTCGATCCGGGTGGACCTGCCGGCGACGGCGACGCAGGCAGAGGTCGAGGTGGCGCTGGCCCGGCTCAACGCCGACCCCGCGTGCACCGGCTACATCGTCCAACTGCCGCTGCCGAAGGGCCTGGACCCCGACCGGGTCCTCGAGCTCATCGACCCGGCCAAGGACGCCGACGGGCTGCACCCGACGAACCTCGGGCGGCTCGTGCTCAACGTCAACGGGCCCATGACGTCCCCGCTGCCGTGCACCCCGCGCGGCATCGTCGAGCTCCTCGAGCGATACGGGGTCGGGCTCGCCGGCGCGGAGGTCTGCGTGATCGGCCGCGGCGTCACCGTCGGCCGCCCGCTGGGACTGCTCCTCACCCGGCGCTCGGTGAACGCGACCGTGACCCTGTGCCACACGGGCACCAAGGACGTCGCCGAGCACGTGCGGCGGGCGGACGTCGTCGTCGCCGCCGCCGGCGTGCCCGGGGTCGTCACCGCGTCGATGGTCAAGCCCGGCGCCGCCGTCCTCGACGTCGGCATCACCCGCGTGCTCGACGAGGCGACCGGGCGGACCCGGCTGGTCGGCGACGTCGCGCCGGACGTCCACGAGGTGGCCGCCTGGGTCGCGCCGATGCCGGGCGGTGTCGGTCCGATGACCCGCGCGATGCTCCTGTCGAACGTCGTCGAGGCCGCCGAGCGCGCCTGACGGCCCGCCACAGCGCAACCACAACCCCCTTGTCGCGGCACGAACGGCCCGGACGGCGGGGTTCGGGTTGCGCTGTGGCCCGCGCTCAGCCGGCGGCGAGCGCCTCGAGCCGGCGGGCCGCGAGCGCCGCGTAGAAGGCGGTGCCCTGCGGCAGGACCCGGTCGTCGAACGCCGCGAGCGGGGAGTGGTTGCTCGGCGCGGTCGCGACGTCGCGGCCCTCCACGAGCGCACCGAGGAAGAGCATCGCGCCGGGGACCTCGGCGACGACCCGGGAGAAGTCCTCGGACCCGGAGATCGGGTTGGGCATCCGGACCGCGGTCCGCTCCCCGAACAGCTCGGTGGCGACGCCGAAGGCGAAGTCGGTCTCCGCGGCGTCGTTGACGGTCACCGGGTACTCGGACGAGTACACGACCTCGACCTCGACGCCGTGCGCCTGCGCGACGCCGCGGCAGACGTCCTCGCACAGCTGCCGGACGACCTCGCGCACCGCGGGGTCGAAGGTGCGCACGGTCGCCTCGAACGTCGCGGTGTCGGGGATGACGTTCCGCTTCGTCCCGGCGTGGAACGTGCCGACCGTGAGCACCGCGGGCGCGAACGCGTCGACGGCGCGCGTCATCCGGGTCTGGATCGCGAGGACCATCTCGCAGGCCGCCGGCACCGGGTCGCGGGACAGGTGGGGCGACGAGGCGTGACCGCCGCGACCGCGGACGACGACGAACAGCCCGTCGCTCGCCGCCATGATCGGGCCGCCCCGGCTGACGACGGCGCCGCGCGCGGTGAGGTTGCTCATGACGTGGAGCGCGAACGCGGCGTCCGCCCGCCGCCCGGCGGCGTCGAGAACCCCTTCGGCGATCATGTGCGAGGCGCCGTCGAACCCCTCCTCGCCCGGCTGGAACATGAAGACGACGTCGCCGGCGAGCGCGTCGCGGCGGGCACTGAGCACGCGGGCGGCGCCCGCGAGCATCGCCGTGTGCAGGTCGTGGCCGCATGCGTGCATGGCGCCGTCCACCTGGGACCGGAACGGGACGTCGACCTCCTCCTGCACGGGCAGGGCGTCCATGTCGCCGCGGAGCAGCACGATGGGGCGACGCCGGGTCGGGGCCCCGCCCGGGCCGGCGGCCGTGCCGCCCGCGGCGCCGCTCGACCCGGCGCCGCCGCGCAGGACCGCCGTCACCGACGTCGACGTCGTCCCCGTCGACACCTCGAGCGGCAGCCCGTCGAGCGCGTCGAGCACGGTCTCCTGGGTCCGGGGCAGCTCCAGGCCGATCTCGGGGCGGCGGTGGAGGCGGTGCCGCAGGTCGGTGAGGTCGTCGGCGAGGGCGTGGGCGTCGGCCAAGAGGTCCATCCGACCTTGATACCGCCATCCGCCCGGTCTGACACCCCCTGGGTCGACCCGGGCCCGGGAAAGCCTCGCGCAAGTGGCCCGTCGTCGGGCACGATGCGATCAGGCCCGACGTTCTGACGAGCAGCACCCGCTCAGCCGGCGCGGTCGGGCGGGCCCGACGACCCCTCCAGGAGGCTCCGATGACGCAGCCAGCCGCTGCGGCGAGCACGACAGCCAGACCCGCCCCCGAGACCTCCGTCGCCGCGACCTTCCTCGACACCGTCGCCCGCAAGGGGTCGCAGGAAGCGTTCCGCCACCCCGCCGTGGACGGCTCGTGGACGTCGCTCACGTGGGCGCAGACCGCCGAGCGGGCCACGGAGATCGGTGCGGGCCTCGTCGCCCTCGGCGTCGGCGTCGAGGACCGGGTCGCGATCGCCTCCTCGACCCGGATCGAGTGGATCCTCGCCGACCTCGGCGTGCTGCTCGCCGGCGCCGCGACGACGACCGTCTACCC
>DAIOGQ010000157.1:0-9289 GCA_036745175.1 Kineosporiaceae bacterium
AGCCCGACCTCCTGCTCCTCGACGAGCCGACGAACCACCTCGACGCCGAGAGCGTCCTCTGGCTCGAGCAGCACCTCGCCGCCTACGCGGGCGCCGTGATCGCCGTCACCCACGACCGGTACTTCCTCGACAACGTCGCGCAGTGGATCGCGGAGGTCGACCGCGGCCGGCTCTACCCCTACGAGGGCAACTACTCGACCTACCTGGAGAAGAAGCAGGAGCGGCTCCAGGTCCAGGGCCGCAAGGACGTCAAGCTCGCCAAGCGCCTCAAGGAGGAGCTCGAGTGGGTGCGGCAGAACGCCAAGGGCCGCCAGACGAAGAGCCGCTCCCGGCTGGCGCGCTACGAGGAGATGGCCGCCGAGGCCGAGCGCACGCGCAAGCTCGACTTCGACGAGATCCAGATCCCGCCGGGTCCGCGCCTGGGCAGCCAGGTCATCGAGGCCAAGGGGCTCACCAAGGGCTTCGGGGACCGCACGCTCATCGACGGCCTGTCGTTCTCGTTGCCGCGCAACGGCATCGTCGGTGTCATCGGCCCGAACGGCGTCGGCAAGACGACGCTCTTCAAGACGATCGTCGGCCTCGAGCCGGTCGACTCCGGCGACCTGAAGGTCGGCGACACCGTGAAGATCGCCTACGTCGACCAGAGCCGCGCGTCGCTCGACCCGCGGAAGAACGTCTGGGAGACCGTCTCCGACGGGCTCGACCACATCAAGGTCGGCCAGGTCGAGATGCCCTCGCGGGCCTACCTCTCCGCGTTCGGGTTCAAGGGCCCCGACCAGCAGAAGGCGGCCGGCGTGCTCTCCGGCGGTGAACGCAACCGGCTCAACCTGGCCCTGACGCTCAAGCTCGGCGGCAACCTGCTGCTGCTCGACGAGCCGACGAACGACCTCGACGTCGAGACGCTCGGGTCGCTGGAGAACGCGCTTCTGGAGTTCCCGGGCTGCGCGGTGGTGATCTCCCACGACCGGTGGTTCCTCGACCGCGTGTCGACCCACATCCTCGCCTACGAGGGCACCGACGAGGACCCGGCGAGCTGGTTCTGGTTCGAGGGCAACTTCGCCTCGTACGAGGACAACAAGGTCGAGCGGCTCGGGGCCGACGCCGCGCGGCCGCACCGCGTCACCTACCGCAAGCTCACCCGCGACTGACGGCCCGCCGACCGCTCACCCCTGGACCCGCGTCAGGGTCGCCGGGACGCCACGGCGCGGCCGGAGGGTGACGAGCGGGCGCAGGCCGGGGTCGAAGCCGGGCTCGACGGTGGCCCGCCACGTCGAGGCCAGCGTCGCGAGCAGGAGCGTCGCCTCCATCTGGGCGAACGCCGCGCCGATGCAGACCCTCGAGCCCGCACCGAACGGCAGGAAGGCCCCGCGCGGCTGCCCCGGCGCGGTCTCGTCGTAGCCGCCGGCCGGGTCGAGCCAGCGCTCCGGCCGCCAGACGGGCGCGTCCTCGCCCCACGACCGCGGGTCCCGGCCCAGGGCGTACGGCGAGACGAAGCAGAGGGTGCCCCTGCGCACCGCCTGCCCGCCGAGGGTGAGGTCCTGCGTGGCGACCCGGCCCATGACGTACGCGGGCGGGTGCAGCCGCAGCGTCTCGGCGACCACCGCCCGGGTCACCGGCAGCGACTGCCAGGCACCCTCGTCGAGGGCCGCCCGGGCCGCCACCGTCGCGAGCTCGGCGTCGAGCGCCGTCCGCGCGGACGGTGTCCGGGCCAGCTCGAACCACGCCCACGACAGCAGGACCGCGGTCGTCTCGTGCCCGGCGAGCAGCAGCGTGAGCACCTCGTCGCGGACCTGCCGCGCGGGCATCGGCGCCCCGGTCTCCTCGTCGCGGACGGCGAGCAGCATCGAGACCATGTCGCCGGCGTCGCCGTGGGCGCGCCGGTCGGCGACGACGTGCTCGACGACCCGGTCGAGCCGGCGGACGTTGCGCCGCACCCGCCGTCCGAGCCGGGTCGGCAGCCGCGCGGCCACGAGGCCGGTGGGCCGCATGATCGCCGGGAAGCAGCGGAGCAGGTCCGTCTGCGCCTCGCTCACCTCGCGGGCGTCGCCGCGCACGTCCATCCCGAAGATCGTCCGGCCGACGACGTCGAGGGTCAGGCTCGACATCTCCTCGGCGAGGTCGAGGCGCTGCCCCTGCTGCCAGGCCAGCGACCGCTCCCGGCCGGCCCGGACCGCGTCCAGTGCGTACCGGGTGAGGCGGCCGGGGTGGAAGGCCGGCTGGACGAGCCGACGCTGCCGCCGGTGCAGGTCGCCGCTGCTCGTGAGCAGACCCTGGCCCAGGGTCAGGCGCAGGGCGGCGATGCCCCGGCCCTGGCCGGTACCGGACGGGCGGGTCAGCAGCTCGCGGGCGAGGCCGGGGTCGCAGACGACGGCCGTCCGGACCGGTCCGGAGCGGCCGAAGGCGAGCCCGTCGTGGCCGGCGACGACGGCCTCGAGCCGGTGCGGCAGCGCGTCGAGGTCGAAGAGCAGGCCGCGGGTGCTCGGCGGCGTCGGACGGGTCCCGGCCGGCGCCGGCGCCGGCGCCGTCGTCGTGCCCGAGGTGCCCGTCGGGCCTGTCGGGCCTGTCGGGCCTGTCGCGCCTGTCGTCGCCATGACACCCACCCCGCGGCTCTCGTCGTGCGTTGCGTCGAGTGTGCGCCCGGGACGGCCGCGCTGTCAGCGCCGGGGGACGCGGATCATGCCCTCCTGGGCCACGGAGCACGCGAGCACGCCGTCCCGGGTGTAGATCCGGCCCAGCCCGAGGCCGCGTCCGCCCTGCGCGGTCGGGCTCTCCTGCGTGTAGAGGAGCCATTCGTCGGCCCGGGCCGGGCGGTGCCACCACATCGCGTGGTCGAGGCTGGCCATCTTGAGTCCCGGCGCGATGAACGGCAGCCCGTGCGCCCGGAGCACCGGCTCGAGGAGGGAGTAGTCGCTCGCGTAGGCGAGCACCGCGGCGTGCAGCGCCGGGTCGTCCGGCAGCGTGCCGACGGCCCGCATCCACAGCGACTGCCGGCTGGAGACCTCGGGCGCGGGCTCGACGTAGAGCGGCTGCTCGACATGGCGCAGGTCGATCGGCCGCTCCCGGAGCCAGTGCCGCGCCGCCGGGGTGTCGAGGGCCGCGTAGCGCTCCCGGATCGTCGGGAGCGTGTCCGGGTCGGGGGCCTGCGGCATCGGCTCGGCGTGCTCGAGCCCCTCGGCCGGCTCCTGGAACGAGACGATCATCGACAGGATCGGCCGGCCGAACTGGATCGCGTGCGTACGCCGGGCCGAGAACGACCGGCCGTCGCGCAACCGCTCGACGGCGAAGCTGATCGGCTCGCTGGAGTCCCCCGCCCGCAGGAAGTAGCCGTGCAGGGAGTGCACGGGGCGGTCGGCGTCGACCGTGCGCTGGGCGGCGACGAGCGACTGCGCGAGCACCTGCCCGCCGTAGACCCGCCCCCACGGCTGCGGCTGGCTCAGGCCGACGAAGACGTCGTCGCCCTCGTCCGGGGCGGCCGCGAGGTCGAGGACGGCGAGCAGCCCCTCGAGGGCCGCGGTCTGGTCCTGCGGGCCGTGGGCGACCCACGACGGGTCGGGCTCGGGCACCGGCCGGGTGTCGGTCTCGCGCGGGGTCTGTCGGGCGGTCTCGTGGGAGGCGTCAGGCACGGGCGTCATTGTGTCGCGCGCTGCGGCGGTGGACAGCGCCAGGACCTCCCATGGACGCGGCGGAGGCGAAGTGGTGGACTGCCCCCGTGCAGAACCACGTGCTCGACGCCTGCGTGACGCAGCCCATCGGACGGGGCCCCGGCCTGTGAGCGAGCGGAGCGAGGACCCCCGTCCGCCGACGGGTCAGGGCCGGTTCGCCGGCCGGGTCGCGATCGTCACCGGTGCGAGCCGGGGGATCGGCCTGGGGATCGCGCAGCGGCTGGTCGCGGAAGGGGCCCGGGTGTGCCTCACGGCGCGCAACCCGGAGCCGCTCGAGGAGGCCGTGGCAGCGCTCGGCGGCCCCGGGCGCGCGATCTTCGTCGCGGGCAAGGCGGACGACGTCACGCACCAGGAGGCCGCCGTCGCGGCGACGGTGGCGGCGTTCGGCGGGCTCGACGTCCTCGTCAACAACACCGGGATCAACCCGGTCGCCGGTCCGGTGGCCGGCACCGACCCGGCCGCGGTCGCCAAGGTCTTCGCGGTGAACTACACCGCCCCCGCCGGCTGGGTCGAGCGGGCCCGGCTCGGCGGGCTCGGCGCCCGCCCGGGCGCTGCGATCGTCAACGTCGCGTCCGTCGCCGGTCTGCGGCCGTCCCCGCCGATCGGGGTGTACGGCGCGAGCAAGGCCGCGCTCATCCACCTCACCTTCGAGCTCGCCATCGAGCTCGCGCCGCGGATCCGGGTCAACGCCGTCGCGCCCGCGGTCGTCAAGACGAAGTTCGCGACCCTCCTCTACGAGGGCCGCGAGGCGGAGGTCGCGGCCCGCTACCCGCTCGGCCGGCTCGGCGTCCCGGCGGACATCGCAGGCCCGGTCGCGTTCCTCGCGAGCGACGACGCGGCGTGGGTGACGGGCCAGACCCTGACGGTCGACGGCGGGCTGCTCAACGCAGGGTCGTTCGCGTGAGCCCGGCGAGCGACGGCACGGCACCCGCGGGCGCCGGCGGGACGGCGGGCCCGCAGTCCGGCGGCACGATGCGCGCCTGGCAGGTGACCGCGCACGGCGAGCCGGCGGACGTCATGCGCCTGGTCGATGTCCCGGTCCCGACGCCGGGGCCGGGACAGGTGCTCGTCGAGGTGTGGTCGACGGCGCTGAACTTCCCCGACGTGCTGCTGTCGCGCGGCCGGTACCAGGAGCGTCCCGGGCTGCCGTTCACGCCGGGCATCGAGCTGTGCGGGCGCGTCGTCGCGGTCGGCCAGGGGGTCGGCAGGCACATCGTCGGGGAGCGCGTCGTCGGCACGACGGTGCTGCCGCACGGGGCGCTCGCACGGTACGCGCTCGCGCCGGCCGCGGACGTCCACGTCGCGCCGACCGGGCTGGACGACGTGACCGCGTCGGCACTGCACATCGCCTACCAGACGGCGTGGTTCGCGCTGTACCGACGGGCCGGGCTCCGGGTCGCCGAGAGCCTGCTCGTGCACGCCGCCGCCGGCGGCGTGGGCAGTGCTGCCGTCCAGCTCGGCAAGGTGGCGGGGGCCCGCGTCATCGCGGTCGTGGGCGGTCCGCACAAGGCGATGGCGGCCCGCCGGCTCGGCGCGGACGTCGTCGTCGACCGGACGACGACCGACGTCGTCGACGCCGTCAAGCAGGCGACCGGAGGCAAGGGCGTCGACGTCGTCTTCGACCCGGTCGGCGGCCCGGCCTTCACGGCCTCGACGAAGGTGATCGCCTTCGAGGGCCGGATCGTCGTCGTCGGCTTCGCCGGCGGCGAGATCGTACCCGCCGCGACGAACCACCTGCTCGTCAAGAACTACTCCGTGCTGGGCCTGCACTGGGGCCTGTACCGGGCGAAGGACCCCGACCTCGTGCGGCGGGCCCACGAGGAGCTGTGCAGCCTCGTCGACGCGCGGGCGATCTCGCCGCTCGTCAGCGAGCCGCTTCCCTTCGAGGAGGCGCCGACCGGCCTGACCCGGCTCGCGGCCGGCGAGACCGTCGGGCGGGTCACGGTGGCACCGCCCGGGTGACCTCCCGGCGGTCGGGCGGGGCTGACCGGGCGAGGCGGTCGGGCGGGGCTGACCGGGCGAGGCGGTCGGGCGCCGCTGCACACCCCTGTGGTGCAACGGCGCCCGATCGCGTGCTCGCGGAGCTGGGTCGCGACCTCGCGCGGGCCGGACGGCGCTCCGCAGACCGCCGGTCCCTTCGAGGACGGTGATCAGCAGTTCGGACGCGGCGGCACCGACCTTGAGCCGGCCGGACGCCGGCCGGCCGTGACCTGGGTCACAGCAGCGTCCGGTGTGCGGCCGCGGCGGGTGGTACGCCTGCCGGCCGGCCTGGGTGCGCCATCATGGGGCGATGCCTCGCCACCGGGTCCTGACGCCGCTGCGCTGGTCGGACATGGACGCGTACGGGCACGTCAACAACGTCCAGTTCCTGCGCCTGGTCGAGGACGCCCGGGTGGTCGCGTTCGCCGCGGCCGGCAGCGACGAGGGCGGCTCGGTCGTCAACACGGGCCTGCTCGTCGCACGGTCCGAGATCGAGTACGTCGAGCCGCTCGTCTACCGGACGGTGCCGGTCGCGATCGACCTGTGGGTGACGGCGTTCGCGGGGGCCAGCTTCGACCTGCAGTACGAGGTCCGCGACGATCCCGACCCGGACGTGTCGGGCGGCCGCCCGACGATCTACGCCCGGGCGGAGTCGACCCTCGTGCTCTACGACCTCGCCAACCACCGCCCGCGGCGGATGCGCCCCGAGGAGCGGCAGACCCTCGAGGCGTGGGTGGACGAGCCGTTCGTCTGGCGCGCGCGCAAGGCGCGGACCCGGTGACGCCCCCGTCCGGGTCCGCCGCGCTCCTCCTGCCCGACCTCGCGGCGTTCGCCGACCTCGCGACGTTCCTCGGCCGCGCCAAGCGGGTCGACCCGGACGGCGCGGCGCGGCTCGTGGGGCACGGCGACGTCCTCGCCGTCTACGTCTCACCGGTCAACGGTGCGGGCGGGCCGACGGTGCTCGGCCTGCGGACGGTCGCCCTCGCCGCGCCGAGCGACCTCGACGTCACCGTGCTGCTCGCGGCGCTCACCGACCGGTTCGCCCGGCCGGCCGGGACCTCCGGTCGGCCGTCCGGCGACGCCGCGCAGGTCGACGGCCCGGTGAGCCTGGCCGTCCCGCCCGCCCCGGCCACCGGGGTGGCATGGGCCGGGATCTCGCCACCGCGCCGAGGCTGGGGGACGGTCGGCCTCGTCGAGGCCGAGCACCTGCGCCGGGTGGCGGCGGCCGGGATCGCCGAGGTGTCGGCGGGCGCGCCGTCCGGTTCGGGCGGCCAGGCGGTCGCCCGCCTGCGGGCCGGGGTGTGGGGCCGCCCGCTCGTCGACGGGGCCGACGGTCCGGTCGCCGGCGTGCCCGCGGGCGTCGCGTACGCGGCCGAGGCGCTCGGCTTCGTCGACGACGGGGAGCCCGCGGCGCTCTACGTCGCCGGGCCGTGGTCGCGCCTGACGACGTCCCGCGGACACGTCCTGGCCCGCCGTCCGGCCCTCGCGTGACGCACCCGGGGCGGCGGCGCCGTCACTCCATCGTGTTGACCATGCTCCAGGCGGCGCGCTCGAGGTAGTCCCACAGCACCGACTCGTGCACCGGGGCCAGGTGCAGCGACGTCACGGCGTCGCGCATGTGGGTCAGCCAGCGGTCGCGGGCGTCCGGGTTCACCCGGAACGGCGCGTGGCGCATCCGCAGCCGGGGGTGGCCGCGTTCGTCGCTGTAGGTCGTCGGCCCGCCCCAGTACTGCTCGAGGAAGCCGCGGAGCCGGTCGGCGGCCGGTCCGAGGTCCTCGTCGGGGTACAGCGCCCGCAGCACGGGATCGGCGGCGACGCCGGCGTAGAAGCGGTCGACGAGGGCGACGAACGTCTCGTGACCGCCGACGGACTCGTAGAAGGTCTCAGCCCGCTCCTGCCGTCCGGACGAGGGCCCGGTGCCGGTCGCGGTCGGCTCGGCGTTCTGCTGCTCCACGGTCGTCAGTGTCTCAGAGCGTGTCTCAGCCGTTCCGCGGGGCGCCGCCGCCGGCGAGGGCGTCGACCATCCGCTGGATCTTGTTCGACGGCCGCCGGTGCGGAGGCGAGCCGGTCCGCTCGTACTCCTCCGCGGCGCGCGCGATGTTGCGCTGCATGCCGCCGAAGACGACACCGTGGAACGGCGTCACCGACCACCAGTAGAGCTGCCCGAGGAGCCCGCGCGGGTGGAAGTAGGCGGTCTGTTTGAAGACCGTGCGGCCACCGTCCTCCTCGACGGCGAGGTCGAGCCAGGCGAGGCCGGGCAGCCGCATCTCGGCGCGCAGCCGGAGCAGCCGCATGTCCTGGACATCCTCGACACGCCACCAGTCGACGGTGTCCCCGACCCGCAGGTCGTAACGGTCACGCCGACCCCGGCGCAGCCCGGGACCGCCCCAGATCCGGTCGAGGATGCCGCGCACCTGCCACGCGAGAGCCCAGGAGTACCAGCCGTTCTCGCCGCCGATGCCCTCGATGACGGCCCACAGCGACGCCTTCGACGCGCGGACCGTGCCCTCGCGCTCGTCGACGAACAGGCTGCCGCCCGCCCAGTCCGGGTCGCTCGGCATCGGGTCGCTCGGCGCACCGGCCGGCGCCGCCGACGCCCACCGCGTGGCGACGTCCGCGTCGCCGATCTTCTTCAGCGCGAGCGCAACCGCGCGCTCGAAGCCGACCAGGCCCTCCGGCGGGTCGGGGACGAACCGCGCGACGTCGTGCTCCTTGCACACGACCTCGTGGATGAGCGACTCGACGAGCGGGCGGGCGATGCTGTTCGGCACGGGGGTGACGACGCCGACCCAGTGGCTCGACAGGTTCGGCGTGAGCACGTTGACCGGGACGACGACGCGACGCGGCAGGCCGGCGACGGCGGCGTAGCGTTGCATCATCTCCTGGTAGGTCAGCACGTCCGGGCCGCCGATGTCGAACGAGCGGCTCACCTCGGGGGGCATCGTCGCGCTGCCGACGAGGTAGCGCAGGACGTCGCGGATCGCGATCGGCTGGATCCGGTTGTTCACCCAGCGCGGCGTGATCATGACCGGGAGCCGCTCGGTGAGGTAGCGCAGCATCTCGAAGGACGCCGACCCCGAACCGAGGATCACCGCTGCCCGCAACACCGTCGTCGGGACACCGCTCGCGAGCAGGATCTCGCCGACCTCCTTGCGGGAGTCGAGGTGCCGCGACAGCACCTCGCCCTCGGGGTAGAGCCCGCCGAGGTAGACGATCCGGCCGACTCCGGACTCCCGCGCCGCCTGGCCGAAGACCAGCGCGGTCCGCCGGTCGGTGGACTCGAAGCGCGACCCGGTGCCGAGGGCGTGGATCAGGTAGTACGCGACGTCGACGCCCGCCATCGCCGTCCGGACGGCGGCCGGGTCGCCGGCGTCCGCCTTGACGACGTCGACGTCGCCGAACCACGGCCGGTCGCGCAGCGTCTCCGGGTGCCGGGCCAGCGCCCGGACCCGCCACCCCGCGGCGAGCAGCTCGGGGACCAGCCGTCCACCGATGTAGCCGGTCACCCCGGTCACCAGGGCCAGCCGCCCGCCGCCGTCGTGGAAGCCGCTCACGGGCACTTGACCGTCGTCCACCTGACCGTCGTCCACCTGTTGCCCCATGTCCCGAGTCTCGTCGGCGCCCGGGCGTGTCGCATCCGGGGACCC
>DAIOGQ010000158.1:0-9268 GCA_036745175.1 Kineosporiaceae bacterium
ATCGAGGTCCCCGAGCGCGGCGGCGGCCGCGGCGCCCTGCTCGGCCTGGCCGAGCAGGTCGACGACCTGCTTGCACCAGCGGACGAAGTCGCCGGCCACGAGGTCGCCGTCCTCGAGGACCGCCTCGAGCGGGTGCCCGCTCGCCCAGCGGTGGATCGCCCACACGATGCCGAGGTCGGGCTCCGGGGTCGGGTCGAGGCGGTGGTCGCGCTCGCGGTCGTCGAGCCCCGACCAGATCCGGACCGTCTCGTGCAGGGCCGTCCGGACCGCGGCGGGCACCCGCGCGGCGACGGTGTCGTCACGACGGGCCTCGTAGACGACGGCACTCACGCACGCTGCGAGGGCAGGCGCGTCGAGGCCGTTCCAGACCCCCTCGCGCATGCACTCGGCGACGAGGAGGTCGGACTCGGCGTAGATCCGCTTGAGCCGCTCTCCGTCCGCCGTGACCGTCTCGCCCGCGAGGTAGCCCTTCTCGGTGAGCAGGTCGCACACCCGGTCGAAGACCCGCGCGATCGTGTTGGTCCGGCCCTCGATCCGCCGGGTCAGCGCGTCGGTCTCGCGGTGGAGCCGGTACCAGCGCTCGGCCCAGCGGGCGTGGTCCTCGCGCTCGGCGCAGCCATGGCAGGGGTGCGCGCGCAGCGTCGCCCGCAGCCGTGCGAGCTCCACGTCGTCGGCCGCCGGCGAGCGGTCCTTGCGCAGCCGCACGGGTTGGTCGTCCCCGGCGGCGCCGAGCGCGTTGCGCAGCGTCGAGGCGAGGTCGCGGCGGGACGCCGGGTTGCGAGAGTTGAAGCTCTTCGGCACCGGCACCCGGGTCAGCGGCTCGACGGCCACCTGGACGTCGGCGAGCGAGAGCCGGTGCACCTGTCGGTCGGCGGTGAGCACCGTCGGACGTGGCCCGTCGGCGCCGGCCGCCGTGCCGGGATCGACGACGACCGCCCACCCCGCCCGGCGTCCGGTGCTGACCCGGATGACGTCCCCGCGGCGGAGCCGCTCGAGCGATGCGAGCGCGTCGGCGCGTCGGTCCCGGCTCGCGGACCGCGACAGGTCGGCCTCCCGGTCGGCGATCCGGCGGCGCAGCGTCGCGTACTCCGTGAAGTCCCCGAGGTGGCAACGCATCGCCTCGGCGTATCCCGCGAGGGCCTCCTCCTGGCGGCGGGCCTGCCGGGCGAGCCCGACGACGGCGCGGTCGGCCTGGAACTGCGCGAACGACGTCTCGAGGATGTCCCGTGCGCGGGCCCGGCCGACCTGGCCCACGAGGTTGACGGCCATGTTGTACGTGGGCCTGAAGCTCGACCGCAGCGGGTAGGTCCGGGTCGACGCGAGCCCGGCGACCGCGTCGGGGTCGAGCCCGTTCTGCCACAGGACGACCGCGTGCCCTTCGACGTCGATGCCGCGGCGGCCGGCCCGGCCGGTGAGCTGGGTGTACTCCCCCGGCGTCACGTCGGCGTGGGTCTCGCCGTTCCACTTGACGAGCTTGTCGAGGACGACGCTGCGCGCCGGCATGTTGATCCCGAGCGCAAGGGTCTCGGTCGCGAAGACGACCTTGACCAGGCCCCGGGTGAACAGCTCCTCGACGACCTCCTTGAAGGTGGGCAGCAGGCCGGCGTGGTGCGCCGCGATCCCGCGCTCGAGGGCGTCGGCCCACTCCCAGTAGCCGAGGACGGCGAGGTCGTCGTCGGGGATCTCGGCGCAGCGCGCGTCGACGACGCGGCGGATCTCGTCCCGCTCGTCCTGGCTCGTCAGGCGCTGCCCCCGGGCGACGCACTGGCCGACCGCAGCCTGGCAGCCGGCCCGGCTGAAGATGAAGACGATCGCGGGCAGCAGGCCCTGGCGGTCGAGCACCCCGACGACGTCCGCCCGGCTCGGGGTGTTCCTGCCGCTGCCTCGTGGTCCCCGGGGGGCGTGGCCGGCCTTGCCCCGGCCGCGCGTCGTCCGGTCGAACCGGACGTCGTCGCGCGCGAGCCGACGCAGCTCGGGGTTGACCTTCGCCGGCCCCGGTGCCGTAAGGATCTCGCCGTCCGGCGTCGTGAGCACCGGGGTGTCGTCGGCGAAGAGGTCGTAGAGCCGCGGGCCGACCATGACGTGCTGCCACAGCGGCACGGGGCGGTGCTCGGAGACGACCACCTCGGTGTCGCCGCGGACGGTGTCGAGCCAGGCTCCGAACTCCTCGGCGTTGCTCACGGTCGCCGACAGCGAGACGACGAGGACGTCGTCCGGGAGGTGGATGATGACCTCCTCCCAGACCGCGCCGCGGAACCGGTCGGCGAGGTAGTGCACCTCGTCCATGACGACGTACCCGAGGCCGGCGAGCGTCGGCGAGTCCGCGTAGAGCATGTTCCGCAGGACCTCTGTCGTCATGACGACGATGGGTGCCTCGCCGTTGACGGTGTTGTCCCCCGTGAGCAGACCGACGGACTCGGCGCCGTGGCGGTGGACGAGGTCGGCGTACTTCTGGTTCGACAGCGCCTTGATCGGGGTGGTGTAGAAGGCCTTGCGCCCGGTCGCCAGGGCGAGGTGGACGGCGAACTCGCCGACCACGGTCTTGCCCGACCCGGTGGGAGCGGCGACGAGGACGCCGCGGCCCTCCTGGAGCGCCTGGCAGGCGGTGACCTGGAACGGGTCGAGGACGAACTCGTACCGGCCCCGGAAGTCGGCGAGCGGGGTGCTCTGCTCGGTCGTCCGGCGGCGGGACGCCGCGTAGCGGCCCGCGGGCGCGGCGTCCGGGTCTGAGCCGCCCCGCCCGTCGTTCCCCTCGTCGTGCGCCGGCGTGCCCATGAGCCCACGCTACCCAGGTGGCACGGGCGCGAGCAGCCGCAATGCCGCCGGGACGCACTCGATGGCGACGGGCAGCGGCATCAGCCGCTCCCCGTCGGCGTAGCCGACGATCCCTGGTGAGGAGATCTCGACCCGGGCCGCGCGCTCGATGCGGACGCTCGGGTGGGTCACGTGGGTGCCCTTGAAGACGCGCGGGAAGATCCTGAGGAACTCCAGCCGGGAGATCGGCTCGACGACGAGCACGTCGAGCAGGCCGTCGTCGAAGAGGGCGTCCGGGCAGACCCGCATCCCGCCCCCGTACGCCTGCCCGTTCGCGACGGCGACGAGCATCGCTCCGGTGTCGTGCCGGACCCCGTCGAGGCACAGGCCGTAGTCGCGGGCGGTGAAGACGGGCAGCTCGAGGGCGATCGCGAGGTCGTAGCGCCGGCGGCCCTTGGGTCGTCGCATCCGGTTGGCGCGCTCGTTGACGACGGCGTCGAAGCCGGCGCCGAGAACGCCGGCGAACCACCGGGGTCCGTCGGTGCCGGCCGGGTCGGCGCCGGGCATCCGGGGCCCGGCGGTCGACGTGACCCGGGCCGCGTCGACGGCTCGCGTCGAGCCGGCGGCCAGGGCCGCCACGACGACCCGTGCGGCGGCGTCCGGGTCGTGGATCGGCAGCCCGAGCCCGCGTGCGGTGTCGTTGCCGGTGCCGGCGGCGACGACGCCGAGGGGGGTCGGGGTGCCCGCGACGGCGTTCGTGCCGATGTGCACCATGCCGTCGCCGCCGACGACGACGAGCGCGTCCAGGCCGCCGCCGACGTCGGGGTCGAGCGCGGCGCGGACCCTGAGAACGAGGTCTGCGGCATCCGCGCCGACGAGCTCGACGACGTCGATCCCGCGCGCGCGGAGGACCTCTGCGGCGCGAGCGCCCTCGCTGGCGCCGCGGCCCTTGCCGGACGTGGGGTTGACCGCGAGCCCCACGCGGGTCGTCACGGCCGGGACGTCACAGGGCGTCCGGCCGCTCGATGGCCTCGGGGGCGTCGATCTCGCTCGCCTCGCCGTCGGCCAGGGCCCGGTCCCCCGCCTTGGCGCGGCGGCGGTCGACGAACCACGCCACGCCCACCGCGACGAGGTAGAGGAACACCATCGGCAGCGCGAGCAGGAACATCATCGAGACCTCGGCCGTCGGCGAGGCCATGGCCGCGAAGAGGAAGCAGAGGAAGACCGCGACGCGCCAGCCCTTCGCCATCTGGCGGGAGCTGAGCATCCCCATCATGTTCGTGCCGACGAGGATCAGCGGGACGACGAACGCGACCCCGAAGCTGAGCATCAGCCGGGTGACGAACGAGAAGTAGGCGTCGATGGTGTTGAACGCGACGGATCCTTCCGGCACGAAGCCGGCGAAGAACTCCAGGGCGTTCGGCAGGATCATCCAGGCCAGACCGAGCCCGCCGAGGAAGAGCAGGACGGCGAAGAACGAGAAGCCGAGCGCGTAGCTGCGTTCCTTCTTCGTGAGGCCGGGCAGGATGAACGCCCACAGCTGGTAGAGCCAGACGGGGCTCGCGAGCACGACGCCGACGTAGACCGAGAGCTTGAGCTGGAGGTTGAAGGGCGACGTCGGGTCGGTGAAGTTCAGCTTGATCTCGGTGCCGGTCGCCTCGGCCGCGAGCTCCAGCGGGCGCTGCAGCGCCTCGAAGAGGAAGTCGTAGACGAACCATCCGGCGACCGCCCCGACGATGATCGCGAGCCCGGCCTTGACGAGCCGGTTGCGCAGCTCGGTCAGGTGGGCGCGCAGCGGCATGCGCCCTTCCGGGTCCTTGGGGCGCCGCCTGGGGACGGTGATGGCCATGAGGGCTGCGCAGCGTTCCGGTCAGGCGTCTCGGTGCTGCTCGGTGCCCTGGGGACGGCTCTCGTCGACGACGCGGCCCTCGAGCGGCGCGGGCGCCGCGCCGTCGGTGCGGCGGACGGGCTCGTCCTTCTTCTCGTCGTCCTTCTGCATCTCCTGGACCTCGGACTTGAAGATGCGCAGGGACTTGCCGATGCCACGCGCGGCGTCCGGCAGGCGCTTGGCCCCGAAGAGGAGCACGAGCAGCCCGACGATGATGAGCAGCTGTGCGGGGTGGTCCAGGATCCGGCCCATGGTGGTCCTCTCGCATGGTGTGGTGCGCTGGTCACATGGTACGTCCCGGGTCCGTGGCTCCGGGACGCCTGCCGTGAACGTCCGGGGGCGTCGGATCGTTCTGGCCCCTTCCGGCGCGCCCATGTGACGCTCGGTTCGCGCGGCTGACCCAGCGTCAGAGTCGGCGAGCGAGGCGGCGCCAGATCGGCGTCAGCCGGGCGTCAGAGTCGCTGCCGGGACCGGACGAGGTCGCGTCGGCGTCGCTGCCGGGCGCGGGCCGTCCGCCGCGCCGCGGCCTCGCGTTGCCTGCGCAGGGCGACAGGATCGGCGAAGACGGCGACGTCGCCACGCCCGGACGCCTGCTCGCCGAGAGCGTCGACCTGCTCCATGACGGCGCCGAGCCGGTCGGTCGCGGTGCCGACCTCGGCGAACAGGTTCGTCGCCTGCCGCCACAGCCCGCGCCCGAGGACGAAGAACACCCAGCCGGCGCCGACGAGGATCGCTGCCCACAGGAGCACCCACGCCCACCACGTCACGGGCCGACCTTACCCGGGCCGCTCGCCGTCCGCCGTCCGCCGTCCCCGAGGTCGGGGTCAGGCGGCGGTCTCGGGGGCGGGGCGCCGGGACGTCCCCGGCCCGGGTCCGGCCGCGGCGGCCGCCACGAGGTCGGCCTGGTCGAGCCACAGCGCGAAGTCGAGCACGTCGTCGTACGAGAGCACGGGGCCGCTGTGCTCCTCGAGCGCCTCGGCGGGGACCGCCCAGGGCTCGGCGACGACCCCGCCGGAGATCAGCAGGGCGACGACGTCACGGCCCGCCGGCTTGCGCACCTCGTCGAGGCACTGGGGGCACGTGAAGGCGTAGTAGGACCAGCTCTTCACCGAGCACACCACGAGCCGGACCTGCTGGGGCGTCAGCTCGACATCACCGCACGCGGGGCAGGACGCCTTGATGGTCGTCATCGTCGAGCACCTCCCGTCCGCGCAGCGCGCGCGTCTACCGCCCCCGTCGATCCCCGGGTGCTTGTACCAGAACCTTCGGTAGCGCCCCGTGGCCACTTGAGCACCCTTGGTTATCTCGGCCGCCATCTTGGCATCGGTCGCAACGCGCCGAGCGGTGCGACACGGCGGGGATCCGACGAACGGGTGAGAGGCCCGTCACCGGGTCGGCCGCATGGTCGACGCAGCGTGTCCACCACGCCTCGGTGGGACCTCGCCGACTCCGTCACCAGCACCCCGACGCCGCGCGCGGACGCCCTCGCGACTCGCCCCCCGACATCGTCACAAGAGCGCTCCATCGCGCGACACGCCACCGGGGCCACTGCTTCTGCCGTAGTTGTGGACAGCCGCACGGCAGGTCCCGGGAGGGCGTGCGCTGCCCCGAGCTACAGAAGCTGTCCCGAACTACGGAACAAGGCCGCCGAGGTGCGGCGTGTCGCGCGATGGAGCGCTCTTGTGACGAGCGGGGTGGGGCGGCGCGGGTGGGTGCGGTTGGGTGCGGGGGTGGGTCAGGCGGGGTCGTAGCCCGCGAGCGCGGCGGAGGCGGTGCGGACGAGGCGCTCGGCGATGTCGTCGGGTGTGACGATCCGGGCACCACCGCCGAGCCGGAGCACGAGCCTGGGCACCCAGTCCGGGTTCGCGGTCCGCAGCCGGACGCGCAGCCAGCCGTCGGCCCGTTCCTCGGCGTCCTCGACCGGGTAGTACTCGGCGACCCAGCGCGAGCCTGGGGCCAGGTCGAGGGTGACGACGAGGTCGTCCGGGGACGGCGTGAAGAGGGCCTCGTCCGCGTCCCGCGAGACGGCCTCGGGCGGCGGGGTGCCGTCGACGTCGAGCACGTCGACGGTGACGACCCGGTCGAGCCGGAACAGCCGGACGCCCTCGGCGCGGTGGCACCACGCCTCGACGTACCAGCGGCCGGCGACGGCGACGAGCCGCATCGGGTCGACATCCCGCTCGGTCGTCTCGTCCCGGCTCGGGACGAGGTAGCGCAGGTGCATCCGCCGGTGCCGGCGCAGCCCGTCGCGGACCGCGGCGAGGGTGACCTCCTCGGTCCCGTGGGCGAGGTCGACGGTCAGCGAGTCCGCGACCCCGGCGGCCTCCCCGGCGGCCGAGGACAGCTTCGCGAGCGCCGACTCGACGGCGTCCCGGTCGTGCAGCCCCGGCACCTGTGCGAGCGTGCGGAGCCCGACGAGGAGCGCGACCGCCTCGTCGACGCCGAGCCGCAGCGGTCGCGAGATCGCGTCGGCGTTGTCCAGGTAGACCCGGCCGGATTCCCAGTCGGCCTCGATGAGGTCGTCCGGCATGTGCCCGGGCGTCCCGCAGACGAAGAGCAGCTCCAGGTCCTTCACGAGCTGCTCGGTCGTGATGCCGAAGTGCCTGGCCGCCTCCTCGAGCGGGACGCCCTGCCGGCGCAGCAGCCAGGGCACCATCGCGAGCAGCCGGCTGAGCCGGGTCGTGGCCCCGACGCTCACCGGGAGACCTCCCGCCGGACGGCGGTGGTGCGGTCCGGTCCGTCGAGCGACTGTCCGCCCTGCTGGAGCGCGAGCGCGCCGCGCAGCCGGCGGACGACGGCGGCCCGGACGTCGGCCGGTTCGAGGACGACGACGTCGGCCCCGTTGCTCGCGACCTCCTCGGCGAAGGACTCGGGGTCGCCGACGGGGATCCGCACGAGGTCCCAGCCGGCACGTGCTGCGACGTCGGGACCCCTCACCCCGCCGTCGGGCACGTCGTCGGGCCTCGCCCGCAGCCGCAGCGCGGCGCACCGGCCGGCCCGCAGCCGCAGCC
Organism: Kineosporiaceae bacterium; assembly: GCA_036745175.1. GTDB lineage: Bacteria > Actinomycetota > Actinomycetes > Actinomycetales > Kineosporiaceae > R-H-3. The sequence goes on from DAIOGQ010000158.1 coordinate 7,654, forward strand.
GCACCTCGCGACCGTCCCGGGCCGACGACGGCGCTCCGGCGACGTAGGCCGCCGCGTCGACGCCGTCCGGCACCTCGTAGGACCCCGCCCGGCCGATCCGCCGGACGCCCCCGGTGACCCGGGACAGCTTGAACGCCCGCGGCTGGCCACGGTCGCGGTCGAAGCCGACGACGTACCACCAGCCCGAGCGGCTCGTCACCGCCCACGGCTCGACGTGCCGCTCGGCCGCCTCGCCGTCCGGGCGCCGGTAGCGGAACGACACCGGCGCCCGGTCCCGGGTCGCGGCGTAGAAGGGCTCGAACGTCGGCTCGGCCGAGCGCACCCGTGGCTCGACGCCGACGAGGGACTCCTCGTCGGTCTCGACGCCGAGCGCGCGAAGCTTGACGAGAGCGCGCGCAGCCGGACCGGCGAGGCTCGCCTGCTGCCAGACCCGGCTCGCGAGGCCGAGGACGGCGAGCTCCTCGGCGGTCAGCTCGACCTCCGGGAGCGCGTAGGCGGCGCGGTCGATCCGGTAGCCCGGCTCGTCGTCGAACCAGGCGCTGTCGCTCCCGGTGACGAGCGGGACGCCCAGCTCGCGCAGGTCCTCCTTGTCGCGCTCGAACATCCGGTCGAACGCTTCCGTCGACTCGCACCCGGCATACTGCGGGACGGCGTGCCGGATCTGCTCCTTCGTCAGCCAGCGACGCGTCGCGAGGAGCGCGATGACGAGGTTGAGCAGGCGTTCGGTGCGCAGCGAGGACATCGTCCGGCCACGCTACCCGAGGTAGCCTCGCGCTTCCGGCAGGTGGCCGGGTCTGTTCGAAAGCGTGTGCGAACGGGGCGGGCCGCACCGAGTGCGGGTGGCCGCCGGTGGACGGCGCGGACGGCGAGCGAGAGGACGTGGTCGGCAGTGATCCGCTGGCGCGAGGGGCGGGTGTCGGCCGCGGCCCGGGAGTGGGACGGCGCGCTCGAGCTCGACGTGGACGTCCTCGGCCCCGCCCACGGTGATTCGACGCCGTGCCGGGCGCTGGCCTACCCGGCCCTGGTCGGCCGCCCCGAGGTCGGCGACCTCGTCCTGCTCAACACGACGGCTCTCGAGCGCGGTCTCGGAACGGGCGGCTACGCGCTCGTCGTGGCGACGCCGGCACGGCTTCCGGAGCCGCTGCCGGCCGGTCCGGGCCACATGGTCAAGGGCCGCTACACGCCGCTGCAGGCGATGGTCCTCGGCGTCGACGAGCAGGAGTCGCCGTACCACGAGGTGCTCCGGGACGCCGACGACCTCCTCGGGATGCCGGTCGTCGCCGCCGACCTGCACTCGAGCCTGCCGGCGGTCCTCGCCGGACTGCGCGAGCGCCGGCCGGGCGCCCGGGTCGCCTACGTGATGACGGACGGCGGTGCGCTGCCGGCCTGGTTCTCCCGCGCGCTGGACGGGCTGCGCACGGCCGGCTGGGTCGCATCGTGCATCACCGCCGGCCAGGCGTTCGGCGGCGACCTCGAGGCGGTGACCCTGCACACCGCTCTCCTGGCCGCCCGGCTCGTCGTGCAGGCCGACGTCACCGTCGTCGTCCAGGGGCCGGGCAACCTCGGCAGCGGCACCCGCTGGGGGTTCTCCGGCGTCGCCGCGGGCGACACGGTC
>DAIOGQ010000159.1:0-9259 GCA_036745175.1 Kineosporiaceae bacterium
CGGCCGCCGGCTCGACCTGTGGCGGCTGCGGGACTTCGACCTCACCCGGCTGCCCTCGCCGGACGACGTCCTGCTGTACCGGGCCGTGGCGCCGGACAACACGAGTGACGTACGGCTCGTCGTCATCGCACAGGTCCGTGAGCTGTCGGTCATCCGGGACGCCGACGGGCACGTCACGTCGCTGCCGCAGGCCGAGCGCGCCGTCGCGAGCTGCCTCGACGCCGTGCGCCGGGGCCGGGCGACCCTGCCGGGCGGCACCCGCCTCGACATGAACCACGTCTGGCTGTACGTCTGGCCGGTCATCGACGCGCCCGTCCAGGAGCTGACGGCGCTCCAGCGGGTCGTCGCCCCGCTCACCGTCGGCGCGGGCATCGACGAGGTCGTCGCGCAGGGCCGGGTCGCCGGCCCGGACGGCGCCGTCATGTCGGTGTCGGCGCGGTTCACCTACCAGCCGGGGTCCGGTGTCGTCGCGAGCGTCAGCGGCCCGCCGGAGGATCGGCTCAAGCCGCTCGACGACTACGCGCAGAAGGTGCTGCGGTCGCGTCGCCGAGGCACGGTGTACCCCTACGAGATCGTCCCGCTGCTCGCGCGGGCGGGCGGCGAGTTCGTCGAGCACGACCTCGACGCGAGCGGCCGGCTCGTACCGGTCGACCGGCCCGCCGGCCGCAACACCGCGGGGGTCGTGGCGGGTGTCGTCCGGACGCCGTCCGCGCGCTACCCGGAGGGGATGGCCCGGGTCGTCCTCATGGGCGACCCGACGAAGGCCCTCGGCGCCGTCGCCGAGGGCGAGTGCGCCCGGATGGTCGCCGCGCTGGACCTCGCCGAGGAGCTGGGCGCGCCGGTGGAGTGGTTCGCGCTGTCGGCGGGTGCGCGGATCTCGATGGACTCGGGCAGCGAGAACATGGACTGGGTCGCCCGCGGTCTGCGCCGGATCATCTCGTTCACCCAGGACGGCGGCGAGATCAACGTCGTCGTCACCGGGATCAACGTCGGCGCCCAGCCGTACTGGAACGCCGAGGCGACGATGCTCATGCACACCAAGGGCATCCTGGTCATGACGCCGGACTCGGCGATGGTGCTCACCGGCAAGCAGTCCCTCGACTACTCCGGCGGCGTCTCGGCCGAGGACAACTTCGGGATCGGCGGCTACGACCGCGTCATGGGCCCGAACGGACAGGCCCAGTACTGGGCGCCCGACCTGGCGAGCGCCGTCGAGCTGCTCTTCCAGCACTACGAGCACTCCTACGTCGCGCCGGGCGAGGACTTCCCGCGCCCGGCGCCGACGACGGACCCGCGGGACCGCAGCGTCCTGGGGTCACCGCACGACGTCCCGGACAGCGACTTCAGATGCGTCGGCGACATCTTCTCGGCGACGAAGAACCCCGAGCGCAAGAAGCCGTTCGACATCCGCGCGCTCATGCGCGCGGTCGCCGACGTCGACCACCCGACGCTCGAGCGCTGGGCGGGCATGGCGGACGCCGAGACGTCGGTCGTCTTCGACGCCCACCTCGGCGGCCACCCGGTCTGCCTGCTCGGCATCGAGTCCCGGCCGATCCCCCGACGCGGCTTCCCGCCGAGCGACGGGCCGGACACGTGGACGGCGGGCACGCTGTTCCCGCGCTCGTCGAAGAAGACCGCGCGCGCGATCAACGCCGCGAGCGGCAGTCGGCCGCTCGTCGTCCTGGCGAACCTGTCGGGCTTCGACGGCTCGCCGGAGTCGATGCGGATGCTCCAGCTCGAGTACGGCGCCGAGATCGGCCGCGCGGTCGTCAACTTCGACGGCCCGGTCGTGTTCTGCGTCGTGTCGCGCTACCACGGCGGCGCGTTCGTCGTGTTCTCGAAGACGTTGCACGACAACATGACCGTGCTCGCCGTCGAGGGCTCGTTCGCGTCCGTCATCGGTGGTGCGCCGGCGGCCGGCGTCGTCTTCACCGGCGAGGTCGAGAACCGGACGTCGGCCGACCCGCGGGTGCGGGACCTCGAGGCCCGGCTCGCGGCGTCGGCGCAGATCGAGCGGGCGCGGCTGCGCGCCGAGCTCACCGAGCTGCGGGGCGCGGTGCGGTCCGAGAAGCTCACCGAGGTCGCCGCGGAGTTCGACGCGATCCACTCGATCGAACGGGCCGTCAAGGTCGGCTCGGTCGACGCCGTCATCCCGGCCGAGCAGCTCCGGCCGCGGCTCATCGAGGCCGTCGAGGCGGGCTGCGCACGCAGCCGCTGACCCCGGGCGACCGGGACGGGAACCGGCGTTCTGCGGGTCAGCTCTTGCCGAGCAGGTCGTGCACGAGCTGGAGCGACTCGCTGAGCGACTCCAGGTAGGCCCGCGACACGTCGAACGGCACGAGGCCGGCCTCGGTGACGGCGGCCGCGTCGTCCCGCTCGTGGGCGAGGACCGCCAGGAGCGCACGGCCCGCCGCGCCCTCGCCGTCGACGAGGGCGTGCCGGGCCTGCGGCCCCACGCCGGACCCGTCCGCGACGACGGAGAGCTCCGCGCCGAGCAGGTCGGCGCAGCCGGAGAGCAGGCCGATGGTGAAGGCCATGTCGCTGGAGTCGACCGCGAGGCGCTGGCAGGTGTGCGCCCGGGCGAGGACGCTCCACAGGTCGTCGCTCGTGTTGCGCGTCGTGCTGCCCTCGAGCAGGGTCAGCACGACCCACGAACGCAGCCGGCGCGGGCCGATGAGCACGAGCGCCTGGCGCAGCGAGGTGACCTCGTGCGCCGCCCCGGCGCCGGCCGAGTTGGCCGTCCGCAGGAGCCGCAGCGTCAGGCCGGGGTCGGTCCCGACGAGCTGCTCGATGCGCTGCACCGAGACCTCGGGGTCGGCCAGGTCGTTGAGCAGCCGGACGCAGACGAGCTGGCTCGGCGACAGGGTGCGCCGCTCGAGCACCGACGGCTTGGCGAGGTGGCGCCCCTGGAAGAGGTCGAACCCGAGGTCGACCGCGCGCTGGAAGGTCTCCGCCTCCTCGACGTCGCTCGCGACGAGGGTCGCGCCGACCTGCCGGCACTGCGCGACGAGCCCCGGCAGCACGAGCGTGGGCAGCGTGTGCACCGAGAGCTTGACGTAGTCGGCGATCTCCAGCAGTGCGCTGCGACCGACCTCGCCGCGGTAGCTGCTCACCGCGAGCCGGTAGCCGGCCTGGCGCAGCTGGGTCAGACCGAGCAGCAGCTCGTGGTCGACGTCGACGGTCTCGCCCACCTCGACGATGACGGTCTCGGGCTCGACCGGCACCGGGATGACGCCGGTCAGGAACGCCCTCGTGAAGTTGATGAACACGGGTCGCCCGTCGGAGATCGCCTCGAGCCCGAAGGTGCCGAACGTCGAGGCGATGACCTGCGAGGTCGCCTGCTCACCGGCCACCTCGGTCCCCGGTGCGTCCGACTGGTTGCGGAACAGCAGCTCGTACGACACGAGGCGGCGCTGCGCGTCGTAGATCGCCTGCCGGGCGACCCGGACGTTGCGCACCATGTCCGCGCGACCGACGGCGATCGGGTGGTCGGGCCACCCCGGGCCGACGGGTGCCCCGTCGGTGTCGAGCCCTGGCGCGGTCATGGTGGTCCTCCTACCGGACGACGAGGGAGAGCGCACCGTCGCCGTAGCCGGCGACGGTGAAGGCGACGTCCATCCGCTGCCCGACAGCGGCCGACAGTGCGGCGACGTCGGACGGGACGACCTGGTTCGGGCCGTACATCTCGTAGAGCTTCACGTGCGGGGCGTTCGGCACGTTGAAGACCGCGGAGAGCACGTTGAGCACCTCGTAGCAGTTCTCCCGGATGGGACTGACGAGGTCGCGGGTGTCGATGGCGTCGTCGACGCCGCCCCTGGGCAGCATCCCGAGCGCACCACCGAGGCGGGCGGCGCCCTCGATGTTGACGACGCACAGCGCGGACGTCGCCAGCCTGTCGGTCACGTAGACCGCGACGACGTTCGTCGTCTTGGGCGTGACCGGCTGGCCGTCCTTGATGTCGACGTCGCGTCCGGTCAGGCCTTCGAGCAGGCTGCGCACCGCGTGCCGGCTCGGCAGGGGCGAGGACTCGGTGAGCGTGCTCATGCCGTCACCACCGTGGAGAGGGCGTCCGCGAACGCCTCGGGCGTGAAGGGTTTGGCGATCAGGCCCATCGCGCCCGACTGCTGCGCGAGGTCGCGCATCTCGTCCGACCCCTCGGAGGTGACGAAGCAGAAGGGGACGGTGGAGCCCGCGCTGCGCAAGGCCGTGAGCAGCTCGATGCCCGTCATCTCGGGCATGTTCCAGTCCGAGAGCACGAGGTCGACGTCCTCGGCGCGCGCGACGTCGAACGCCGCCTTGCCGTTCTCGGCCTCGAGGATGTCGTGACCGGCGAGGCCGGCCTGCCGGAGCGTGCGGACCACGATCATCCGCATCGCCTTGCTGTCGTCCGCTACGAGGATCTTCATGCCAGCGTCTCCACTGCCTCTTCGGATGCCGTTCCGGGCCACAGCAGGCCCTCGATGGTGTCGACCGAGTGAACGGTGAGCTCCACCACCTGACCCAGGACTGCCGAACGAACCGTGAACCCGTCGACGGCGACCTCCGCCGGCCCCGGCGACAGCTCCGCCGTCGGAAGGGAGAGCCGGCACGAGTGCCGCAGCAGCGACTTCACGTTGCCGCCGGCGATGTTGCCGAGCTCGCCCAGCGCGTCGAGCAGGTCGTCCGGACCCGGGTCGGCGGTCAGCAGCATGCGGCCGGCGAGCACCCGGGCGACGACCGCGCTCGTGCGGACCTCGACCATGGTGTAGCTGTCGTCCACCTCGTCGTGGATCGCGAGCCGGGAGACGACCATCGGGCCGGGCGGGAGCTCCTGGCCCCACACCGGTGCCGCCTCCTCGCCGAAGACGGAGCCGAGGACCTCGATCAGGAGCGCCTCGAGATCCTCGCGGGCCTGCTCGAACTCGTCGATGGCGCTCATGCACTGCCTCCTGCGTGCCGGAAGACGACCGCCCGGCCAAGCTCCATCCGCTGGAAGGCGTCGTCGAGGTTGAGAGTGCTCTCCGCGCCGCCGAGCACGAGGAACCCGCCCGGACGCAGCACGCGACGCACGTGCGAGAGGACGGTCCGCTTGGTCGCGAGGTCGAAGTAGATGAGGACGTTGCGCAGGAAGACGATGTCGCAGGTCGGGACCCCGATCGGCGGCTGCGCCAGGTTGCCCTTCTCGAAGCGGCAGAGGTCACGCAACGGCTGCTTGAGGATCCAGTCGCGGCCCTGCTGCTCGAAGTACTTCACCAGGTACGGCGCGCGCAGGCCCCGGTTGACCTCCAGCTGGGAGAAGCGCGCGGTCCGGGCCCGCTCGACCATCTTCGGCGAGATGTCCGTCCCGACGATCTTCGCCGTGTACCCGGGGTGGGCCGGCAGCCAGTCGAGCAGGAGCATGGCGAGCGAGTACGCCTCCTGGCCGCTGGAGCAGGCCGCGGACCAGATGACGAGGTTGCGGGTCGCGGACGACGTCGCGACGTCCGGCAGGAGGTGGTTCGCGAACGCGTCGAACGGGTGCGCGTCGCGGAACCACGACGTCTCGTTCGTCGTGAGGGCGTCGACGACCGCGTCGCTCAGGTCGGGGTCACCGCGACGCAGCCGGGCGACGAGCCCGGCGACGTCCGGTTCGCCCGCCTGCCGCGCGATCGGCGCGAGCCTGCTCTCGACGAGATACTCCTTGCCGGGCTGCAGGTCGATCGAGCTGCGCTGACGGACCATCGTGGTCACGTACGTGAAGTCGGCAGCAGCCAGACTCATGACCTCACCCCTACCGGAGCCGGACCGCGGGACAGGGCCGCGGCGATGTCGGAGCCGATGCGGGGCAGCGGCAGGATCCTGTCGGCCTGGCCGGCGCCCGCGACCGCGCCCGGCATGCCCCAGACGACGCTCGTGGCCTCGTCCTGGACGACGACCTCGCCGCCGGCGGCGCGGATGACGCCCGCGCCCTTCTCGCCGTCGCGCCCCATCCCGGTGAGCACGCAGGCGAGGACCCGGTCACCGAAGACGGACGCCACCGAGCGGAAGAGCACGTCGACCGCGGGCCGGCAGAAGTTCTCGGGCGGGTCCTGCGTGAGGTGCGCGACCAGGCTCGTCCCCTGCCGCCTGACGACGAGGTGCGTGCCCCCGGGCGCGATGACGATCGTGCCAGGCACGATCGGCTCGCCCTCGGCGGCCTCGACGACCGTGAGGGCGCAGTGCGTGTCGAGCCGCTGGGCGAGCAGCCGGGTGAACAGCGGCGGCATGTGCTGGACGACGACGACCGGCACAGGCAGGTGCGCGGGCAGCGCCGGCAGCACCTGGGCGAGCGCGTCCGGGCCGCCGGTCGACGACCCGATGGCGAGCACCCCGAACGGGCCGGTCCGGGGCCGGCGCGGACACGTCACGGCCACGGCCGGCCGTGGCCGTGGCGCGGCCGCTGCGGTGCCGCCGCCCGCGGCGCGCCACGTCTGCGTCAGGGCCTTGAGCTTGGGGATCAGCTGGTCCCGGATGTTCTGCTGGCTCTCGGCGAAGTTGCTGACGTTCGACGGCTTCGTCACGTAGTCGCTGGCGCCGGCGGAGAGCGCGTCGAGCGTCGCCGACGCCCCCCGCTCGGTGAGGGTGGAGAACATGACGATCGGCAGCCGGGGCCGCGTCCTGCGGATCGCGCGGACCGCCTCGATGCCGTTCATGACCGGCATCTCGATGTCCATCGTCACGGCGTCCGGCTCGAGCTCGTCGACCTTCGTGACCGCGGTGCGGCCGTCCTTCGCGATCCCGACGACCTCCATCTCGGGGTCGGCGGCCAGCGCCTCGGTGACGATCTTGCGGATGACGACCGAGTCGTCGACGACGAGCACCCGGATCCGGCCGGGTGTCCGGCTCATGCGGCCACCAGCCCCAGGAGCGCCAGCTTCTCCGCGATGACCTCGTCGGTGAAGGGCTTGATGACGTACTCGTGGGCCCCGGCCGCGAGCGCGCGGACGATCTGGCCCTGCTCGCTCTCGGTCGTGACCATCATCAGCGAGATGTCCCGCAGGTCCTCCCGGGCGCGGACGCTCTTGATGAACGTGAGCCCGTCCATGACCGGCATGTTCCAGTCGACCAGGACGACGTCGGGACGGGCGCCGGCGTCGAGCACCGCGAGCGCCTCCGCGCCGTCCCCCGCCTGGGCGACGTCGAACCCGAGCCCGGTGAGCAGTCGCGTGAGGATCGACCGCATCGCCCGAGAGTCGTCGACGACGAGTGCCAGCATCGTTAGCTCCTAGGTGGTGACGTCCGTGCGTAGGGTGTTTGTCGGCAGGACCCGGGCCGTTCTGGAACGGTCCCCGCCGTTCGTTCCGGGCCGCGACGGCGACGGTCGTGGCGCGGTCAGGCGGCGCGGACGTCCTCGGTGAGGGCGAGGACCCGCTGCGCGTTGAGAGCGAGCAGCAGCCGGTCGGGCAGCGGGTAGGCGCCCAGGAGCATCTCCCGGACCCGCTCGTCGACCGTGCTCGGCGTCTGCTCGAACGGCACCTGCGAGACCTCGAGGACGGCGCCGATCTCGTCGACGAGCAGGCTGACCGGCTCGTCGTCGACCCGGATGACGACGTTGACGGGGTCCCGCGTCGTCGCCGACCGGCTCATCCCCATCCGGGCCCGCAGGTCGACCGCGGTGAGGACCTCGCCGCGCAGGTTGATGAGGCCGGCGATCTCCGGCGCCGCGAGCGGCACCGGGGTGATCGTCTGCAGGCGGACCACTTCCTGGACGAGCGACACGTCGACACCGAACAGGTACTTGCCGACGACGAACGTCGAGAGCTGGCTCATGCCAGGGCCTCCTCGGGCGTGGGCGCCGGCTCGGCGGCGTAGAAGTTGGGATTGGCCGCGAGGACCGCGCTGTCGACGTCGAGCAGCTCGACGACCTTGTCGCCGACGACGACGCTGCCGACGAGGGCGTGGTCGTCGATGTCGCTGCGCGTCCCGATCCGCTCGGAGGCGATGTCGAGGATCCGTTCGACGACGAAGCCGACGCTTCGCTCGCCGCGGGTGTAGACGACGAGCTGGACGCCGTCACCGGCAGTGCTCTCGCCGTAGCCGCCGAGCAGGGTCGACAGCCGCACGAGCGGCATGATGTGGCCGCGGTACTGCACCACCTCGCGGCCGCCGACATGCTCGATCGACGCCGCCGGGATCTCCTCGAGGCGGGTGACCATGTCGAGCGGGATCGCCGCCCGGCGGTCGCCCGCGATCTCGACGACGAGCACCGGGTCGACGACCTCGATCTCGTCCCCGGTGTCGACGGCCGCCAGCGCGGCGGTGCTGTTGAGCACGCCGGAGCGGCGGGCCAGCGTGGTGGCGTCGAGGATGAGCACGACGCTGCCGTCGCCGAGGATCGTGGCGCCCGCGTAGACCGGGATGCCCTTGAGGTGGCGGCCGAGCGGCTTGACGACGATCTCCTGGGTGTCGAGGACGTCGTCCACGACGAGGCCGAAGCGCTGCTGCTCGGCGTGCAGGACGACGATGAAGCCGCCCCTGCTGTCGTCCGCGACAGCGCCCTCGGCGTCCGCCGCGCCTATGGGCACGAGGCCGAGCTGCTCGTCGAGCCGCACGAGCGGCAGGAGCATGTCGCGCAGCCGGTAGACCGGGGCGCCGGAGATGAGCTCGATGCCGCCGCGGGCGTGCTCGCCGTTGAGCCGCACCAGTTCGAGGACGCTGACCTGCGGGACGGCGTACCGCCGTCCGGCGCAGCCGATCGTCAGAGCGGGAATGATCGCCAGCGTCAGCGGGATCGTCAGCCGGAACGTCGAGCCCCGGCCGACCTTGCTGCTCACGTCGACGGAGCCGCCGATGCCCTCGATCCGGGTCTTGACGACGTCCATCCCGACCCCGCGGCCGGACACGTTGGTGACCGTCCCCATCGTCGAGAACCCGGGCAGGAAGATCATGTGCATGATCTCCCGGGTGGTCATCGTGGACAGCTGGCCCTGCGAGACGAGGCCGCGCTCGATCGCCTTGGCGGCGATCCGCTGCGGGTCGATGCCGGCACCGTCGTCGATGATCTCGAGGTGGACCTGACCCGCCTCGTGGTAGGCGCGCAGCCGCAGGACGCCCTCGGCGGGCTTGCCCGCAGCGGTGCGGATCTCGGGGGCCTCGATGCCGTGGTCGACCGCGTTGCGGACCAGGTGCGTCAGCGGGTCCTTGATGGCCTCGAGGACCGAGCGGTCGAGCTCGGTCTCGCGGCCGTCCATCTCGAGCCGGACGAGCCGGCCGCACTGCTTGGCGAGGTCGCGGACGACGCGGGGCATCTTGCTCCACACCG
>DAIOGQ010000160.1:0-9243 GCA_036745175.1 Kineosporiaceae bacterium
TGATCCCGTAGCGGCCGGACGCCGTCTTGTAGACCGCGAAGTCCTCACCGAGCAGGCGCGCGTGCTTGACCGGGAACTCCTCGAGCTCACGGGTGAAGGCGAGGGGGTACCAGTACCGGCGCAGCAGCTCGCCCATGGGCGTGCCGGGGTCGAAGTCGGTCAGCTCGTCGTTCTGCTCGGCGGTCAGCATCGTGGTGTCTCCCAACGGGTGTGCGGTCCGTGGCCTGGGGAGCCGTGGTGCGGTCCCCGTAGTGGGCCGGTCCCGGGCCCGGCGTCGTCGCCGGGCCCGGGAGCCGGCTGGAACGGGCGGCTCAGTCGAGGATCGTGACCTTGCCGGTGTTGCCGTCGACCCGTAGGCGCTGGCCGGTCTTGATGTTCTTCGTGCCGAACGCCGTGCCGGTCACGGCCGGCAGCCCGTACTCGCGGCACACGATGGCGGCGTGGCTCATGATCCCGCCGACGTCGGTGACCGTCGCGGCGATCCTGCCGAAGACCGGCGCCCACGAGGGTGCGGTCAGCGGGGCGACGAGGATCTCGCCCTCCTGGAGGTCGGCGATCCCGTCGGCGGAGAAGATGACCCGGGCCGGACCCTCCGCGACGCCGGGGCTCGCGGCGAACCCGGACAGGTCACCGCCGTCCTCCGAGCCGCCGAGCCACTGCTTGACGCTGTCGGACGTGACGCCCCAGAGCATCACCGTAAAGGGCTCGGTGATGACCTCCGGCGGGACGCCGAGCGCGGGCGGCGGGGACCACTGCCGCAGTGCGTTCATGATGCCCTTGCGCCGCTCGATCTCCGCGGGCCAGTACGCCGCACCGCGACTGGGGATGCCGACGGCCCAGGCGTGGTAGGCGTCGAAGAGCGCGGTGGGCACCTCGTTGCGCTGGAGCAGGAAGATGTCGTCGGCCGAGGCGAAGAAGCCCTCCTTGACGAGCACCTCACCGAGCTGTCGCATCTTGCGCCAGATGATCGAGTGCGCCCAGTGCTCGATGTAGAAGTTGTGGTTCTCGACGTACGGGAAGACGACGCGGGCCAGGCCCAGCTTGCCGTCGAAGGTCTCGCGGTCCTCGTCGGCGTCGATGAGGTCGCGGTACTCGGCGACGATCCGGTCGCGCTCGGCGGCCACCGCCTCGGTCGGCCGCTCGAGCGACTCGCCCCGGCGGACCGTGGCCACGTAGTTGCGGATGAAGCCCATCGGGATGTCGAGGTTCTCCAGCCACACCCGGTCGGAGTGGTAGAAGCCGCTGCCCGCCGAGAAGTTGAACCACGGGTCTTTCGCGGCCTCGAACGCCGCCAGCCACTGCCGCCCCGCGTCGTCGGACTCCATCGCGCGCAGGACGTCGGCGGCCGTGCCGGTGTCGACGCGCGCGTCCACGCCGAGGGACACCGCGAGGGTGGCGAGCTTCTTGAGCTCCTCGTCCGGCTGGAAGAGGTCGACGTGGATGCCGGCGACCATCTTGGCGATCGCCTGGTCCGGGATGCTCGGCCACAGGCCCTTGCAGAACCCGAAGAAGTCGAGGTAGGCCGCGTAGCCGAGGTTGAGGAACTCGAAGTGGTAGTTCCAGGTCTTCAGCGTGAGGTCGAGCAGGCGGTTGTACGCGTGCATGAGGTGCATGCCGCTGCCGCTGCCGAGACCCTGCGTCAGGACCGACATGTCCTCCCGCTCGGGAAGGGGGTCGAACGAGACCGCCTCCAGCTCGCCGATGAGCTCCTTGACCTTGGGCAGCCAGGCGTCCTCGAGCCGGGACCAGTTAGCGAAGTAGAACCCGGCCCGCTCCATGAACTCGGGGATGCGGGACTCGATCTCGGCGCCGTCGGTGACCGGGACCGGTGCCAGGTACATGTAGCCGTTGAGGATGCGGATGTCGACGCCGCGGGCCGGCGGGATGACGTAGTGCCGGGTGTTGTACTGCGACAGCGAGATGAGGGCGTACTCGACGATCGTCGCGTCCCACGGCTCGATCACCTCGGGCGTGTGGACGCCGTCCATGAACCAGAACGCGCCGTCCTCGTACTCCTTGCGCTCGGGGCTGAAGACCACCGAGTACGAGTAGAGGTCCTCCCACCCCTCGGCACCCACCGGTGGGGTCATCTCGAAAGGGCTCGGGAAGCGGTCTGCCATGGTCGTCCTCCTCGACGCCTGACTGCGACGGTCGGCCGGATGGCCGCCGGAACTGGGGGTGGTGCAGCTGGTGCGGTGGTGCAGATGGTGCCGTGGTGCAGATGGTGCTCCCGTGCGACCCGGGTCAGCCGACGGAGCGGGGTTGGTCGCTGTCGTGCACGGTCTCCACGGAGCGCGGGTGCCCGTGGTGGGCGTCGACGCCCTGGGCGTGGTGGCCGTCGAGGAGGGTCGCGACGATGCTGCGGAACGTGTCCCTGGCGACCCCGTCGAGCGCGGCGGTCCGGGGCTTGCGGCTCCACACCGTTTCGGGCCGGCTCTGCAGGAGCAGGATGTTCTCGCCCTCGGGCAGCTGGGCGTCCAGGGCCCACTCGACGTCCTGCGGGCAGCCGTAGTGCCTCTCGGCCCGGCGGGCGAGCGCCGCGACGGCGCGGATCTCGTCGTCCGACAGGCAGGCCGCGTCGCGCCGCGCGGGCTCGACCTCCGTCTCGACGACCCGGCCGTCGTCCCCGAGCCGGTGCTCGATGTGCTTGGGGGAGATCGTCCGGCTCGTCACCTGGCCGACCACCTTGTCGACGAGGAAGTTGTCCGGTGTCACCGATCCGGAGACGACGGCCTCGCCGAGCCCCCAGCTCGCGTCGATGGCGACCTGCGAACGGTCGCCGTTGGTCGGGTTGAGCGTGAAGGCCACCCCGGCGGTCCGCGGGGTCACCATCTTCTGCACGCCGACGCTCATCGCCGACGCGTCGTCCGGGTACCCCATCTCGCGGCGGTAGGTGATCGCCCGGTCGGTGAACAGGCTGGCCCAGCACCGCCGCACGTGGTCGACGAGCGACGCGTGGCCGCGCACCCACAGGTAGGTGTCGTGCTCGCCGGCGAAGCTCGCGTCGGGCTGGTCCTCGCTCGTCGCGCTCGACCTGACGGCGACGCCGACGAGCGGGTCGGCGCAGCGCTCCGCGAGCGCGTCGTAGGCCTCGAGGATCTCCTCGACGAGCCACTGCGGCAGCGGGACGGTCGTCACGGCAGCACGGGCGGCGGCCCCGGCAGCCGACACCGCCGTCGTGTCCGTGACATCGATCCCGTCGAGGAGGGTTGCGACCGTCTCGGCGAGCCCGGACTCGGCGAAGACCCGGCGGTAGGCGTCCGCCGTGACGGCGAACCCGGGCGGGACGGGCATCCCGGCCCCGGTCATCGTCACCAGGCTCGCGTTCTTGCCGCCCAGGTGACGCACGTCGCCCGGATAGGGGTCGGAGAACCAGACGATGTACGACACACGACCTCCCGGCAGTCCGCGACGTTGCAGGCGCCTCACCCGCCCGGAGTCGACCGGCCGTGAGGTCAGTGAAGGGGCGAAGGTCCCGCGAGGCAATGCTGGTGTCCCGCATGGCGGGACGCTAAGGCTAGGATTCGCTCAGTGGAGCCCCAGGAGGCAGCGAGCAGCCGGTCGGCGGGAACCCCTCACGCGGTCGTCGGCGCAACCCCGTCCGCGCCCCGCGACCCGCTCCTCGGCTCGGTCCGGACGGCCGCCCGCGTGCTGCGTGCCTTCAGCGGGGCCGACACCGCGCTCGGGGTCGCCGAACTCGCCCGGCGGATCGGGATCAGCAAGAGCACGGCGCACCGGATGCTGGCCACCCTTGCCGCGGAGCGCCTCCTCGACCAGGACGCGACGACGGGGAAGTACCGGCTCGGCCTGTCGCTGTACGAGCTCGGCTCGGCGGTCAGCGAGCACGTCGACCTCCACCAGGCGGCCCTGCCGGTGCTCACGACGCTGCGGCACCGCACCGGCGAGATGGTCCACGTCGCCGTCCTCGACCGCCTCGAGGTCGTGTACGTCGAGCGGCTCGAGAGCCACCACATGCTCCCGGTCTTCCGCCGGGTCGGGCACCGGCTGCCCGCGCACCTCACGAGCTCGGGCAAGGCCCTGCTCGCGGCGCTCCCCCGGGACGTGCTCGAGGCCCGCCTCGAGGGCCACGTCCTCGTCGCGCGGACGCCGAAGACCATCACGAACCGGACGGCGCTCCTCGCGGAGCTGGACCGGGTGGCCCGCCGCGGGTGGGCGAGCAACATCGAGGAGGGCCAGCTGGGGGTCAGCTCGGTCGGGGCGCCGGTCCGCGGTCCGGACGGCGCGGTGATGGCGGCGGTGAGCGTCGTCGGCGACGTCACCCGGCTGCGCGGCGCGGCCCTGCACCAGGCGGCCGCCCTCGTCGTCGAGGCGGCGGCGGTCATCTCGGGCCGGCTCGGCTACCGCTCGCCGCGGCGCTGACGGTGATCCGGCGCGCGTGGCTGCGTCAGTGGATGCCCCGGTGGCCGCCCGCGTCGAGGTAGAGCACCGAGCCGTGGAGCAGGTCGGCCTCCGGGTCGAGGAGCACGGTGACGCCCCACGCGACCTCGGTCGCGGTGGGCAGCCGGCCGAGGCTGTTCTCCGCGGCGTACGTCGCCCAGACGGCGTCGAACGGCTCACCGCGCTCGGCCGCGACAGCCTCGACGATCCGGCGCAGCCGCGGGGTGTCGGCCGGGCCGGGGCTGATCGTGTGCGTCGTGATGCCGCGCGGCCCGTAGATGAGCGACAGCTGCCGCATGAGGTTGAAGACGCCGGCGTTGATCGCACCCGGCCCGGCCTCGGTGGCCCGCGGCTCCAGCCCGAGCGAGCCGGCGAACGTCACGATCCGCGAGCCGTGCGCGAGGTGGTCCCGGACGGCGTGGACGAGCCGCAGCAGACCGCCCAGCTTGATGTCGGCGCCCCGGGCGAGCAACGACGGGTCGATCGTCTCGGCCGACCCGCGCACGGGCAGCCCGGCGGCGAAGACAGCCATCCGGACGGCGCCGCCCGACCGGCCGTCCGACCGTCCGCCCGACGGGGCGTCCGCCAGCGCGGCCCGCACGCCGTCCCCGATCGCCCCGACCGCCGACGGGTCGCCGATGTCGGCGACGCACGGCCGGACGCCGGGCAGCCGGCCCGCGAGGTCGTCGAGCGCCTCGGCGCCGCGCGCCACGGCGAGCACCCGCAGACCGCGGCCCACGAGCCGCTCGACGACGGCGGACCCGATGGCGCCGGTCGCGCCGACGACGACGGCGAGGCCGGCCTCGGTCATTCCCCGGACCCGGCGGCGCCGGCGTCCGCGGGGCCGCGCCCGCCCGTCTCGGCGCCTGCGGCCGCGCGGGCGAGCGCCGCCTGCCGGCGTGCCTCGACGTCCGCGCTGCGCGCGACGTCCGCCGGGACGCCACCGATCCCCCACGCGTGCGGCGGGAACTGCGTGATGTACGTCCGGACGCGCTCGATCGGGGTGTCGAGGACCTCCGCGACGAGTGCCGCGACGCGCGCGTGGAGCTCGCGGACCTGCTCCGGGGGGCGGCCTTCCATGATGTCGATGCGAACGAGCGGCACGGCTACCTCCTGGGTGTTCGGCCCGGCCGGCCGGGGTCGGTGTCAGGGTCTGCGCCGGGATCTGCTCCGAGCCCCAGCATGCGGCGCACCCCGGCGAGGGCCTGCGTCGGATCGCCGTGCGGCATGGCGACGGCGTTGAGACCGGCCGCGCGTCCACCGTCGACGTTCCACGGCATGTCATCGAGGTAGACGATCTGCTCGGGCGGCAGCCGCAGCGCCCGCGCTCCTGCGGCGAAGGCCCGGGGGTCGGGCTTGAGGATCCCGGTCACCGAGGCGTCGACGACGACGTCGAAGAGGCCGACCCAGGACTGTTCCGCGACCCACTCGCGGCCGTGGAAGTCGGCCATGTCGTTCGTCAGCGCGCCGAGCCGCAGGCCGGCGGCCTTGACCTGCGCCATGAGGTCGAGGGTCGGGGCGCGCAGCCATCCCTCGGCGGGCCCCTCGTAGAGCAGCCGCATGAGCGCGCGGGTCTCGCCGGGGCGGCCGAGCGCAGTGGTGACCTCGGCGGCACGCTGCGCCCAGTAGGCCCGCTCGGTGACCGCACCGGCGAGCATCTCGCGCCACAGGTCGTCGCCCGCGCCGGCGAGGCCGCCGATCGGGTCGAGCAGGCTCTTCAGCTCCGGCTCGGACTCGGCGAGCCGGTTCACGAGAACGGGAGCGGACTCGAGCACGACCCCGCCGATGTCGAGCAGGAGGCCCCGCGCGGCCGCACGACGTCCGGCACCGCTCACGCAGCGACCGTACGGTCGGTCCTCTCCCGGCGGGACCGGCGTTCGGCTCTCGCGAACGGCGCGCGGCCCCGCCGTCGGGGGCCTCGCGTGGACGACCGAGGCGGGCGACGTAGCGTTCTCCCGTCCGGACGTCCCGCCATCGATCACCCTGGAGTCCCCCCGTGTCCTCTGCTGCCGACGCGACGATCGACGCCCTCAGGTCCGGCCACGACGACCTGGTCGGCGTCGTCCGCTCGTTGTCCCCCGACGACCTGACCCGGCCCTCCGTCGCCACCGAGTGGGACCTCTCGCAGGTGATCAGCCACCTCGGCAGCGGCGCCGTCATCGGCCTCGGAGCGCTCGAGGCCGCCCTGGCCGGCGACCCGCCCCCCGGCACGGACGTCAACAAGGCCGTCTGGGCCCGCTGGGACGCGATGTCGCCGCAGGAGCGCGCCGACGGCTTCGTCGCCGCGAACACCGGGCTCGTCGAACGCTACGAGGGCCTGGACGCCGCCACCCGGGAGAGCCTGCGGGTCGACCTCGGGTTCCTCCCGGAGCCGATCGACGTCGCGAGCGCCGGACGGTTCCGGCTCAACGAGTTCGCGCTGCACTCGTGGGACGTGCGGGCCACGCTCGACCCGACGGCGACCGTACGGCCCGAGGCCGTGCCCCTGCTGCTCGGCCAGGTGGGCGCGATGCTCGGCTGGGTCGGCAAGGCCGACGTGCTCGGCGGCCGGAGGGCGACGCTGCGGGTCACGACGTCCGAGCCGGACTCGACGTTCGGGCTGTCGATCGCGGACGGCGTGAGCCTCGTCGACGCACCGGGGTCGCCGGACGGCACGCTCAGCCTGCCCGCCGAGGCATGGCTGAGGCTGGCGAGCGGGAGGTTGCGCCCGGAGTTCACGCCGGAAGCGGTCGAGGTCACCGGCGACGTCGACCTCGACACCCTGCGCCGCGTCTTCCCGGGCTACTGAGCACGCAGCCCCCGGCGGCCCTGCTCTACGGCACCCGCAGCGGACGCTGGGTCCTGCTCGCGACCATCCTCGGCTCGGGCATGGCGATGCTCGACGCCACGATCGTCAACGTCGCGCTGCCGGCCGTCGGGCGTGACCTGGACGCCGACATCGCCGGTCTGCAGTGGACGGCCAACGGCTACCTGCTCACGCTGTCCGCGCTCATCCTGCTCGGCGGATCGCTCGGGGACCGGCTCGGGCGCCGCCGGGTCTTCGTCGCGGGGGCGGTCTGGTTCGCTGCGGCCTCCCTGCTGTGCGGGCTCGCGACGTCCGTCGAGATGCTCGTCGCCGCCCGGATGCTCCAGGGCGTCGGCGGGGCGCTCCTCACGCCGGGCAGCCTCGCGATCATCTCCTCGACGTTCGCCGGCGGCGACCGGGGGCGCGCGATCGGCGCCTGGTCCGGGCTCACCGGGATCGCGGGCGCGGCGGGCCCGTTCGTCGGCGGCTGGATCGTCGAGGCGTTCTCGTGGCGGTGGGCGTTCCTCGTCAACGTTCCCGTCGCGGCGGCCGTCGTCGTCGTGGCGCTCCGGCACGTCCCCGAGACGCGCGGCGAGATCTCGGAGCACACGAGGCCCGGCGGGCGGCGGACGGCCGGTCCCGCGCAGGAGGAGGGCCGGTTGCACGGCCTCGACGTCGTCGGCGCGGCGCTCGCAGCGCTCGCGCTCGGGCTCGTGAGCTGGGCACTCATCAGCTGGCCCGAGCGCGGGCTCGATGCCGCCGTCGTGACGGCCGGTCTCGGGGGACTGGCGGCCGGCGCTGCCTTCGTCGCCGTCGAGGCACGCGTCGACCACCCGATGGTCCCGTTGTCGCTGTTCGCGGCGCGGGCCTTCAGCGCGACGAACGTCGTGACGTTCCTCGTCTACGCCGCGCTCGGCGGGGTCTTCTTCGTGCTCGTCCTGACCCTGCAGGAGCTCTCCGGCTTCAGCCCGCTCGCGGCCGGCGCCGCGCTGCTTCCCGTCACGCTCGTCATGCTCGTGCTGTCGCCTCGGGCCGGTGCCCTGGCGACCCGCACCGGCCCGCGGCTGCCGATGACGCTGGGCCTGGTCGTCGCGGCGTCCGGGATCGCCCTGGTGTCGCGGATCGGCTCCGACGCCCGCTACCTCACGGACGTCGTCCCGCCCGTCGCGCTCTTCGGCTTCGGCATGGCGATCACCGTCGCCCCCCTGACGACGACGGTGCTCGCCGCCGCCCCGGACCGCTTCGCCGGCGTCGCGAGCGGGATCAACAACGCCGTCGCCCGTGCGGCCGGCCTGCTCACCGTCGCCGCCCTGCCGCTCCTCGTCGGCCTCACCGGCGACACCTACCGCGACCCGGCCCTCCTCCAGCCGGCGTTCCGCTCAGCGATGCTCGTGTGCTCGGGCCTGCTCGCCGCCGGGGCCCTCGTCTCGGCCCTGGCCGTGCCGCGCCGCGACAGCCGCCCTGCGGGGTGCGACTGGCGAACGCCGTCCGCCAGGCGTCCGCGGTCGCCGGGTCGTAGTAGCGGGTGAACCCGCACGGCCAGCCGACCGGGGCGTCCAGCGGAGGCCCGTCCCACCGCGGCATGCCGCTGACGAGCAGGCGGGTCCCGACGCCCCACGCCGTCGCCCGGCCCAGGTCCGCGTAGGCGCCGGCCGGGAGGAGGTCGACCGTCACCGTCGCCCCGGAGCCGCCGGTGAACCACTCGTGGACCTCGAAGGTCACCCCGACGTAGCCGACCCCGACGCTGCGGCGCTCGCTCACCGGGTCACCGACGGCGGCCACCGTCCCGTCGAAGGCGAACCGCCGGTTCGTCAGGGTGCTGGGGTCGTGGTCGTACGACTCGACGCAGTCAGTGGCCGGGCCGTCCGGCACGGGCCCGGTCCGCTGTGCCGCGAGGTCCGGCCTGGGCACGTCCGGGACCGCGGCGACACGCGCCCCGCCGGCCAGCGACCCCCCCACCGCGATCACGACGGCCGCCGTGGCGGCGGCCGCGCCGAGACCGACGCCCCCGTTACCTTTCTGATCAACCCCGATGAGGGGTAGCAGGCCACCGGCCACGG
>DAIOGQ010000161.1:0-9213 GCA_036745175.1 Kineosporiaceae bacterium
CCGCCGGAGCCCCTCGAGCCCCCGACGCCGAGGCCTTCCCCGGGACCGCCGCCGGGGCCTGGGCCCGCCGAGCCCGGCCCGGACGTCCCGCCACCGGTCACCCCCGAGCCGGGCCCCGACATCCCGCCGATCCCGCCGCCGGGCGGGCCTCCGGCGTCTGCCCTCGACGCCTGACACCCGCCCTCCCGGACCTCCCCACGCCTCTCATGATCACCACTAGCAGGCCCGCGGCGGCACATGTGTCCACCTGCGGGCCGCGCGACGACGATCATGAAGTGGCGCGCTGGAGATCACCTGTTCTGCCGATGCCTGAAGCGCATGGCGAGGGTCGCGCCGGCCTGCTCCACGAGTGACAATCGAGAAGGGCTGTCACCGACAGTGACAGGGTTTTCGTGCAACGGAGGATCCGGGCCGAGCCCGGGTGGCGCGAGCCGGGGAGACGACGTGCAGCGGACGAGGCGTGCCCCGGGCCGGCTGCGCCCGCGCCGTACCGTGCGGCCTGCGGACCGGGGCGCGATGGGTCTGGAGTACGGGCTGCTCATCGCGGGGGCGTCCGTCGTCACCGTGCTCGGCGTCTCGACCCTGGGGCAGGCGACGCTGGACAACTTCACGTGCTTCACCCAGCGGTTCGACGACCCGCAGTCGACGGCCGCGTGCGGGGGCGCGGGCGGGGACGGCGGTGGAGCGGGCGAGCCCACCCCGACCGGGACGTCGACCGGGCCGACGGGCCCCGGTCCGGGGCCTGTCCAGACGCCCCAGGCTCCGACCGTGAGGCCGAGCGTGACCCCGACCCCGACGCCGACGCCGACGCCGACCCTGACTGCGACGCCGACGCAGACCGAGTCGCCCCGCCCCGCTCCCTGAGAACCCGTCGAGGGCCGCCCCGGCGTGCGGGACGGCCCTCGACGGGTTTCGGCGACGCCGTCAGGCGCCGGTCCAGGCCTTGACCTTGTCGGCGTTCGCCTCGACCCACTTCTTCGCGGCGTCCTCGGGTGACATCTTGTCCACCGCGATGTACTTCGCCACGACGTTCTGGTCGTCGTTCGTCCACGTGAACTTCTTGACGAACTCGTACGCCGGGCTCCCCGACGACGCGAACTTCGCACTCGCGATCTTGTCGAGGTCGTAGTCCGGGTAGTCGCAGGCGACCTTCTCCGGGTCGGCGTCGCAGCCGGCCGTGTACGCCGGCAGCTTGACGTTGACGAGCGGCACCTCGGACAGGAACCACTGCGGCGCGTAGAAGTAGCCGATGGCCGGCTTCTTGTCCTTCTCCGCCTGCCGGAAGGACGTGATGAGTGCGGCCTCGCTGCCGGTGTAGACGACCTTGAAGTCGAGCTTCAGGTTCTTCACGAGGGCACCGTCGATCGTCACGAAGCCCGGGTCGCCGGCGAGGAACTGGCCCTTGCCGCCGGACTCGGACGTCTTGAACATCTCGGCGTACTTGTTGAGGTTGTTCCAGTCGGTGATGTCCGGGTACTTCTCGACCATCCACGGCACGACGTACCAGCCGATCTTGCCGACCCGACCGGTGGAGCCGACCTCGACGGCGGTCTTCTGCTCCTCGATGTACTTCTTCTTGAGGTCCTCGTGACCCCAGTTCTCGAGGATGACGTCGACCTCACCGGTGCCGAAGCCCTGCCAGGACACCTGCTCGTCGAGGTTCTTCTTGACGACGGTGCAGCCCAGCTGGTTCTGCATGACGTAGGCCGCCACCGCGGCGTCGGCCTCGTAGCCGACCCAGGGGTTGACGGCGAGGTTCACCGTGCCGCAGGCGGCGGCGCTACCGGCTCCGCCCCCGGCAGTCGTCGTCTGTGTCGTCTCACCGACCTTCGCCCCGCCGCACGCCGCGAGGACCAGCGTGCCGGCCGCGACGGCCGCGACCCAGGCCGACCGCCGCACCGAGCGGGGGCTACCGATTCGTGTCACTGTCCGAACCTCCTCCTTGCGGCCGCCCGACGGCGGCCGTGTCCTTGCCCGTGGGCCGCGGTCCGCGGCCCACCAGGTCGTGCGTGGTCAGCGCCGCGCCCCCCCGCTGCGCCGGGCCGCGGCCTGGGTGATGCGGTCCAGCATGATGCCCAGCATGACGATCGCCAGGCCTGCCGCGAGCCCCTTGCCGTAGAGGTTGCTCTGCCGGAAGCCCGCGACCACGTCGTAGCCGAGCGCACCCGCGCCGACGAGACCGCCGATGACGACCATGGAGAGCACGTAGATGAGGCCCTGGTTCGTCGCCAGGACGAGCGCCTCGCGCGCCATCGGCAGCTGCACCTTGGTGATCATCTGCCAGGTGTTGGTCCCGACCGACCGAGCGGCCTCGACGGTGGTCGCCGACACCCCGCGGATGCCGTCCGCGATGAGCTTGATGGAGATCGGTGCGGCGTAGACGAGCGCGGCGATGATCGCGGTGAAGCGGCTCGCGGCGAACAGGGCGACGAACGGGATGAGGTAGACGAACGACGGCAGGGTCTGCGCGGCGTCGAGCAGCGGCCGGATCACCCGGTCGGCGGTCGGGCTGCGGCCCATCCAGACACCGACGACGACCGACACGCCGAGGGTGAGCACGGTCGCCACGAGGGTCGAGGCGAGGGTCACCATCGAGTCGCCCCACAGCCCCGTGGCGAGGACGACCGCGAGGCAGACCGCCGACGTGACCAGCGACCGGACGCTGCCGATGACGAGGCTCAGCGCGAGGATCGCGGCGACGACGACGAACCACGGCGAGTCCGTGAGCAGGCTCTGGACCGGGTCGAGCAGGTAGGCGGTGACGAAGTCCTTGAGCTCGCTCGTGACGATCGTCAGGTTCGACTCCGCCCACGACTTGACCGAGTCGGTACCGCGCGCGATGTCGTCCCCGACGACGATCGACCGGCCGCCGGCCTCCTCGGGGAAGATCGCGTACTGCGAGTACGTGTAGGACAGGTAGACGCAGACGAGGGTCACGACCCCGCCGGCCACCAGCAGCGGCGGGCGCAGCTGCACCTGACGCGGGGTCATCTGCCGGGCCGTCACGACCCGCTCGCTCATCGCCGTCGTCACCCGGTCGAGGACGATCGCCATGACGACAATCGCGAGGCCGGCGTTGAAGGCGGTGCCCACGTCCAGGGTCTGCAGGGCCTTGAGCACGTTCTGCCCCAGCCCGGGCGCATCGATGAGTGCGGCGATCGTCACCATGGACAGCGCGGCCATGATCGTCTGGTTGATACCGAGGACGATCGTGCGCCGTGCCACCGGGACGAGGACGCCGAAGAGCGTCTGCCGCCGGGTCGAGCCGAGCGACACGCTCGCCTCGACGGTGTTCGGCGGCACGGAGCGGATGCCGTGCGCGGTGATCCGGATCGCCGGCGGGGCGGCGTAGACGAGGGTCGCGATGACCGCGGACGCCGGGCCGATCGCGAAGAAGAGCACCAGCGGCAGGAGGTAGACGAACGTCGGCATCGTCTGCATGAAGTCGAGCACCGGCGTGACGAACCGGTTGAACCGGTCCGACAGGCCCGCCCACACCCCGAGCGGGATACCGATGAGGAGCGAGACGAACACCGCGGACAGCGTGAGCGCGAGGGTGTCCATGCTCTCGGTCCACAGGCCCTGCAGGCCCACGAAGCCGAAGCCGGCGGCGGTGAGCAGCGCGACCCGGACGTTGCCGAAGGCCGCAGCGATGTAGGTCAGGACCGCGACGACGCCGAGCCAGCCGAGGACGGGCACCGGCCGACCGAGCGCTGGTTGCGCGATGAGCCCGGACAGCAGGTTCGTCAGCGAGTCGATGACGAGCCGGATCTCGTTGAAGACGTAGAGGAACAGCGGGTTGCTGTTGCGGCCTGCGTCGACGGAGTCGCGCACGTCGTTGATCCGGTTGTGCAGCGGCGTGAGGCTCGTGGGGTCGAGGAAGAGCGTGAACCGGCCCTTGAGCAGTGCCCACAGGGCGACCCAGACGACGAGGATCCCGAGGACGACGTACCCGCGGTGGGGCACCTCGGGGCGCGGGCCGGCGGCCTTCTGCTCCGTGACCCGCGGCCGCGTCGGCGTCTCGAGCAGCGTCATGTCAGCTGCCCTCCGTCACGGCGGCGATGACCCCGAGGATCTCCTCGTTCCCGACGAGCCCCAGGAGCCTGCCGTTCTCCATCACCCGGATCGGCTTGTCGGCGGCGAGGACGACCCGGGTGGCCTCGTGGACGAGGACGTCCTGGCCGAGCACCGGCCCGTCGAGGTCGTCGTCGGGCCTGGGCTCCCGCATGATCCAGCGCAGGGTGAGGACGTGCGACCGGTTGACGTCGCTGACGAAGTCGCGGACGTAGTCGTCGGACGGCGCGCCGACGAGCTCGTCGCCCGTCCCGACCTGGACCATCTTGCCGTCGCGCATGATGAGGATCCGGTCGCCGAGCTTGAGCGCCTCGGACAGGTCGTGGGTGATGAAGACCATCGTCTTGCCCACCTCGTGGTGCAGCCGGATGACCTCGTTCTGCATGTCCCGGCGGATGAGCGGGTCGAGCGCCGAGAAGGGCTCGTCGAAGAACAGGACGTCGGGGTCGCCGGCGAGCGCGCGGGCCAGGCCCACCCGCTGCTGCATGCCGCCGGACAGCTGGTCCGGGTAGGACTTCTCGTAGCCCGACAGGCCCACGAGCTCGACGACCTCCATCGCGCGCGCGGTCCGCTCGGCCTTGCCGACGCCGCGGATCTCGAGCCCGTAGCCGACGTTCTCGATCACCCGTCGGTGCGGCAGCAGGCCGAAGTGCTGGAAGACCATGGAGAACTTGTGCCGGCGCAGGTCGCGCAGCCGGGACTCGTCGGCACCGAGGATGTTCTCGCCCTCGAAGACCACCTCGCCGGAGGTCGGCTCGATGAGCCGTGTCAGGCAGCGGACGAGGGTCGACTTGCCCGATCCCGACAACCCCATGACGACGAAGACCTCGCCGGCCGCGACGTCGAAGCTCACGTCACGGACGGCCGCCGTGCAGCCGGTCCGCTCGAGCAGCTCACGTCGGCTCAGGTCCGCGAGCTCGTCCGACCTCGGCACCTGCTCGGCCCTGGGGCCGAACACCTTCCACAGGTCACGCACGGAGACGACGGGGGCGTCACCAGGCATCGAAGGCCTCCTCGTCCGTCGGCGCGCAGGCGCCCGTCGCTTCGGCCGGTTCCGACCGAAGATCACCCTCGTTGTTGCGTATGACGCACTGCGATGCTTCCTGGGGAACAGGATTGACCGGTCGTGCCTCGACGTCAAGGCTCGCCCGGCCCCTGGCCGACGTTGGGACGTGACCGTGACCTTCCCACATCGCGGTCCGTCCGGACAGGGACGTCGTCAGGTCGCGACGGCCTGCTGGAGCCCGTGCCAGCCGAGCCGGTGCGAGACCTCCCGCGCCGCGGCGACGACCAGGGCCGCGACCTCGGGGATGCGCTCGGCGGGCAGCCGGAAGGTGGGCCCGGAGGCGCTCAGCGAGGCGACGACGGTTCCCGACGAGCCCGTCACGGGTGCGGCCACCGCGGTGAGGCCCATCTCGAGCTCGTCGACCGCCACGGCGAACCCGCGCCGGCGCACGTCGTCCAGCTCGGCAGCCACGGTCGAGGGGTCGGTGATCGTGCCCGCGGTGAACCGGGGCAGCGGCGAGCCGAGGTCGGCGAGCAGCCCGGGCGGGCCGAAGGCGAGGAGGATCTTGCCGTTGGACGTCGCGTGGAGCGGGATCCGCTGCCCGGCCCAGTTGTGGAGGGCGAGCGAGGACGGCGCGGACACCTGGTCGACGTAGAGCGCCTCGCGGCCGGACAGGACGGTGACGTTGACCGTCTCGCCGACGACCTGGGCCAGCCGCGTCGTCACGGGCCGGCTCTCCTGGACGAGGTCGAGCCGCACGGTCGTCGCTCCCGCCAGACGCAGGATGCCGACGCCGAGCCGGAACTTGCCGCGGTCGCTCACCTGCTCCACGAGGTTGTGGGCCTCGAGGGTCGAGACGAGCCGGAACGCCGTCGACTTGTGGACCCCGAGGTCGTGGGCGAGCTCGGTGACTCCCATCTCGCCGTTGCGGGCGAGGAGCCCGAGCACGGTCAGCGCACGGTCGACGGACTGCACCGGACCGGTGGCGCCCTCGCCCACCGCGTTGCTCATGGCGGAACACTATGCGCATGGCGCACCAGCCGTCAGCACCGGCGGCCGGGCTCGCCCCCAGCGTGGCGTCACCCCGCGACGTCGGCAGCGGTTCCGGGCCAGGCGAACCCGTCCGGCTCGACGCCGAACTCCGCCCCGGCGTCGAGCAGGCTGTCGACGAGGTGCTGGCCGGACGACCGTTCGCAGTGCAGCAGGTAGGACGGCACCCGGCTCACGCCGTCGCCGACGTCGACCCGGACGATGTCCACCGCGAGCCGCGCCACCGGAGCACGCAGCGCCGTCCCGTCGGGGACGGCGCGGTCCCGCAGGTCCGTGGCCGTGAGCTTGGCGAGGGCGGCCGCGGCGGCCGCGCCGCTGAGCCGCACCAGGGCCCGGCCGTGCGTGAGGTCGACGACGCTCACGTGCGCGCCGTCCCGCACGGCGGCGGCGAGCCGGCTCGTGACGTCGGCGCTGATGCGGGCGACGTCACCGGGCGGCCCGAGCACGAGCCACTCCCCCGGCCCGGACCCGACGACCAGGTCGCCGCCGCGACGTTCCACCGCCTGGAACCGGACCCCCAGGGCGGCCACGCCGAGCCCGTCCGGGTCGCACCGCACGTGCACCTTGGCCAGCGGGGTGAGGTCCGCCAGCCGCAGCGGCCCGGACGCGGTCCGGGCGCAGACCAGCCAGCCGGCCCGGACGGCGCTCGGCCCGTCGACCGTGATCGGGCTCCGGGCGACCGGGCCGTCAGGCACGAAGACGCACCCCCTCGGGGTCGACGTGGGCCAGGTGCGGCATCACGGTCGCCCGGACCCGGCCACCGGTCGGGAGCACGACGACGACGACGGTGCCGGGGGCCGCCAGGTCGGGCGCCACCTGGGCCAGGCACACCGACCGGCCGAGCGTCGGCGACATCCGGCTCGAGGTGACCCGGCCGGCGATCGTGCTCGCGCCGACGACGATCTGGCTCGCCTCGGGAGGCACGACGGCGCCGTCGACGGGCTGCAGCGCGACGAGGGTGGGGGCCTCGTCGGGGTCGTACCAGGCAAGCTCCGGCTTACCGACGAAGTCGTCCTTGCCGAGCTTGACGAGCCCGCCGAGACCGGCCGAGCCGGCCCGGGTCAGGCCGTCGGTGTCCTGGCCGACGATGAAGTGGCCCTTCTCCAGGCGCAGGACGCGCTGCGCCTCGACGCCGAAGACGCCGACGCCGAGGTCGGAGCCGGCGTCGAGCAGCTCCTGCCAGACATGCAGCCCGTAGCCGGCCGGAACGTGGAGCTCGAAGCTCAGCTCGCCGGTGAAGCCGATCCGCCACATGAGGCAGTCGTCGACGCCGGCGACCCGCCCGGTGCGCACCCTCATGTAGCCGAAGGCCTCGTTCGAGAGGTCGACGCCCTCGACGAGCCGGCCGAGCAGCTCGCGCGAGCGCGGCCCGGCGACGTTGATGCTCGCGTAGGCGGTGGTCAGCGGCGTGACGTGCACGCGCCAGCCCTGGCCGCCGGTCTGCAGCCAGTTCTCCAGCCACTCCCAGACCGCGGCCGCACCGGACGACGTCGTCGACATGACGTAGTGGTCCTCGGCGAGACGTCCGGTGACGCCGTCGTCGAACACCACGCCGTCCTCGGCGCACATGACGCCGTACCGGACCGAGCCGACCGCGAGGTTCTTCCACGTGTTGACGTAGACGTGCTCGAGCAGCGCGGGCACGTCCGGGCCGCGCAGGTCGAGCTTTCCCAGCGGGGTGACGTCGATGATCCCGACCCGCTCGCGGACGGTCCGCACCTCGGCCGCGGGGTCCCCGTAGTGGTCGGGCCGGATCCACTGCCCCGCGACGAGCGGGACCATGCCGTGCGCGACGTGCCACGGGTGCATCGGGGAGACGCGGGTCGGCTCGGCGTGCCGGCCGGCGAGCGCCCCGAGGCTGATCGGCGCGTACGGCGGGCGCCACACGGTCGTGCCGACCTCGGCGATCGTCGAGCCGGTCGCGGCCGCGATCGCCGCCACGGTGTTCACCAGCTCGAGCTTCCCCTGCGAGGGGCCCATCGTCGCGGTCGTGAACCGCTTGGCCAGCTCGGCCGAGTCGAAGCCTTCCGCGACAGCGGCTGCGACGTCCTTGCTGCTGACGTCCTCCGAGTAGTCGACGAGGCCGGGGGTGGGGCCGAGGAACAGCCCGGGGTGCCTGGCCGCCGGCAGCCGGGGCACGGCGCTCGGGCGCTCGCCGCGGGCCCGACGGGCCGCCTCGGCGCCGACGGTCGCGCCGTGCGCGACGAGCTCGGCGGTCGTCCCGTCACCGGTGATGCCACCCGCCGCGAGCACCGACGGCGGCAGGTCGCCGCCGGGCCGGAACCGGGAGGAGACCTCGTCCCACTCCGGCCGGCAGCCGGCCATGTTGAGCAGCGAGGTCGGAGCCGTCCACCCGGTGGCGGTGACGAGCAGGTCCGCGGGCACCCGGCTGCCGTCCGCGAGGACGACCTCGGCGAGCCGGCCGCGGCCACGGGCCTCGCGGACGACGTCCCCCGCTCGGGCGTCGACGACCCGGACGTCGAGCCCGGCGGCGCGCAGGTCGTCGGCGGCGGCGTCCCCCTCGGCGTTCGCCGAGAGGACGACGGCGCGGGTACCGAGCCGGACGGCGTGCAGGTTGGTCAGCCGGCGCGCGGCCGTCGAGAGCACGACGCCGGGCAGATCGTTGCCGCCGAAGACGAAGGGCCGCTCCACGAGCCCGGCCGCGACGACGAGACTCGCCGCGCGGACCTTGACGAGCCGCTCGACGGCGACCGGGTGGGAGCGCTGCAGGACGGCGAGCCAGTTCTCGTCGTAGCGGGCCGCGACGACGCTGTCGACCAGGACCTCGACCCCGGGGTGCGCGAGGACCCGCGCGCGCAGGTCGGCCAGCGCGGCGAGGTCGGCCTCGCCGCCCCAGCGCAGGTGACCGCCGAGCTGCGGCTCCTCCTCCACGAGCAGGACGTCCGCGCCGGCGTCGGCGGCCGCGAGCGCCGCGGCGATCCCGGCCGGCCCGCCGCCCGCGACGAGGACGTCGACGTGGGCGTGCCGCTTGTCGTAGTGGGCGCCGCCCTGCGCGTCCGGCCCGTGCCCGCCGTCTGAGCGCAGGGCGGCCTCGGGGTCGACGACACCGCCGCTCGCGAACG
>DAIOGQ010000162.1:0-9143 GCA_036745175.1 Kineosporiaceae bacterium
AGGTCGCGCTGCCGTACCTGCGGCTGCTGCCGGCCGGGTTCTCCTGCGTCACGACGATCACGCTGTCGTTCATGCACAACCAGCACGCCGTCGCCTACGTGCCGATCACGTACGCCAAGCGGGCCGGGGTCAGCAAGTTCCACTTCACCCGCGACGCCTACCGGTACGTCCTGCAGGTGCTGCGGATGGTCATGTACTTCGACCCGCTCAAGGTCCTCATGCCGCCGGCGCTGTGGCTGCTCGCGATCGGCCTGTTCAAGGGCGTCGTCGACATGGTCCGGCACCCGTTCTACTTCCCGGCCAGCACCGTCCTGCTCGTGCTGTCGGCGCTCATCATCGCCTCGATGGCGCTGCTCGCCGACCTCGTCGTCCGCTCGCGCGGCGACTCGAGCGCGGACGCGACGTTCACCGCCGAGTCGGCCGGGCCCGGGGGCCACCGGCCGGCCGACGTCCGCGCCCCGGCCGACCCGCCGGTCGGCACGGCGGCCGACGCGCGCGCGCCGGCGGACCCGGCGGCGGACGTCGCGCTCGACGCCGGTCCGACCACCGTGGGCTGACCCGTGCGGATCGCGGTCGTCGGTCCCACGCACCCCTTCAAGGGCGGCGTGGCGGCGCACACGACCGCCACCGCGCACCACCTCGCCGCCGCCGGCCACGACGTCGACCTCGTGTCGTGGTCGCGGCTGTACCCCGAACGGCTCTACCCCGGCGAGCAGACCGTCGCCGACGCCGGGCCCGACGTCCCGCCCTACCCGCGCACCGTCCGGCCGCTGCGCTGGGACCGCCCCGGCTCCTGGTGGCGCACCGGCCGCCGGCTCGCGACGTACGACCTCGTCGTCCTCGTCGTCGTCGTGCCGGCGCAGGTGCCCGCCCTGCTCACGATCGCCGCGGCGGCCCGCCGCGGACGTCCCGGCCGGCCGGGCGGCCTGCCCGCCGGGCCGCCGACGTCGCGGCCCCGGGTCGTCGTCCTCGCCCACAACGTCGTCCCGCACGAGACCCACCCCGGCGGCGAGTGGCTCATGACCCGGCTGCTGCACGCCGCCGACGGCGTCCTCGTCCACTCCGACGAGCAGGCCCGGCTCGCGACCGGCCACGGCGCGGTCGCCGTCACCGTCGCCGACCTGCCGCCGCACCCGCCGGGCGGGATCCCCTCGGACCTCGAGCGAGCGACGGCGGTGACCCGACGCCGCGAGCGGGCCGTGGCCGAGCGCGCCGTCGTCCGCGTGCTCGCGCTCGGGTTCGTCCGGCGCTACAAGGGCTTCGACGCCCTGCTCCGGGCCGCCTGCGAGGTCCCGCTGATCGAGGTGACCGTCGCCGGCGAGGTGTGGAGCGGCGCCGGCCGGGAGCTGCGCGAGGTCGCCGCCGACCCCCGGCTGGCCGGCCGGGTGCACCTGCGCGACGGCTACCTGCCGGCCGCCGAGGTGCCCGCTCTGCTCGCCGAGCATGACGTCCTCGCGCTGCCCTACCGGCACGCGACGGCGTCCCAGAACGTCCAGCTGGCCCACGCCCACGGGCTGCCCGTGCTCGCGACCCGGGTCGGTACGTTCGGCGCGCAGGTCCGCGACGGCGTCGACGGCGTCGTCGTCGCGCCGGACGACCCGGCCGCGCTCGCGGCGGGCCTCGCGACGCTCACCGAGCCGGGACGGCTCGCCGCGCTCGTCGCCGCGGTGCCGTGCGTCGACGCCGACGCCGCCTGGGACCGCTACGTCGCCGGGCTCGTCGCGACGGCCGGGAGCCGGGCGTGACGGCGACGGCCGGCGCCGCGCTCGACCGGGCGCTGGCGGTCGTCCAGTCGCGGACCGCCCGGTGGGTCTTCGGGGTCGTCGCCGTCGCGCTCGCGGCATGGGCGGTCCTCGCCCGCCGCGAGGAGGTCGCCGAGGCGGTCGGCCGGCTGTCCGCCGGGTGGCTCCTGCTCGGCCTGCTCGCGACCGTCGCGAACGCCGCGGGCGCGGGCCTGATGTGGAACGCGGTCCTGCGCGACCTCGGGGCGCGGCTGCCGCTGCCCGTCGCCGCGCGCGTCTTCTTCGTCGGCCAGCTCGGCAAGTACGTGCCGGGCAGCGTGTGGCCGATGGTCATGCAGGCCGAGCTGGCCAGCGACCACGGCATCGCCCGCCGCAAGACCGCGGCGGCGACCATGGCGAGCCTGCTGCTGGCCATCGCGAGCGCGCTGCTCGTCGTCGTCGCGACCCTGCCGTTCGTGCCGGACGTGCTGCCCGACGAGTTCGGCTGGACGCCGCTGCTCGTCGTCCCGCTCGTCGTGCTGCTGCACCCGCGCGTCCTCGTGCCGGTCATCGACCGCGCGCTGCGCGTCCTCGGGCGCGACCCGCTCGACCGGCGGACGACCTTGCGCGGCACGTTGCGCGGCACCGGCTGGGCGCTGCTGTCGTGGCTGTTCGCCGGCGTCCAGGTCGCCGCGCTCATGGTGCCGCTCGGGGCACCCGCGACCGCGCACACCTTCGCGCTGGCCGCCGGCGGCTACGCGCTCGCCTGGGCCGTCGGCTTCGTCGTCGTCGTCGCACCGGCGGGCGCCGGAGCTCGCGAGGTCGCCCTCGCGGCGGTGCTGGCCACCGTCCTGCGCCCGGGCGCCGTGGTCGTCGTCGTCCTCGTGTCGCGGGCCCTGTTCACGCTGACCGACCTCGCGCTGGCAGGCGTCGGCATCGCGGTGGCTCGCCGTCGCGCGCACTGACCGCCGGTCGTCGCCTGGCGGCCGCCCCGCGCATCCGGCCGACCGTCAGGCGGCGTTCGGCTCCGGCGAGTCGGTGTAGGGGTACTTCTGCACGAAGTCCTCGATCACCGTCCCGGAGACCGCGCCGCAGAACTGCCGGTACCCCTGCTTCGCGCCCCAGTGGGACAGTGCGAGGTTCTTGCCGGCCGGGAAGTCGCCGCGCGAGGCGTCCCACGCCGAGACGATGAACTTGCCGGCGGTCGCGGGGTCCTCACGGACGAGGTCGGCGACCCGCTTCAGCTCCTCGACCTGCGCCTGCGGGAGCGACTCGGCGTACCAGACGATCGAGTAGCCGTGCTCGAGGTTGTGCACGAGGCTCTCGAGCGGCGGACGGTCACCGGCGGTGTAGAAGGCCCGGGCCGGGTACTCGGCCTGGACGTAGTGCTCGCCGGACGACGGCGGCACGGTCGAGTACTTGACGACCGTCTTGTCGGGCTGGTCGGTGCCCGGGCCGACGTGGACGCTGCCGCCCTCGGCCTTGTCCACGGTGACGGCGTCGCAGGCGGCGGCGTCCGCGGCGACGCCGACGTTCGCGAGGTCCTTGCCGGCCTGCTCGCGCCGGATGACGAGCACGACGGCGGTGACGAGCACGGCGACGACGACGAAGGCGGCCGCGACGACGAGGAGCGTCTTGCGCCGCTCCACCGCCTGCTGCTGCCTGCGCATCTCGTCGATGCGCGCCTTCCGGTCCTTCTCGACGCTCTTGGCCACGAGGTTCGCTCTCCTGCTGGGCGCGGCCGACTGGCCGGGCTGGGTGGACCTGACGCAGTGTACGGAGCCGAAGGTGCGGGCGTCGCCACGGACCCGACGTGTCCTGCGGGCCGCGTCGCGAGAGACTGCCCGGGTGACGAACCAGGGCCCCGTCGGGTTCCGGGACTGGCGCCCGCGTCGCCCGGTCGCGGTCGGCACCACGCTGGCGAGCCTGCGGCGCGGTGGCGGGGACCCCGCGTACCGGCTCCAGCCGGACGGCGTCGTGTGGCGGGCGACCCGCACCCCCGACGGCCCGGTCCTGCTGCGGCTCGAGGCTGTCGCCGCGGACGGCGCGGTCCGGGCCCACGCGTGGGGCCCCGGTGCGCAGTGGGCGCTCGACGGCGTCCCCGAGCTGCTCGGCGCCGCCGACGACCCGGCCGGCTTCACCCCGCTGCCCGAGCACCCGCGGCTCGTGGCGGCCTGGCGGGCCCGGCCCGGCTGGCGGGTGCCCCGGACCCGGGCCGTCTTCGAGGCCCTCGCCGGAGCCGCCCTCGAGCAGCGGGTGACCGGCGGCGAGGCGTTCGCCGCCTGGCGCGGGCTGCTGCTGCGGTTCGGCGAGGTCGCCCCCGGACCGGCCGGCGTGGACGGCACCTTCGCGGCCGGGATGCGGGTGCCGCCCGCGCCGCGGGACTGGGCGGTGATCCCGACGTGGGAGTGGCTGCGGGTCGGGGTCGAGGAGGCGCGACGCCGGGTCGTCGTCGTGGCGGCCGGGCACGCCGGCCGGCTCGAGCAGACCCTCGACCTCACCGGCGAGCCGGCCGCGCAGGCGCTGCGGACGCTACCGGGAGTCGGCGTCTGGACGGCGGCCGAGGTCCGGCAGCGGGCTCACGGCGACCCGGACGCGTTCTCGTGGAACGACTTCCACGTCGCGAAGAACGTCTCGTGGGCGCTGTGCGGCACGGTGCTCGAAGACGCCGGCTGCGCGTCGCTCGTCGAGCCGTACCGAGGGCACCGCTACCGCGTGCAGCGGCTCCTCGAGCTCCACGGCGCGTCCCGCCCCCGCCGGGCGCCGCGGATGACCTTGCCGACCCACCTGCCCGTCGTCCCGTGACCCGCCCGGCCCCGGGCGACCGGGCCGCGCGGGCCGGCCGGGTGCTCGCGGCGACCGCGACGCTGCTGGCCGGGCACGGGCTCGGCGCAGTGGTCCCCCGGGTCGTCTCGGCGAAGGCCAACGTCGTCCTGGCGCTCGACGGCCTGGGGGCCGGGACCCGACCGCTCGTCGTCCGGTCGCCGTCGCGGACCGACCTGCTCGCCGGCCAGGACCCCGCCGACCCGTGGCGGCTGCGCCAGGAGGTCGCGCTCGCCCGCTGGCTGGCCACGGCCGGCGCGCCGGTCGTGCCGCCCGCGGGCGGCGACGTCGGCGCGGACGACGTGCTGCCCGCCGGCCCGCACGCCGTCGACGGCGTGAGCCTCACCGTGTGGTGGGCGGCCGCCGACCCGGACCCGGTCGCCGTCACCCCGGCCGCGCTCGGTGCGTGCCTGCGCGACCTGCACGCCGTCGCCCGCGACTACCCGGACGCCGCCGCGCTGCCGCCGCTCGGCCCGGTCGCCGGCGACGTCGACCTCGTGCTCGCCACGACGTCCGCCACGGGCGAGATCGCTCCCGAGCTGGTGCCCCGGCTGCGGGCCGCCCGGGAGGCGGTGACCGGGCCGCTCCTGGCCGCCGGCCGACGGACGTGGCAGGCCGTCCATGGTGACGCCCACCCGCGCAACGTCCTGCTCCTCGACGGCCGGCTGGTCTGGAACGACCTCGAGGACGCCTGCCACGGCCCCGTCGACTGGGACCTGGGCACCCTGCGCTCGACGGCGGCCCTCGACGGCGCGGCGGCCGTGGCGGCCTACGGGGCGGACGACGCCGGGCGGTCCTGGGACGACTCCCGGCTCGCGCCGTGGGTCCGGGCCCGCGAGCTCGAGCGGGCGGTCTGGACCGCCGTCCGGGCCCGGACGCCGCAGGAGGTCGCCGACGTCCACGCGCTGCTGGACCGCCTGCTCAGCCCCGCGGGCTGAGGCGCACGACGAGCCGGTCGCCCTCGGGTGCGGTGAGCCTCGCCTCGAGGTCCTCGGCCCAGGCCGCGACGCCGAGCCGCTCCGCCACGGCGGCGAGCGCCGACGGGTCGTCGCCGCGCAGCACGACCTGCGAGCCGGCGACGTCGGCGTCGACCGCGCTCCCGGTCGCGACGAGCCGGGGGCCGAGCGCCAGGTCCACCGCCCGGCGGGTGCGGACGGCGACGTCCTCCGGCAGGACGGACGGCGGCGGGACGGCGTCGTCGTCCGGCACGACCCGCGGGGGTGCGCCGAGCGCCGTCCGGACTGCCTCGACGTGGCCGAGCCGGAACCAGTCGCCCGCCGCGGCGCGCAGCAGGACCGCGGCACCGGGGCCGTCGTCGTCGGTCACGAGGTGCGCCAGACCGCGGACGAGCGCCACCGGCACACCGTCGACCTTGCCCTTGACGAGGTCCGCCGCGGCGGCGACCTCGTCGACGAGGGCCCGCACGGTCACCTCGAGCGGGTTGCCGTAGGCGTCCGTCGCGCCGCGTAGGTCGTCGGTGACCAGCACGCCGGCCGCACCGATGGCGGCGTCGACCTGGCCGTCGCGCCAGGGCCGGCCGAGGGTGTCGGTGACGACGACGCCGAGCCGGCGCCCGCTGAGCGCGGCGAGCCGGGCCCGCAGCGCGCCGGCCGACGCGTCCGGGTCGGCGGGCAGCAGCAGGACGGTTCCGACGGCCACGTTGCTCGCGTCGACGCCGGCGGCCGCGAGGACGGGCCCGGACCGGGCCTGGACGATCCGGGAGAGCCCGCGCGGGGTGCGCCGCTCGGCGACGACCCGCACGGTCTGCCCGGTCACCGCGTCGTCCCGGCGTGCGGCCCGGACGGTTCGGCCCTCGGCCTTGGCGACGACCTTGCTCGCGACGACGACGAGGTCACCGTCCGCCAGGCTCGTGCCGCCGGCGGCCAGCGCCGTGACGAGCAGGGCCGCGAGGTCGTCGCCGGGGCCGACCTCGGGCAGCCCCCCGACGGCGAGGACGTGCAGCTGCGACGGCCCGGTCACCGCTGCGGCGAGCCGGTGAGCTCGCCCGCGAGGGCGAGCGCGTCGGCCGCGATCGACGCGGTCGCGGCGACGTCCGTCATGAGCAGCGGCCGGGTCCGCACGCGCGGCCGGCCGCCGGCCGAGCCCGGGACGACCGCGCCGTGGTCCGAGGTGTCGACGAGCCAGCCGTCGAGGAAGTCGACGTAGAGGCCACCGACGGCGGCCGCCGATGTCTCGACGCCGATCGCGGTCAGGCAGGCGTCGGCCATGCCGCGCACGGGGGCGCCCGCGACGATGGGGGAGACCCCGACGACGGGGGCGCGGGTGCCGCGCAGCGCGTCGCGCACGCCGGGGACGCCGAGGATCGTGCCGATCGACACGACGGGGTTGCTCGGCGGGAGCAGGACGACGTCCGCCTCCCGGATCGCCTCCAGGACGCCGGGCGCGGGCCGGGACTGCTCGATCCCGACGGCGAGGATCTGCCGAGCCGGCACCGCGGCGTGGAGCCGGACCCACCACTCCTGGAAGTGGATCGCGCGCCGTCCGCCCTCGGCCTCGTCGTCGTCGACGACGACGTGGGTCTCGACCCGGTCGTCGCTCATCGGCAGCAGCCGAAGACCCGGCTGCCACCGTTCGCAGAGCCGCTCGGTCACCTCCGAGAGCGTTCGGCCCTGACCGAGCAGCCGGGTCCGGACGACGTGGGTGGCGAGGTCGCGGTCGCCGAGGGTGAACCAGTCCGGGCCCTGGCCGTAGGCGGCGAGCTCCTCGGCGACGGTGAACCGCTCGTCCGCCCGGCCCCAGCCCTGGCCCTCGTGGATACCGCCGCCGAGGGTGTACATCACCGTGTCGAGGTCGGGGCAGACCCGCAGCCCGTGGAGCGTGACGTCGTCCGCGGTGTTGCCGATGACGGTCACCTCGTGCCCTGCGTCGGCCGCCGGGACGGTCTCCAGGTGGTGGAGGAGACCGCGCAGGAAGCGGGCGCCGCCGATCCCCCCGGCGAGGGCGGTGATTCGCATGGGTGCGATCCTTCCAGTGCCGGCGCGAGCGCCCGTCGCGGGGCCGCGCCGCCGGTGGGAGCGTGGGTGAGGCTGCTCGCCGGGGCGTGACCCGCGCCGCCCGGAGTGGATCTTGCGGGGTGTCCCGGCGGTGCTCGCCGATCCCGTGACCTACCGCTCGGCGAGTTCCTGCGGCGAATACCAGAGATCGGCTTGACGTGAGCGGCACGACACACGTGTAATTTCATTGGTGTGATGCTGAGAAATCACGTACAGTGAGCGCTCAGTCACACTACGCTTTCGGCCGTCGGGGCGGTCGGTAGGCGGCTGCGGTGTTCCGGGCCTGGTCGGAGAGCTGACCGGGCCCGGTGCGGCAGGTGCCCACCGGCTGATCCGGCCGGGACGTCGAGTCCCCCTGGCGGCCACCGGGGTTCCGTGCGGCCGCCCGCGGGGTCGTCGGCACCACGGCGAGGGTGCTCGTGCACGCAACGACCTCGGGCAGGCGGGGGTCGGGTACGGCAGCAGGAGACAGGGCGCGACCGGTACCACCGGGAGCGCCCCGGTGTGGGGGGACGAGCCCCTCAAGGGGCCAGGGTCGAGGAGGGCGCCAGGTGCACGAGCTCGTGGCGATCGATATGGGCACGACGGCGGACGAGGTTGCGGCCGAGCTCGAATGGCAGGAGCGGGCCCTGTGCGCCCAGACCGATCCTGAGGCGTTCTTCCCCGAGAAGGGCGGCTCGACGCGTGAGGCCAAGCGCGTGTGCATGTCGTGCGACGTGCGGGTCGAGTGCCTCGAGTACGCGCTGGCCAACGACGAGCGCTTCGGTATCTGGGGCGGCCTGTCGGAGCGGGAGCGCCGGCGGGTGAAGAAGCAAGCGGTGTGATCTCGAGGGATGTCGTCCCCGCCCGCGTGTCCTGGAGCGCACCGACGCGCGGCGGTGTGACCCTCGACCTGTGAGTCTCGACACCGGACCCGGACCCGGCGTCGCTCTCCAGCGGTCCGTCGTCGACGCCGCGGCCTCGGAGGCCGCCGACGTCGACCCGTACACGGGGGCGTCGCGCGGTCCCCGCGCACCCGTCCCCGCACCGCCCGCGGCCCTCGCGCCGACCGGTCCCGTCGCTCCCCGGCCGCGGGTGACCGCAGTTCTCGTCTGTCACGACGGCGAGCCGCGGCTCGCCCGCACGCTCGCCGCCGTCGCGGCCCAGACCCGGCCGGCGGACCTGCTCGTCGCGGCCGACACCGGCTCCGTCGACCGCAGCGCCGCGATGCTCGCCACCGCCACGCCGCACATCCTGCGGCTCACCCGCCGGGCGACCTTCGGGGACGCCGTCCAGTCGGTGCTCGCCGCGCTCAGCGCCCGCGCCCGGCCGACGCCCGATCCGCGGCCCGCGGCGGGCGCCTGCCCCGGCGAGGCCCCGACCGGCGGCGCACCAGCGGTCGGCGCACCAGCGGTCGGCGCACCGGCAGCCGGAATCCCGGCCGCGCGTGAGGGCGAGGGGGGCGGACGGCGCACGACCGAGTGGCTGTGGCTGCTCCACGACGACTCCGCCCCGGCCCCCGAGACGCTGGCGCGGCTGCTCGAGGCTGTGGAGACCGCGCCGTCGGTCGCCGTCGCCGGCTGCAAGCAGGTCGACTGGGACGACG
>DAIOGQ010000163.1:0-9130 GCA_036745175.1 Kineosporiaceae bacterium
GACCCGACCGACCCGACCGACCCGACCGACCCGACCGACCCCGCCGACGCGGCTGTCCGCCTGCTCCGCGAGACCCTCGACGCCTACGAGCCGCTGGCCCCGGCGCCGGCGGACCTCGCCGGGACGGCGAGACGACGGGCCGGTCGGACGACGCGGTGGCGTGCGGTCGTCGCCGGCACGGCGGCCACCGCGCTCGTCGTGACCGGCGTGGCGGTCGTCCTCGGGCGCGGCGCCGACCAGGTGGCGCCGGCCCCGGAGGTCAGTGTCGCCGCGACGCCCACCGCGACCGTCCGGCCCGGGTGGAAGGTCGTGAGCTCGCTCGGTGTCCAGCTGGCGGTCCCGCAGGGCTGGGACGTCGTCGGGGCGATCGCGGGGTGCGAGCCGCTGCCGGCCGCGACGGTCGAGCGCGGCGGCGGTGCCGTCGCCGGCTGCGGCTACACCGAGCCCGCCGGGTTCACGCTCGTCCACATCGGGACCGTGGACGACGTCGCGGGCCTGACGGATCCGCGGGTCGACGGCGGCGGGACGCCGGCGCCTGGCGGTTCGCCGTCCACGGTCCCGCTCTCCCGGATCCCGATGGACCTCACGGTGACCGCCCTGGCGGACGATCGCACGCAGCTCGTGCTCGCCTCGGCCGAGCGCGACGTGGCCGTCCTCGTCCGCGGACCGGACGTCGACCTGCTCCAGGAGATCCTCCTGACCGTCGAGCTCGTCGACGTCGACTCCGCGGGCTGCTCCGCCGTCCAGACCGCCCGCCCGAACTGGGACCGCGCCGGCCGGCTCGGGGTGCCCGCGGTCGACGTCGGGGCCGCGGACGCCGTGTCCGTCTGCGCCTACTCGACCCGGGACGACGACGTCGCCCCGCGGCTCGCCGCCTCCGCCCGCCTCGACGGCCCGGACGCCCGGGAGGTGCTCGACGCGCTCGCGGCGGCGTCCGCGGGGACCGTGCCCTTCCCGCCGAACGCCGACTGCGCCCCCGCCCTCGTCGGGACGACCCCCGAGTCCAGCCTGGAGCTCCTCCTCCACGCGGGCGGTACGACGACCCCGGTCCGCGTGCACTACGACGGCTGCCGCGACCGCTACGCGGCGTCCCCGGACGGGCTCTCCCAGGTCACGATGCGCCTGCTCCAGGCCGCGCACCGGCCGCTGGGCCTGGGCTTCGGCACCGTGGCCCCGCTGCCCTGACCAGGAAAGATCACCGAGAGACCGCGATCACCGATGCTCAAGATCACCGAGGGACAGAGGATCCACCCGACGATTCGGGCGGATCCTCTGCCCCTCGGTGATCTTGAGCGGGAGCCTAGGCGTCCTGGGCCGCGACGCCGACGACGTTGCCCTGCGGGTCGCGGAAGAGGCCGAAGGTGACTCCCGGCGCCTTGGTCGCCGGCTGCACGACGGTGCCGCCGAGTGCGGCCGCCTTCTCCAGGGCCGCGGTGACGTCGGGGACGCCGGCGTAGACGGTGACCATCCGGTCGCCGCCCTGGGTGGGGCTGATGCCGCCGGGGACGGTGCCCTGCGGGACGCCGCTGTCGACATAGGTGTAGCCGTCGATCCCGCCGGGCGGGTACGTCCAGC
Organism: Kineosporiaceae bacterium; assembly: GCA_036745175.1. GTDB lineage: Bacteria > Actinomycetota > Actinomycetes > Actinomycetales > Kineosporiaceae > R-H-3. The sequence continues at coordinate 1,576 of DAIOGQ010000163.1, forward strand.
CGAACAGCTCGGCATAGAAGGTGCGGGCGGCGTCAGGGTCCTCGCAGCGGACCTCGAAGTGAACGATCGGGTTGCCCACGGACATCTCCTCGTCGTGTCGGGTACTGGTCAGCTCTACGACGAACGCGGCCACCCGCAATCGACACCCATCGCCCCCGTTCGGCAAGATCACCGACAGACACAAGATCACCGACAGACAGAGGATCCACCCGAAGACTCGGGCGGATCCTCTGCCTGTCGGTGATCTTGAGGCGGAGCGGTCGGGTCAGCGGCCCTTGGGGTGCCAAACGGTCTTCGTCTCGGTGAACGACAGGATCCGCCGCGGGCCGTCGGGGGTCGGGGTCCAGTCCGGCTCGACGGCACCCGCCGGGTCGTCGGAGCCGGTCGTGCCGGCGGGCCGGACGACCCGGGTCAGGGTCGCGGCGGCGGCGGCCTCCAGCGCACCCCAGTCGACGGCCGGCGGCTCGCCGCGCAGCGGGGCGGCGCCGGCCAGGTCGAGGGCGTCGACGTCCTCGTGGGACGCCAGCCACGGCGCGACCTCCGCGGTCACGCCGGTCAGCAGGTTGACGACGCCGCCGGGCAGGTCGGACGTCGCGAGCACCTCACCGAGGGTCACCGCCGGCAGCGGACGGGTCTGCGACGCGACGACGACGCACGTGTTGCCCGCGCAGACGACGGGCGCGACGACGCTCACGAGGCCCAGCAGGCTCGACGCCTGGGGCGCGAGGACCGCGACGACGCCGGTCGGCTCGGGCACCGAGATGTTGAAGAAGGGGCCGGCGACGGGGTTCGCGGCCCCGGCCACCTGGGCGATCTTGTCGGTCCACCCGGCGTACCAGACCCAGCGGTCGATCGCGGCGTCGACGACGGCGCGCGCCCTGGGGGCGGTGATCCCCTCGGCCCGGGCGACCTCCTCGGCGAACTGCGCGTGCCGGCCCTCCATGACCTCGGCCACCCGGTAGAGCACCTGGCCGCGGTTGTACGCCGTCGCTGCGGACCAGCCGGCGAACGCCGCGCGCGCGGCGAGGACGGCGTCGCGGGCGTCCTTGCGCGAGGCCATGGCGGCGTTCGCGACGAACCGGCCCCGGGCGTCGACGACCTCGTAGGACCGGGCGGACTCGCTGCGGGGGAACTTCCCGCCCACGTAGAGCTTGTACGTCTTGCGCACGTCGACCCGGGGCGCCACGTCAGGCCTCCTTCACGTACGCGGCCAGCCCGTGCCGGCCGCCCTCGCGGCCGTAGCCGGACTCCTTGTACCCGCCGAAGGGGCTCGTCGGGTCGAAGTGGTTGAAGGTGTTGGCCCAGACGACGCCGGCCCGCAGCCGGTCGGCCATCCAGAGGATCCGTGAGCCCTTCTCGGTCCAGATCCCCGCCGACAACCCGTACGGCGTCGTGTTCGCCTTCGTCACGGCCTCGGACGGCGTCCGGAAGGTCAGCACCGACAGCACCGGGCCGAAGATCTCGTCGCGGGCGATCCTGTGCGCGGGCGAGACCCCGGTGAACAGGGTCGGTGCGAACCAGAACCCGTTGTCCGGCAACGCGCACGGCGCCGTCCAGCGGTGCGCGCCCTCGGCGTCGCCGGTCGCGGCGAGCACGGTGATCCGGTCCAGCTGCTCCCGCGAGTTCACCGCGCCGACGTCGGTGTTCTTGTCGAGCGGGTCGCCGACGCGCAGCTGGGCCATCCGCCGCTGCAACCGGGAGACGACCTCGTCGGCGACCGACTCCTGGACGAGCAGCCGCGACCCGGCGCAGCACACGTGGCCGGTGTTGAAGAAGATGCCGTCGACGATGCCCTCCACGGCCTCGTCGACCGGCGCGTCGTCGAAGACGATGTTCGCGGCCTTGCCGCCGAGCTCGAGCGTCAGCCGCTTGCGGCTGCCCGCAACGGTTCTCGCGATCTCGCGGCCGACCGCGGTCGACCCGGTGAAGGCCACCTTGTCGACGTCCGGGTGACCGACGAGCGCGGCGCCGGTCTCGCCGGCCCCGGTGAGGATGTTGACCACCCCGGGCGGCAGGTCGGCCTGCCGGCAGATGTCGGCGAAGAGCAGCGCGGTGAGCGGGGTCGTCTCGGCGGGCTTGAGGACGACGGTGTTCCCCGTGGCGAGCGCCGGTGCGACCTTCCACGCGAGCATGAGGAGCGGGAAGTTCCACGGGATGACCTGCCCCGCGACGCCGAGCGGGAGCGGCGCGCCGTCCGGCCCGAGAGCGACGCCGTGCAGGCCCGCCCAGGCGAGCTTGTCGGCCCAGCCCGCGTGGTAGAAGAAGTGCGCCGCGGCGAGCGGGACGTCGACGTCACGGCTCTCACGGATCGGCTTGCCGTTGTCGAGGGACTCCAGGACGGCCAGCTCGCGCGAGCGCTCCTGGAGGATCCGCGCGATCCGGAACAGGTACTTGCCGCGCTCGGCGGCGGGCATCCGCGACCACGTGCGGTCGTAGGCGCGCCGGGCTGCCTTCACCGCCCGGTCGACGTCCGCGGGGCCGGCGACCGCGACCTCCGCGAGCACCTCCTCGGTGGCGGGGTTCACGGTCTTCAGCGAGCCGCCGTCCGCGGGGTCGACGAACTCGCCGCCGATGAACAGCCCGTAGGACGCCTGCAGGTCGACAACGGCCCGCGACTCTGGGGCCGGTGCGTACTCGAAGGTCGGCATCTTCGCCCTTCACCTCACCTGTCGGAGAACGGTTGTGCGCAGACGGCCCCGCGCACGGAGCACGAACGTGGTCAGGTCGCGAGCGTCAGCCGGTCCGGGCTCGCGTAGGCGCCGGTGCGCATCCGGCGCCGCTGCAGGAGCAGGTCGTTGAGCAGGCTGGACGCCCCGAAGCGGAACAGGGCGGGGTCCAGCCAGCGCTCGCCCGCGGTCTCGTGGACGACGACGAGGTGCTTGACCGCGTCCTTCGCGGTGCGGATCCCCCCGGCGGGCTTGACCCCGACGACCTCACCCGTGGCGGCGTGCCAGTCCCGGACGGCCTCGAGCATGACGAGCGTGACCGGCAGCGTCGCCGCGGGGGAGACCTTGCCCGTGCTCGTCTTGATGAAGTCGGCGCCCGCGAGCATCGCGAGCCACGACGCCCGCCGGACGTTGTCGTACGTCACGAGCTCGCCGGTCTCCAGGATGACCTTGAGGTGTGCTCGCCGCCCGTACGCCTGCTCGCCCTCGGCGCACACCTCACGGACGGCGAGGATCTGCTCGAAGACCTTCAGGTAGTGGCCGGACAGGAAGGCGCCGCGGTCGATGACCATGTCGATCTCGTCGGCCCCGGCCTCGACGGCGTCGCGGGTGTCTGCGAGCTTGACGGGCAGGCTCGCCCGGCCGCTCGGGAACGCGGTCGTCACGGCCGCGACGTGGACACCGCTGCCGCGCAGCGCCTCGACGGCGACGTCGACGAGGTCGTTGTACACGCAGACGGCGGCGACCTGCGGGCACGTCGGGTCGTCCGGGTCGGGCACGCGGGCCTTCGCGCAGAGCGCCCGGACCGTGCCGTGGCTGTCCGCGCCCTCCAGGGTCGTGAGGTCGACCATCGACACGGCGAGGTCAAGGGCCCACGCCTTCGACGTCGTCTTGATGGACCGGGTGCCCAGCATCGCGGCCCGGCCGTGCGCGCCGACCTCGTCGACCCCGGGCAGGCCGTGCAGCCAGCGCCGCAGGGCGGCGTCGTCGAGGGTCGTCGCGCCGAGGACGTCGCGGGCCCGGTCCATCGCCCCAGGCGTCGTCGCTGTCACCCGCCGAGTTTAGCCGCCTGCGCCCGGACGGCCCGTCGGCGAAGCCCACCAGCGGGCGCCGGCGGTCCTGGCACCTCGTGCCGACCGTCCCGCGCGGGGCGGGCCGGGCGTGGGCGGTCGTCCCGGTGGCACCATGGACGGATGGCGGATGCAGGGCAGCCGACGGTCTACCGGCCGGTGCTCGTGCGCGGCGTGTACGTCGTGACGCTGGCGGCTGCAGCGTGGTGGGTGGCCGTCGTCGCCGCGGGACCGGACCGGAGCGGACTCCTCGTGGGTGGCCCGGTCGTCGTCGCGGCGGCCGCGCTGGGCTACGCGTGCTTCTGGCGGGCCGCCGTCCGGGTCGACGGCCGGGGGGTCCGGCTGCTCAACGTGCTGCGTGACGTCGACGTGCCGTGGGCGCGCCTCGAGGAGGTGCAGACCCGGTACGCCCTGACCCTCGTCGCCGACGGTCGCACCTTCCGGAGCTGGGCGGCCGCAGCACCCGGCCGCCCGTCGCTGCTGCGGCTGTCGGCCCAGGGCACGTCCACCGACCACCTGCCGCACCCGCGCTGGACCCCGGACGGGAGCCCGGCGCCCGCGGCGAGCCGGGCGCTGAACGCCGACTCGGGCGCCGCGGCCTTCATCGTCGAGCACGGCTGGCAGACGTGGCGGGAGACGCCGCCGCGACTGCGACCCGACGAGGGCGAGGGCCCGCAGCGGGAGGTCACCGTGCACTGGAACGTCCCGGTGGTGTCCGTCGTCGTCGCCGGCGTCGTCCTCGCCGCCGTCGCCGGAGCGCTCGGTGCCTGAGCCCCCGGTGCCCGAGCGGGCGGTCGTGTCGGCCGGTGCGAACCGGGTGGTGTTCCGCCACGACCTGGCAGCCGTGGCCCTCCTCGCCTGGCTGGTCCTCGGTGCCGGCGTCCTCGTGACCGCCGCCCCGGCCGACCGGCCGGCCCTCGCGTGCGGCGCCCTCGCGCTCGCCCTGGCCGGACTGGCCGCCGGGGTCCTGCCCTCGCTCACCGTCGACGACGACGGCGTCACCGTCGTCAACGCCTGGACGACGGTCCGGGTCGGCTGGGCGGAGGTCCGCGACGTGAGAATGGGCTGGGCACTCACGGTGACGACGGACGGCGCGCACCACCACGCCTGGGCCGTGCCCGGGCCGCGCCGGATGCGCTCGATGTGGGAGTGCCACTGGACCGACGAGGAGGGCGTCTACGAGCGCGACAGCCTGGTCGCGCTGCGCGGGTCGTCCGCCCGCGGCGAGGGCACGCTCGGGCTCGGGGACGCGGCGCTCATCGTCGCCCAGCGCTGGGCGGCCCGCGGCGCACTGACCCGGCCGGCGCCCGTCGTCGTGACGCGCAGCCTGGCGCCGCGCGTGGTGCTCGTGACGGCCGCCGCGCTCGCCGCGGCCGGGGTCGTGCTCGCGCTCTGACCGCAGGTCCGCAGGTCCGCACGTCCGCACGTCACCCCAGGGCGAGCATCGCGGACAGCTCCGTGCGGACCGCGGCGAGCGTGGCCCTGGCCTCGTCGCGGGCCGCCTGGAGGCCGGCGGCGGCGACCGGCACGACCGCCTCCAGGTAGCACTTGAGCTTCGGCTCGGTGCCGCTCGGCCGGACGACGACCCGGACGCCGCCGTCGGTCCGGTAGCGCAGCCCGTCGGTCGGTGGCAGCCCGTGGACCCCGTCGGCGAGGTCGACCGCCTCGACGACGGGCCGGCCGCCGAGCGTGGCCGGTCCGGCCGCGCGCAGCCGGGCCATCGCGTCGGCGATGAGCGCCGGGTCCGCGACCCGGACGGCGAGCTGGTCGGTGGCGTGCACCCCGTCGCGGACGGCGAGCGTGTCGAGCGCGTCGAGCAGCGTCGCGCCGCGGGCCTTGAGGGACGCCGCCAGCTCGGCGACGACGAGGGCCGCGCTGATGCCGTCCTTGTCGCGCACGAGGTCCGGGGCCACGCAGTAGCCCAGCGCCTCCTCGTAGCCGTAGACGAGACGGTCGACGCGGGAGATCCACTTGAAGCCGGTGAGGGTCTCGGCGTGCCGGACGCCGTGCGCGGCGGCGATCCGGGCGAGGTGCTGCGAGGACACGATCGAGCACGCGACGGTGGCCCGGGCCGGCAGCCGTCCCGCGTCGCGGGCGAGGAGGTGGTCCGCGAGCAGTGCCCCGAGCTCGTCGCCGCGCAGCATCCGCCAGCCCGGTGAGCCGTCCGGCTGCCGCGGCAGCGCCGGGTCCGGGACGGCGACGGCGCAGCGGTCGGCGTCCGGGTCGTTCGCCACGACGAGGTCGGCGCCGCGGGCCGCCGCCGCGGCGAGCGCGAGGTCGATGGCGCCCGGCTCCTCGGGGTTGGGGAAGGCGACCGTCGGGAACGCCGGGTCCGGTGCGGCCTGCTCGGGCACGACGTACGGCGCGGGGAAGCCGGCCCTGACCAGGGCCCGCACGCACGTGTCGCCGCCGACGCCGTGCAGCGGGGTGAGGACGACGTCGAGGTCGCGCGGGCCGCCCGGGCGGACGACGCCGGTGGCCGGGTCGGTGAGCGCGGCGAGGTAGGCGTCGAGGATGCCGTCGTCCAGCGCCGTCCAGCCGTCGGTCGCGAGCGGGACGTCGAGCGTCCGGCGGACGGTCGCGATGGCGTGCGCGATCTGCGCGTCGGCCGGCGGGACGATCTGGGCGCCGCAGCCGGGGCCCGGGTCGGCGCGGCCGCCGAGGTAGACCTTGTAGCCGTTGTCCTGCGGCGGGTTGTGGCTCGCGGTCACCATGACGCCCGCGTCGGCGTCGAGGGACCGGACGGCGAAGGCGAGGACCGGGGTCGGCAGCGGCCGCGGCAGCACCGTGGCGCTCACGCCGGCCGCCGTCATGACCGCGCACGTGTCGCGGGCGAAGACGTCGGAGTCGGTCCGGGCGTCGAAGCCGACGACGACCCGGGGGACGCCGGGGACCCGCGCCCGCAGGTAGGCGGCCAGGCCGGCGGCGGCGCGGATGACGACCGCCCGGTTCATCCGGTTCGGGCCTGGGCCGAGCGCCCCGCGCAGCCCGGCGGTGCCGAACTCGAGGGTGCCGGTGAAGGCGTCGAGCAGCTCCGCCCGCGCGGCCGTCCTGTCCGCCGGGCCGCCCTCGGCGTTCCCGTTCGCCCGCGCCACGAGGCGGTCGAGCGCCGACCGGGTCCGGGGGTCCGGGTCGTCCTCCCGCCAGGCGAGGGCCTGGTCCACGAGCGCCTGCAGCTGAGCGTCGTCCACGGCCGCAACCTACTCGCTCACCCGCCGGACGCAGGCCCGGTTCCTCGGCCCGCCGGCCGGCCTGCCCGTCGACCCGTCGGTCGACCCCGTCGGTCTGTCCGTCCGTCAGCCCGCGCGGTGCAGCGGGAACGGCGCTCGGACCGGGAGGACGACGTTGCGGTCGCCCGGGGTGCCGGCGAGCGGCGAGTCGAGCCCCGCCCAGGGCACGTTCGCCGCGAGCTCACGGTGCAGGGCGGCGAGGTCGACGTGCTGCGAGCCCGACGTGCCCTGCAGCGGGATCCCTCCCGTCGCGGGCCCACCGGCCACGGCGTCCTGCCCGAGCCCGCCGGCCCAGCCGCCCGGGGCCGACCCGGTCAGGTGCTGCGGGCTGTCGTGGTCGACCATCGTGCAGGCGAGGCCGAGCAGACCCTCGCCGAGGTCGACGAGCTCGACGACCCGGGTCTGGCACGGCCAGTCGACGACGGCGCACGTGGTGACCTCCCAGAAGCCCGCACCCGGCCGCTGCGGGTGCGGTCGCGGCCGGACGCCGTTCGTGTGCGTGTGCCCGTTGAGCCACAGGACGACGTTCGGGTACCGGTGCACCAGCCGCAGCAGGTCGGGTGCGCCGACGACGTCCGAGCCGTCGGTC
>DAIOGQ010000164.1:0-9076 GCA_036745175.1 Kineosporiaceae bacterium
TGGCGGCGTCCGCTGCGGCTGCCGGTCTGCCCGGCCGGGCCCGGGACGGCGAGATCGAGATCGCCGTCGGACCACACGCGGTTCATCTTCCCGCGCAGGCTGCCGGGTGCCTTCCCGGATGCGTGCCTTCGGCCGCGACAGTCTCACCCAGCCAGGCCCTGCCCGCTCTTCGACCGCCTGTTGACAACCGATGACCAAGGAGCCACCGATGACCGTCACCCCGTTCGTGATCGATGTTCCTCCTGCTGTGCTCGCAGACCTGCAGGCGCGGCTGCGGGCCACCCGTTGGCCCGACCAACTGATCGACGGTGCGCCGTGGGCGCTGGGCACCGACCTGGGTTACCTGCGCGACCTGACGGCCTACTGGGCCGACGGCTTCGACTGGAAGACGCAGCAGAAGCGGCTGAACGTCTTCCAACAGGTACACGTCACCGTCGACGTGCCGGGTGAAGGCCGGCTCGCCGTGCACGCCGTCCACGAGCGTGCAGTCTCCGGTGCCGGCCTGCCGCTGCTGATGCTGCACGGCTGGCCGAGCACCTTCGTCCAGATGCTGCCCGTCATCCCGATGCTCACCGACCCGGCGGCGCATGGAGGAGCGGCCGGCGACGGGTTCGACGTGGTGGCGCTGTCGCTGCCCGGCTACGGCTTCTCCGACCGTCCGAGCAGACCCGGCATGGACGTCTCCCGGATCGCGGGCATCGTCGTGGACGTGATGGCCGAACTGGGGTACGAGAAGTTCGCTGCCCGGGGCAGCGACCTGGGTGCCGGCGTGCTGCAGCAGCTCGCGTTGGCCGCACCGGAGCGGCTGATCGCGCTGCACCTGTCGGGCACCAACCCCTACCTGGGCTGGGTGCCCGACAACCTGACCGCCGCCGAGAGCGACTTCGTCAGCGCTGCGCAGCAGTGGAACGCCACCGAGATGGCGTACGCGATGGAGCACTCGTCCAAGCCGCAGACCCTCGCGTTCGCACTGAACGATTCCCCGACCGGGCTGGCGTCCTGGGTGCTGGAGAAGTTCCGCACCTGGAGCGACTGCGGCGGCAACCTGGACAGCGTGTTCTCCCGAGACGACCTGCTGACCAACCTCACGGTGTACTGGGCGACCCAGACCATCGGGTCCTCGATCCGGCTCTACTACGAAACCGCGCACGGCAGCAGCGCAGCCTGGGGCCGCGTGGAGGTACCGACCGGGATGGCGATGAGCCGGGCGGACATGTTCCCGACCCCGCGGGAGTGGGTGGAACGCTCCTACCACGTCACCAGCTGGGTGGATCTGCCCAAGGGCGGCCACTTCCTGGAGTGGGAGGTGCCCGACCTGGTTGCGGCCGACCTGCGCGACTTCCTCCGCCCGTTCCGGACCTGAGCCGTCACGTCCCGACGGTGCCGGCCATCGGCTGGTCATCGGTCGTTCGCCGACCGTCGCCTTGCTGGGTCGGGTTGCCGGACGGACACTGACATGATGGATCTTCGTCGGCTCCGGTACTTCGTTGTGCTGGCCGAGGAACTCCACTTCCAGCGGGCTGCGGCGCGGATCCCGCTCGCGCAGTCAAGCCTGAGCGAGCACATCGCCCGGCTCGAGCGCGAGGTGGGGGCCCGGCTGTTGGTCCGGCACCCACGTTCGTGCGAGCTCACCGCCGCCGGGGCCCGGCTCCTGGTCGAGGCCCGCCTGCTGCTGGCCAAGGCGGAGCGGATCATAGGCGACGTCACGGAACAGCGACGGGAGCCGGCCGATCGACCGCGATTCGTGGTCGGCTGCAACGAGGAGGCCGTCGCCGAGCTGACTCCCGTGATTGTGTCCGCGTTCGCCGCGGCACACCCCGACGTCGACGTCGTGGTGTCCCAGATCCCCTACCCGGAGCTGGTGGATGCCGTGGAGCAGGGACGCGCAGACGCGCTCCTGTGTGCCGACGCCTCCCAACGACCCGACGACCCCGGGTTCGTCGGGCTCTACCGCGACCAAGCAGCGCTGATGGTCCGCGCGGCGGACTTCGAGGGCGAGCGGGTGATCGACGGCCGGACCGCCGCAGAGTTCGTGTTCGTGGACGACACCCGGCTCCCGGCGCACTTCTCCGAACCGTTCCACCTCGGCGGGTTGCGAAACGGCGAGCCACCACGTCGACTGGACGTCGAGCTGGGCGGCACGGTCGATGTCGCCGCGGCGATCCTGACGTCAGGAGCGGTGGTGGCCGTTCCCCGTTCGGCCGAGAGGTACGTCAAGGTGTCAGGGCTCTCGTTCCTACCGCTGGCCGGGGCACCGGACTTCGTGCTGGGCGTGAAGACGGCCGAGCAGCCGCACCACCTCCAACGCGCCTTCGTGAACGTCGCGGCCGCTCTCAGCGAGCAGTGCCTGTCGCTCGTGCCGCACGCGGTTTCCCCCGCTCCCTGACGCAGGATGCCGTGATGGTGAGCTACCCGCAGCTGCATGTGAAGACCCGAGTCGAATGGCGCGCCTGGCTCGGCACCCACCACACCACCGCCCCCGGCATCTGGCTGGTCACCTGGAAGAAGGCCACCGGCCTGCCACGACCCAGCTACGACGACGTCGTCGAGGAAGCGCTCTGTGCGGGGTGGGTCGACAGCCTCCCCCGCCGCCTCGACACTGATCGCTCCCAACTGCTGGTCACCCCACGCAAGCCACGCAGCAACTGGTCCCGAACCAACAAGCTGCGAGTGGAGAGACTCACCACTGCCGGCCTGATGCTCCCCGCCGGACTCGCCGTCGTCGCGGCCGCCAAGGCAGACGGCAGCTGGAACGCCCTCGATGAGGTAGAGACCCTGACCGAACCGCCCGAGCTCACGGCCGCACTCGACGCGGAACCAGCCGCCCGCGCAGCCTGGGACACCTTCCCGCCGTCGACCCGACGCGCCATCCTGGAATGGATCTCCAACGCGAAGACACCCGACACCCGGCACCAACGGATGAAACAGACCGTGGCCGAGGCAGCGGTCGGTAGACGCGCCAATCAATGGCGCCAACCCAGGACACCCGAGAACTGAGACGACTCCTGGACCTCCAGCAGACACCCTGACGTCGAATCGACGCCCTCGTCCTACGGGGAGGTGAGACTGCCTCACCTACCTCGACACTCCGAACAGCCCCTGAGCAGGGCACTTCTCAAGATCGAGAGCACACAGCCCACGTGACCACATGCTCGACGCCGGGGTCGACCTGCGTGACAGTGCAGATCGCCGCCCGGCACGCAGACCCGAGAACGGACGACGGGCCTGCAAGAACCTGGACCGGCATGCAGGTGCCGTCGTGGCGACGGGCGTTCGAGGCGCAGGATGTGGTCATGGAGACCTGGGACGCGCTGCGGGCGCGACGCAACGTACGGCAGTTCACCGACCGTCCGGTGCCTGCGGAGGGGCTCGACCGGATCCTGGAGGCGGGGCGACGCGCGCCGTCGGCGAGCAACTGGCAGCCGTGGGACTTCGTTCTGGTCACCGACAGGGCGCAGCTGGTCGAGCTGGCGAAGGTGTGGCAGGGCGCCGGACACGTCGCGGGGGCCGCGGCCGCGATCGGGATCGTCGCGCCGCTGGCGCAGGACGACCGGCAGTCGGCTCTGCTGCAGTTCGACCTTGGCCAGGCGACGTACGCGATGACGGTTGCGGCGGCTGACCTGGGATCGGAACGGGTCACGCGGCGGTCGCCGATCAACAGCAGGCCAGGGCCGTCCTGGGCTTCCCGGAGGGGCGCTTCCTTGCCTACGTGCTGTCCGTCGGGTATCCGGCGGACAAGCCGCTGGCTGTTATCGATCGGCTGAACCGCCGTCCGTTCGATGAGGTGGTGCACCGCGGTCGTTGGTGACCGCCGAGCGCGCCTGCCCGCGGCTCAGCCGAGGACAGCACCGCTGCCGTCAGGCGGTCGGGCCATCGGGCTGCCTCGAGGCCGGCGCGCCGACCGCCGGCTCGACCGACCCCGGATCACCCACCGTTGCTACCGCGAATCCACGCGTTGACGCGGATCCACATGCCGTCGCGAGATCTTGGTTGGCAGACGTCGATGGCTGGGAAGCTGCACCGGCAAGCCCATGTACGCGTAGTCCGTGCCCGACCGACCGCTCGTGCCGTGACCAGCGACGTCAGTGGTGCTCGAGGACACCGTTGACGGCCGCTGCGATCGCCCGGCGCGCGACGCCCTCGAGCCCGCGCAACGCCTGCGCGCGCCGGGTCGCCTCGTAGCCCGTCACGGCGGCGCCGTCGTCGAGGACGGCGAGGTCGACGATGGCGCGCAGCCGCGCCGCGGTGCCGAGCACCCGGACCGACCGGGCCGGGGCGGACGGCGGCAACGCGTCCGGCGCCAGGTGTCCGTCCCGGATCGCGGCGATCGCCTCGGCCGCGTCCTCGCGCCAGCGCGCGACGTCGAGCCGCGCGAGCTCCTCGGTGGCCTCGCGCAGCGCGTCCCGGAGCATCCGGTCGGCCTCGCCGAGACTGCCGAGGTCGTCGACGCGCCGTGGCTCGACCCGCTGCACCCGCCACGTGACCAGGGCCCCCGGCTCCCACCGGCTGCCGAACTCCTCGACGACCGGGACGGCGCCGACACTCACGGCCGGCGCGCCGACGGGCCCGACCGGCCCGTCCACGGTGCCGGCGGTGAGCACGGCCTCGCCGGCGTCCAGGGCCAGCGTGTTGAAGGCAGGGGGACCGGGCAGCCCGACGACGTCCCCGGGCGCCGGCAGGACCGCACGCAGCGCGTGGGCGCCGTGCTCGCGCAGCCCGTCGAGCAGGTCGGCGAGCCCCAGCGGGTTGCCGGCGAACGCCGCGGCCGGCGGGACGACGCAGGCGTCGGGGTCCTCGACGGAGTGCGGCTCGTCGTCCCGGCCGACCGCGCGGACGGCGCGCTGCTGGTCGACCTGGCCCGCGAGCACGGCGCTGCCCCACGCGGCGAGGCGTGCGGACCGGGGGACGTCGAGCACGACGTCCAGGGTAGGTGCGGGAGGGCGAAGTCGCGTGCCCTAGGGTCGGCGCATGCGGGAGGTGCTCGATCTCATCGGCGTGAGCGTCGTCCGGGACGGCTCGACGCTGCTCGACGAGATCACCTGGACGGTCCGTGAGGGCGAGCGCTGGGTCGTGCTCGGGCCGAACGGCGCCGGGAAGACGACGCTGCTGCAGATCGCCGGTGCACGCATGCACCCGACCAAGGGCTCGGTGACGATCCTCGGCGAGACCCTCGGCAAGGTCGACGTCTTTGAGCTGCGGCCGCGGATCGGCCTGTCGAGCGCGGCGTTCGCCGAGAGCCTGCCGCCCCACGAGCAGGTGGGGGACGTCGTCCTTACCGCCGCCTACGCGATCGCCGGCCGTTGGCGCGAGCAGTACGACAAGCAGGACCACCGCCGCTCCGAGGACCTCCTCGCGGCGTTCGGCGTCGCGCACCTCTCGCACCGGACGTTCGGCACGCTCAGCGAGGGCGAGCGCAAGCGCGTCCAGCTCGCACGCTCGCTGATGACGGATCCCGAGATCGTCCTGCTCGACGAGCCGGCCGCCGGCCTCGACCTCGGCGGCCGCGAGACCCTCGTCCGCGACCTCGCAGAGCTCGCGAGCGACAAGCGCTCGCCGGTGCTCGTCCTCGTCACGCACCACGTCGAGGAGATCCCGCCCGGCTTCACCCACGCGCTCCTGCTGCGGCAGGCCCGCGTCGTCGCGGCCGGGCCGGTCGAGGAGACTGTCACCGCCGACAACCTCGCGGCGACCTTCGACGTGCCGCTCGAGGTCGAGCGCGCCGGGAACCGGTACACGGCACGCCTTCGTCAGGACGGGTGAGAGCCGCACCCGCGCGGCTCGGGATCGGGGTGGACGACATGTGGCTGGTCTGGTTGGCGGTCGCGCTGCTCGCCGCGCTCGCCGAGGTGGCGTCGCTCAGCTTCGTCCTGCTCATGTTCGCCGGCGGAGCGCTCGCCGCCGCCCTCGCAGACGGCCTCGGCGCGCCACTGGCCGTCGAGGTCGTCGTCTTCGCGGCGGTCTCGACGCTGCTCCTCGTGGCCGCCCGGCCGCCGCTCGTCGCCTGGAACCATCGCACGCGCCACGAGCCGACGAACGTCGCGGCGCTCGTCGGCCGGTCTGCCGAGGTCGTCGCGGAGGTCGACCCCCGTGGCGGCCAGGTCAAGCTCGCCGGCGAGATCTGGTCGGCCAGGACCGAGGGCCCGGCCACCGTGCTGCCCCTCGGCGCCCGGGTCCACGTCGTCCGGATCGACGGTGCGACCGCGGTCGTCGCGGCCGAGCCGCCCGCCGTGCGACCGCCCGCTCTGGGCGGCTGACCCGGGTCCGCCGGGGCGTGGGCGGCATCGCGGTCAGCCGCCGGAGGTCCCCGACACGAACTGGTCCGCGACCTGCTCGGGCGTCAGCGCGCTCGACCAGGACGCCACCTCGTCGAGCCCGCCGCCGAGCGCGTGGCTCGTCGGCGCGCGGGAGCCGGTGAAGTTCACCCCGAAGACCGAGTAGAACCCGCTGAGGTCGACTGTCCCGACCCGCAGGTGGCCCTCGGTGAGCACGGGTGCCGCGGTGGCCGCGGCCGCGCCGACGGCGGTCCCGTCGACGTACAGCCCGAGCGTGGTCCCGTCGTACGTCGCGACGACGTGGTGCCACCCGCCGTCGGCGTAGGTCCGCGGCGAGCGGACGAGGGTGAACACGGGCCGACCGGGCCGGGGCGGCCGGCCGTTCGAGAGCGTCGAGCGCAGCGCCGTGACGACCTTGCCGTCGTTGTCCAGCCACACGACGCGGTCCGTCGGCTCGCCGGCCGCCTCCGTCGTCGCCGACCACCCGGCGAGCGCGCCGCCGGAGCGGGACATGCTGCGGAACCACAGGGACGTCGACCACGCGGTGCCGAACGGCTGCGGGGCGTCGGCGACGACCGCACCGTCGGCCCCGTCGAGGGTACGCGCGGCGTCGCCGGTCGTCACACCGTCGGGCGTGCTCGTCGTGCCGGCGTTCGCCGTGGCCGTCCGGCCGTTGCCCGACGCGTCGGCCGTCGCCGTCCCCGCGTCGCCGAGCCGCCAGTAGAGGTCGGGGGACGTCGCCAGCGTCGTCGCCGCGAGGGCGTCCGGCGCCGACGAGCGGACGACGACCGGGGCCGACCACGCCGACCACCCGGACGTCGTCGTCCCGCCGCGCGCGCGGACCCGGTAGCGGACCGTCGCGTCGGGCGCGGTCGCCGAGTCGGTGAACGTCAGGGCGGGGACGGTGAACGCCCACGACTCCGCCGTCGCCGTGCCGAGCGTCGTCCCGTTGTCGCGCTGGACCTCGTACGTCAGGACGCCGTTGTCACGGTCCCAGGTGCCGGGGACGCTGACCGTCACGCGGCCGGGGCCCGTCGACCGGGCGAGCGGCGCACCCGGCGTCGTGGGGGCGGCGTCCGTGCCCTTCGGGGTGAACCGGGTCAGGCCCTGCTGGGCGGCGCCGTTGACCGTGGTGAAGTCGCCACCGACGAACACCTGCGTCCCGTCGGTCGCCATGACGTGCGGTCCGACGACGGTCACGCCGCCCGCGTTCGTGTTCGGCTGCCAGTGCCCGAACCGGCCGGTCTCGGGGTCGAGGGCGTTGAGCCGGAACCACTCGAAGTCCTCCCGGAACCGGCCGCCGGTGAAGCCGCCCTCCATCCGACCGCAGTCGTGGGTGTGGGAGGCGAAGTAGAGCCGACCCTTGAGCAGCACGAGCGCACGGCCGGCGCCGGCGCACTCGTCGAGCCAGGCGATGTCCCCGCCGGCGACGTGCGCCTTGTAGACCCCTTCGAAGCAGCCCGGGACGTCCGCCTCGGTGGTCACGTAGGCGTGGTCGGTCGCCTCGTCGACGGCGATGCTGCGGACCCCGTAGACGCACTCGCCGGCGCCGTCCGCCGCCCACGGCTGGGCGGCCCCCGACGTCGTGTCGAGCGAGGCGATCGCGGCGTGTGGCGCGCCGTTGACGCTCGTGAACACGCCACCGACGAGCAGGCGGCGCAGCGACACGTCGACGGCCATCGTGTGCGGGCGGCCGTCGAGGTCCGCGGTGAAGCCCGTGGCCACGGCCCCGGTCGTCGCGTTCAGGGCTGCGAGGCGCGCCTTGGTCCGGCCGCCGATGCTCGTGAAGTCACCTCCTGCGTACAGCGTCGAGCCCGTGCGGAGCAGGGCCGTGACGCGCGAGTTCGCGCCCACGGCGAACGCGGTGCGCAGCGCGCCGGTCGCCGTGCTCACGGCGGCGATCCGTGAGCGGGAGACGCCGTTGACCCGGGTGAAGTCCCCGCCGATGTAGAGCGTGGTGTTGTCGGCCGACAGCGCCAGCGCCCGGACCCGGCCGTCGAGCGTCACCCGGAACCCGGTCACCGCGCCCGTGCTCGCGCTGAACGCCGCGAGGTAGGTCCGTACGGTCGACGCGGTGGACCGGGGCGCCCGAACCGCGGTGAACATCCCGCCCGCGTAGAGGACGCCACCACCGGCGACCATGGCGTCGACCTCGTCGTTCGTCTGGTACTGCGACGCCGCGACCCCGCTGAGGCCCTGGTCGGGGACCGTGGCGAGCGCGGCCGGCCCGGTGACGGCGAGCCCCGCGGACACGGTGGCGACGGCGAGGACGACGGCGAGTGCTCGCCCGGACGTGGTGACCATGTGTTGCCCCTCCAGAGGCCGCGAGCGGCCGTGCCCCCGGCCGCGGAACGGAATTCGCTCACGGAACGTCACACGTGCGAACCGCACGCCCACTGTGATCCCCGATCCGCCACGAGGGGTAGCGCCGAACGGGTTGCCGTTACGATGAGTCACCTATCAGGCGGATCGAGATCTCTTCCGAGTTGGAGCCCCGAATGGACCCGTCCCAGATCGCGACACTCGTCGTCCTGGCGGCACTCGCCCTGCTCGTCATCACCGCTGTCGCGCGGTCGGTTCGGATCGTGCCGCAGGCGACGGCCGTCCTCATCGAACGGCTCGGCAAGTACTCCCGGACGCTCGACGCGGGCCTGCACTTCCTCGTCCCGTTCGTCGACCGGCCCCGGGCGTTCGTCGACCTGCGCGAGCAGGTCGTCAGCTTCCCGCCGCAGCCGGTCATCACGAGCGACAACCTCGTCGTGAGCATCGACACGGTCATCTACTTCCAGCCGACCGACCCGAAG
>DAIOGQ010000165.1:0-3061 GCA_036745175.1 Kineosporiaceae bacterium
GACGCTGTACTCGCTGCTCGTGCAGCGCCGCTCCGTCTTCTTCTGAGCCGCTGCTGCGCGGGTGGGACAGCGGGTCAGACGCAGAACTCGTTGCCCTCCGGGTCCGCCATCGTCGTCCACGTGTGCGGGCCCTGCCGTCCGGTGTGGAGTACTGTTGCGCCCTGCTCGACGAGCCGCGCCCGGACGGCCTCGACGTCCTCGCCGTCGACCCGGACGTCGAGGTGCACCCGGTTCTTCACCGTCTTGGGCTCCGGTACCTCCTGGAAGTAGACCCGCGGCCGCTGCGGACCGGCCTCGCCCGGCGGGTGGATCGCGGCTCCCTCGCGCCACACGAGTGCGCCGTCGACGACGCGCGTGTCGGCGTCTGTCGCGTGGCCCTCGGCGACCATCCTGCGGATGAACGCCTCGTCCTGCGCCTCGACCTGCCAGTCGAGGGCCCGCGCCCACCAGCGTGCGAGCGCGTGCGGGTCCCGGGCGTCGAAGGTGACCTGGAAGCGATGAGCCATGCGGACGAGGTTACGGCGCCACGCGGACAGTCCCGGTCCGCTGCTCCGCGGGCCGTGGTGTCGTGACCTGGGCCCAGCAGGGGATCTCTCGTCGGAGAACCCGGAGCGGGTCATCCGTCCGTGGGGGTCCGGATGACGAGACTGTCACGCTGGCAGAGCCGGTCGACGGCGTCGGCGAACCGGGTCATCGAGGCCTCCGGGTGGGGTCCGAGCAGTCGCTCGCGCTCGCTGCAGCGGGCTGCGGCGTCCGGGTCGAGCCCGGCGGCCAGGGCATCGAGGAGATGGTGCAGCTCGATGAGGTCTCGGCCGACGACCCGGCCGCCGCGAGCGCTGGGGTAACGGGCCGCGAACTCCCACGCGGGGTCGTCGGAGGCGTTGAGGACGGCATACGGCCGGTCGGTGCCGAGCCAGTCGGAGATCACGCTGGAGATGTCGGCGACGAGCAGGTCTGCCTCGCCGAAGCACGACTGCAGACCGGGCCAGCCGTCGACGACGTGGTGCGTACCTGGCGGCCGGCTGCCCCAGTAGGCGACCTCGGCGGCGTCTCGCGCGGCGTCCGTCGCCGCCCGGTCGAACGTCGGCCGGCTGTGCTCGACGGCGTGCTCGAGCGCGTCCGCGCCGAACTCCGGTGCAGCGTCGGCCGCTCGCGCCCGGACCGCGGACCGGCTCGCGCCGGCGTGCCCGAGGAGGGAGACGATGCGTTCGTGCGCCGTGCGGGTCGCGCCGTCCCGGGTGCCGGTCAGCGGGTGCGGACGGTAGATGACGCGCACGCCGGGACGAGCCAGCAGCGCGCGGACGAGCGCGGGCCCGACGAGCGGCACGGAGGTGTGGAAGGCCACGTCCCCCCAGCCCTCCCAGGTCGGCGCGTACAGCACGGTGAAGGTCGAGTCGGTCCGGTGCCGCGGCCGCAGGAGCGCGACCTGGGGTCGGCCGACCTCGACGATGGACGTCGGCGGCAGCGCGAGGTCCGCGTCGACGAACCGCGCGCGGCCGGCCGGTCCGGCGACCCAGACCTGGTCGTAGGTGCGGACGAACGGGTTCACGCTGTAAGCCTTGTCGCTGTCGCCGTGCCCGATGAAGACGCTCGCGAGGCCTCGCCGGCGCAGCATGTGGATGTTCTCGGCGGCGTTCGCCGCCATCAGGACGACACGCGCCGTCGGCAGTTCGAGCGACGCCAGCGCGGCGGCCGAGGGCACGCAGATGACAGGCAGCGACGTCGGGTGCAGGTTGAGCAGGCTCTCCCGGTCGCGCAGCACGACGACGGTCGGGCGGTGCAGGCGCTCGGCGGCCTCGAGCCACATCTGCACCTGGTAGAGCGTCGACGGCCGGCCGGCGAAGTAGAGGAGCACCTCGGGCCGCAGGTCGGCGAGCGTCCGCTGGACGTGCGTGGGGACGAGCCGGCGCGGGTTGCGGCGGCGCAGCCGCAGGACGGCGATCCCGATGACGGACAGCATCGCGAGCGCGGCGAGCAGCGAGACGACGGCGCCCAGCAGGAGCGCCCACCCCAGGTGCAGGTTCACCGCGACCCCGGTGCCGACGACGACGGGGACGTCGAGCATGCCTGTGAGGACGGCGCCGCGCGCCGTGACGACGCGAGGCGGCGGAGCGGGCAGGTCGAGCGGGGTCAGGTCGATGTTGCGGGTGAGGACCGGGCTGCGGCGCAGGTAGGAGACGAGCTCCAGCCCCGCGCGGGCACCCGCCCCGGCGAGCTGGACCGCGAGCCAGGTGAACGTGACCCAGAGGAGGCCGTCGCCCACCCCTGTGTCCACGCCCCCGAGTGCGCCGACGAGCAGGCAGGCCGTGGCGCCGCGCAGGCTGCCGCGCCAGAACGGGCCGGCCTGGCTGAGCTCGGCCGCCCAGGACACGATGCTGGGCCGCAGGACAAGAGCCGCCTCGCAGGCGAGGACCACGGCTGCCGCCGCGAGGTAGCCGTCGGGGGCGAGGACGGCAGCGCCGACGAGAAGCACGGTCGCGACCCCGAACGCCGTCGCGTCGACGGCGGCGGACCGTGCCCCCCGCCAGGGCGGAGTCCGGGTCTCGCGGGTCAGCACGACCCCGGAGCCGATCATGCGTCAGACCGTGCTCTCGGCATCCGTGTCGGCGTCCGACAGGGCCGCCGAGATGATCCGCGCCCGCTGCTCGGTCGCGGACGCGTGGTCCCGGATGGGCATGACCTTTCGGACGTCGACCACCTGGCCTGTGAGGTCGGAGACGAGGACGTCGAGGGTCGACCGGGCGACGACCGCGGCCGACAGCAGTGTGTCCGCCGGCTCCTCGCCGAAGGCCTTGGTCCGCATGGGTGTCGCGGCGCGCTCGGGGTTGACGCAGTTGACGCGGACCCCGAGCCCGGACCACTCGTCCGCCAGTGCCTGGGTCAGGTTGACCACGGCCGCCTTCGTCGAGGAGTAGAGGCTGTACTCGGCGCGGCCGCGGGTGTACGCGCTCGAGGTGTAGAGCACGAGCGAGCCACCGGTCTTCCGCAGGTACGGCAGGCTCGCCTGCGCGACGCCGATCGGGGCGAGGTAGTTGACCCGGATCGTGTCCTCGACGACCTC
>DAIOGQ010000165.1:3161-8992 GCA_036745175.1 Kineosporiaceae bacterium
GCGCGACGCCGATCGGGGCGAGGTAGTTGACCCGGATCGTGTCCTCGACGACCTCGGGGGTCGTGTCGGCAAGACGGCCCTTGTGGAGGACGGCGGCGGTGAGCACGATGAAGTCGACGCGGCCGGTAGCCTCGTGGGCGGCGCGCAGAGCAGCGGCGACATCCGCGGATCGCTCGACATGGCAGCCGGTGCCGCGGCTGTGGGCGAAGACGGTCGCGCCGAGGCTCTCGCACAGGTCGGCGACCTCGCGGCCGATGCCGTAGGTGCCGCCGAAGACGACGACGGTGCGTCCCTCGACGCGCGCCCGGTACTCCGGCGGGTCGAGCGGTGCGGGCGGCGCGTTGCTGGCGAGCTGGAAGAGCCGGTCGACGACGACCATGTCGATGGGGTGGGTCACTTTCATGTTCTGCTCCGAGCCGGTGACCACGTAGATCGGCACCTCGGGCAGGTACTTGAGGACGACGCCGCAGTCGTCGCTCGCGCTGAAGTCCGGGTCGGCGACAGCGTGCTTGTAGGCCCGCCGGATCGTCGAGAGCAGGAAGCCCTGCGGCGTCTGGCCGCGGCGCATGCGGGCCCGGGTCGGGATGTCGGTGATGAGGTCTCCGCCGTCCACCTCGATGATCGTGTCGGCCGACGGGACCGCGACGTCGACGGCCTCGTAGGCGTCGAGCGCCTCGACGCAGTCCGCGATGATCCGCCGGTCGACGAAGGGCCGCACGGCGTCGTGGAAGAGCACCTTGCACTCCTCGTCACCGAGGACGTCGAGGGCTGCGCGGGTCGTGTCGTTGCGGGTGGCGCCGCCGGGGATCACCCGGGTCACCTTGCTCATCCCCGCCGAGAGCCTGCGCGCGTCGTCGAGGTACGCCTCGGGGGAGGTGAGGACGATCTCGTCGATCTCCGGCGTCTCCTGGAAGACGCGCAGGGTGTGCTCGAGGATCGTCGAGCCCGAGACCTTGATGAGCTGCTTGGGGATGCTCAGCCCGACACGGGAGCCCGTGCCGCCGCCGAGTATGACACCCACCGTGCGCAGTCGACGTCCCGTCGGTTCGCTCATCTGCAGAACTCGCCTCTCCAGGGGCCGCGTACCGCACGCGCGTCGACGTCGTGGCCGCACGGTGCGCCGGACTCTACGGGACTGCCGACTACGGAGGGTGGACGGCGTCCCGCATCGCGAGCCGGGCGTCGCGCACCGTGACTGTCCCGGCGAACGACCAGTGAACACCGTCTCACCGAGGTTCTACCAGTCCGTGCCCGGGAGAGCGGAGCGTGATGACACGACGTGGTAAGTCAGTGACTCTGAGTCGATGAATCCAGGTCGGCGAGGACGTCCGGGCCGCGGAGTAGAGAGGTCCCGACCCGTCACCCGGAGCCCCAGGAGTACGTGTCCAGGGTCGTGCCCCACGCGGTCCGCAGGACGACGGTGTCGCCACCGTTCTCGAGGATCGGCCCGGCGTGCGGCCAGTACTGGACGAGGCGGGAGCCCGGACCCGTCCGCTGCAGGTGGATCGTCAGGGTCTCGCCCGGCGCAAGGACCGTGCCGGGCGTGATCTCCTTCGTCCGGCCGTCGTTCGTCACGACGACCCCGGTGAGGTCCTGCGTCGTGGCGACCCCGGCGGGCAGCCGAAGGTCGATCCGCTCGTCCGCCGATGCGTAGGAGACCGTCGACACCTCGACCGGGGGCCGGCGGCACGCCACCGTGCACCCGTAGTCGGCCACCCCCCGGACGTCGAGGTGCGGGTCGAGCAGGTAGAGCGTCTTGCCCGCGGCGTTCGCCGTCGTGCTCGCGTCGTTGGGCAGGTAGTGCGTCGACGCGGTGCCGAGGTAGTAGCGCCCCGCGGACGGGCTCGAGGTGCCCGGGCCGAAGTAGACGGTGATCGTCTTCCCGGCGCCGACAGCCGCCCCGGTCGGGAACCTCCAGTAGGTCGTGCCGCGCCAGAAGGTGTGGCTGCCGTCGCGCAGCCGCCACCCGGCGAGCGGGACGGCGGTCGTCCCGCGATTGCGGATCCGCAGGTACTCCTGGTTCGCGGCGCTCTCGTCCTCCACGTCGTAGTGCAGCCACAGCAGCAGGTTCGCGCCCGCGCTCGGGCCGGCGCCGCACGCCGATCCGGTGAACAGACCGACCCGCTTGGAGACGGCCCGCTGCGTCGCCGCGTGGTACCTCGCCACGTGCGCCGTCTCGACGGGGCTGCGCAGCCAGACCGCGAGCCCCTTCTCGAGCAGAGGGAGCTGGGCGTCCTGCCAGGTCTTCGTCGCGGCGTGCCACCGGTCGACGTACCGGAAGAGCCGGGTCCGGCCGGCGCCGTCCGTGCCCTTGGTGCTCGACGCGTAGTACGCGGACAGCCGTACCCTCGTCCCGACCGGGAGGAACCTCGCGAGGGACGTCTTCGCCGCGACCGCGAGGCACTCGGCGCCGCCGCCGACCGGGCTGTCGTGGGTCTCCGTCGCCTGGATCCCGATCATCCGGATCGGGACCGACGCCGCGGTGCCGTCGCCGGCGATGTCGACGTAGACCGTGTCGCCGTCGGCGACCGACGTCAGCGTCCCGGTCCAGTACCGCAGCGTCGCGGCGTGGGCGCCGGGTGCGACGGCGACGAACCACGACACGCACAGCGCCATCGCGGTGGCGGCGACGGTCGCGGTGAGAGCTGGACGGCGCATCCTGCGAGGATCGGCACGACGACGCCCGGGCTCGAGCCGCCGTTCGGTGGACCCGCCCCGCCCGCCCGCCCGCCGCGACCGCGCACCCCTCGCGGTTACTAGCGGGTCAGACCCATCTGCTGGGTCTGACCCGCTAGTAACCGCACGCGAGGGGGCGGTCGGCGGGGGCGGGACAGCGGTCGCGTCCGCCGGGGGCCGGGCGGGGTGGGTCATCGTCTCCTCCTGAGGGCCACCGCACCGGCGGCGGCACCTGCGACGGCGCCGGCGACCATCGCGACGGGCAGGCTGGCCCTGACGGCCTTGCGTCCGGTCCGGTAGTCCCGGACCCGCCAGCCCTCCGTCCGGGCGTGCGCCCGCAGGGTGGCGTCGGGGTTGATCGCGCAGGGGTTGCCCACGAGCGACAGCAGGGGGATGTCGTTCGCCGAGTCGCTGTACGCCGAGCAGCGGTCGAGATCCAGGCCCTCGGCCTCGGCGAGCGCCTTGACCGCCTCCGCCTTCGCCCCGCCGTGCATGGGCTTGCCGACGAGCCGGCCGGTGTAGACGCCGTCCACGTGCTCGGCGACGGTGCCGAGCGCGCCGGTCAGCCCGAGGCGGCGGGAGATGACCTCGGCGACCTCGACCGGAGTGGCCGTAACGAGCCAGACCCGCTGCCCGGCGTCGACGTGCATCCGGGCCAGCGCGTGGGTACCGGGCCAGATCTTGTCGGCCATCAGCTCGTCGTAGACCTCCTCGCCGACGGCTCGCAGCTCGGCGACCGAGTGCCCCGCGACGAAGCTGAGTGCCTTCTCCTGGATCTCCTCGACGTGCTCCATGTTCTCCCCGACGAGGACGAACTGGGCCTGCTGCCAGGCGAAGCCGGCGATGTCGCGGACCGTGAAGAACTTGCGCCGGTAGAGCCCGCGGGCCAGGTGGAAGATCGACGCGCCCTGCATGATCGTGTTGTCGACGTCGAAGAACGCGGCCGCGTCGGGGTCCGGCGGGACCGCGAGGGCGGCCTCGACCTCGGCGGCGGCGCTGCCCGCCTGCTCCCCGTCGCGAGGCCGGGGGCGCAGGTCGCGGCCGTCGGTGCGCAGCGGATTGTCGCGCACGCCGGGGGGCTGCGGGAGGTCGGTGGTGGCCGCGGCGGCCGACGCCCGCCCGGCGAGGACGTCGTCCGGGCCGGGCCGGGTCGCGGCGGGGTCGTCGTCCGGATCGCCGTCGGAGGGTCCCGACATGGTCCCCGGAGCAGCCATGGCCGTCACTCTAACGGCGTGGGCGCAGCCCGCCGGAGGACTACAGTGACGCGTGTGACGGATGCCCGGATCACTCTCATCGGGCGTCCCGGCTGCCACCTCTGCGAGGCCGCCCGCGAGGTCGTCCGGCGGGTCGCCGCCGACACCGGCGCGGACTGGCGCGAGGTGTCGATCGTCGGGGACGCCGCGCTCACCGAGCAGTACGCCGAGACGATCCCGGTGGTCGTCGTCGACGGCGCACCGCTGGACTACTTCCGGGTCGACGAGCAGCGCCTGCGGGACGCCCTCGCGGGCCGCCGCGGCTGGCTGCGCCGGCGCCGCGCGCCGTCCGGCTGACGGCGCGGCCGACGATCCGCCCGCGAGCCGGGCCCGGACGTCGGTGGAGGCGCTGCGGCGTCCCGGTCCAGCATCCGGGAGCGGAGGCTGTCAACTTTGTGCGTCTGTTCACAAGTGCCTACGCTGGACCGGTCATCCCACGTCCACCCGCGTCGGCCGGGTCCGCTCGGCCGGACGAGCTCCCACCCGAGGAGTCTGCGCTCCCGTGTCCACCCCGCGTCCTGCCCGACTGGTGCGCCAGGCGCGCCCGCTCCGGCAGGGCATCCCCGACGCCACCGTGGCGCGCCTGCCCGTGTACCTGCGCGCTCTGACGGCGCTCGCGGAGGAGGGCATCGCGACCGTCTCCTCCGAGGAGCTCGCGGCCGCGGCCGGGGTCGGTTCGGCCAAGCTCCGCAAGGACCTGTCCCACCTGGGGTCCTACGGCACCCGGGGGGTGGGCTACGAGGTCGAGTACCTCGTCTACCAGATCTCGCGGGAGCTCGGCCTGACCCAGGACTGGCGCGTGGTCATCGTCGGGGTCGGGAACCTCGGCCATGCCCTGGCCAACTACGGCGGGTTCGTCTCCCGGGGGTTCACCGTCGCCGCGCTCCTCGACGCCGACGACCGGGTCGTCGGGGAGACCGTCGGCGGCCTCGTCGTCCGGCCGCTCGCCGACCTCGAGTCCGTCGTCCGCGACGAGGGCGTGCACATCGGCGTCGTCGCGACCCCGGCGGCCGCCGCGCAGGACGTCTGCGACCGGCTCGTCGTCGCCGGCGTCACGAGTGTGCTGAACTTCGCACCTGTCGTCCTGCTCGTGCCCGAGACTGTCATGGTGCGCAAGGTCGACCTGTCGACCGAGCTGCAGATCCTGGCCTTCCACGAGCAGCGGCAGGTCGCCAGCCGGCTGTCGGTGGAGGTGCCGGCCCGGGTCGTCGCGTTGGACCCCGACGGGGGGACGGGTCGGGCTGGAGTGTCCCCGTGAGCGTCCTCGTCGTCGGGCTGTCCTACCGGACCGCGCCGCTCGACCTGCTCGAGCGAGCAGCGCTCGCGCCGTCCGCGGCGCGAGTGCTCGAAGCCGACCTCTGCCGGTCCGACAACGTCGCCGAGGCGGTTGTCCTGGCCACGTGCAACCGGCTCGAGGTGTACGCCGAGGTGAGCAAGTTCCACGGCGGTGTCGCCGACGTGGGCGCCGCGCTCGCCGCCTCGACCGGGGTGCCGCTCGGCGAGCTGACCGACCACCTGTACGTCCACTACGAGGGCGCGGCGGTCACCCACCTGTTCACCGTCGCCGCCGGCCTGGACTCGATGGCCGTCGGCGAGCAGCAGATCCTCGGTCAGGTACGGACGGCCCTGCGGGACGCGCAGGACTCCGGCGCGGCCGCGCGGGTCCTGGGCCACCTGCTCCAGGTGTCGCTGCGGGTCGGCAAGCGGGCCCACACCGAGACCGGGCTCGACCGCGCCGCCGGGTCCCTCGTGGAGGCCGGGATCGCCCGCGGCGAGGCCGTGGTCGGGCCGCTCTCGGCGGCGTCCGTGCTCGTCGTCGGCGCCGGCGCGATGAGCGGTCTCGCGGTCGCGACGCTCGCCCGGCACGGTCTTCGCCGACTCGCCGTCGCCAACCGGACGGCG
>DAIOGQ010000166.1:0-8984 GCA_036745175.1 Kineosporiaceae bacterium
CGTTCGTCCACTTCAAGGAGCAGTTCAAGGGCAGCGTCCTGGCCGACAACGTGACCGCCGACCAGATGCCGGAGTCCTTCCGGGTCAAGCTGAAGGACCCCGAGCAGTTCGCCGTCGTCTCCGACGCGTTCCGCGACCGACAGGGCGTCGAACGGGTGCAGGACCAGAACGAGCTCCTCGACCGGCTCTTCGCGCTCCTCAACGGCCTCAAGTGGGGGGCGTGGTTCGTCGCCGGGCTCACCCTGCTGTGCACCGTCCTCCTCGTCGCCACGACGATCCGTCTCACGGCGTTCACCCGACGCCGGGAGACGGGCATCATGCGCCTCGTCGGTGCCTCGAACCTCGTGATCCAGCTGCCGTTCGTCCTCGAGGGGATGATCGCGGCCTTCGTGGGCGCGATCCTGGCCTCCGGCATCCTCATGGCGTTCACCCACTTCGCCATCCAGGGCTGGCTCAAGGACTCCCTGCGGTTCATCGACAACTACGTCGATGTCGGGGACGCGCTGTCGATCGTCCCGTTGCTTTTCGTCGTCGGTTTGCTCATCGCGGGCGTGTCGTCCTTCCTCTCGCTGCGCCGGTACCTCAAGGTGTAAGCCTCGACAAGGAGTCGAGGCTTGCCCGACGGCGCCTTCCCCAGCTCCACGCCGGACGGCGGGTGGTACGGCGCCGTGTGCGGGCGCCGGTGGAGGTATGGCCATGCGCCCGACAGGGCTGCGCGGCATCGCCGTGCTGGCAGCGGCGTCCTTGCTCGCGACCGGTCTGACGGCGTCGACCGCCGCATCGGCGACGACGGGTCCGGCGCCGGCCGCAGCGCCGTCCGCAGCGCCGGCCGCGCCCGTCCGCTCGGACTCGGTCACCCGGCGCAAGCAGGACCTCGACCAGCAGATCGCGGACCTCAAGGAGAGCCTCGAGGGCACCGCGGCCGACCTCGTCGCGGCGGCCGTCGCCCTCAAGCGCTCCGAGGCGGGGCTCGTCGCCGTCCGGGCGGAGCTGTCCGCCGCGCGCGCCGCCCTGGCGAAGGCGGAGCGCCGGGACGCCGCGCTCGCCGCCGACCTCGCCTACGCGCGGGCCGAGGAGGACAAGGCCGTCAAGGCCCTCACCGCGCAGGCGCAGGCCGAGCAGGAGACCCGCGTCCGGCTCGGCCGGATCGCCCGGGAGGCGTACGTCGGCTCGGGGATGACCGGGCTGTCCATCGCGCTGCAGGCCGACAGCCCCGACCAGTTCGCGCAGCGGATGGCCGTCGCAGGCTCCGCGCTGCGCAGCGAGAACAGCGAGGTGGACCGGCTCGTCGTTGTCCAGGCGGAGATGCGTGCCAGGACGGCCAAGCTCACCGCGCTCCGCGCCCGGACCGCCGAGCTCAAGAAGCTCGCGGCGCAGGCCGTCGCGGCCCGGCAGGCCGCCGAGGCGAAGGCCGCCGCGGCAGAGGCCGAGCAGACCCGGCTCGTCGGCGAGCAGGCGGCGGCGCTGGGCGTCGTCAAGGCCAAGCAGGCGCAGGAGAGGGCGCGGCTCGCCGCCGCCGCCGCCGAGCAGTCCAAGCTCGCGAGCATCCTCAAGGACCGGGCCGAGCGGGCCCGCAGGGCTCGAGCGGCCCGGCGGGCGAACCCGCCGCGGTCCTCCGGTGGCAGCGGCGGCGACAGCCGCCGCGGCGGGAGCGGCGGGGGCGGCCGGGTGAGCGGCGGCGGCTACCTCGCCCACCCGGTGAACGCCCCCATCACGTCGGGCTTCGGCATGCGGTTCCACCCCGTGCTGCACTACTGGCGGCTGCACGCCGGCACGGACTTCGGTGCCGCGTGCGGCACGCCCGTCCGCGCCGCCGCGGGCGGAACCGTGGTCCGGGCCGGCCGCGCCGGCGGCTTCGGAAAGCAGGTCGTCCTCGACCACGGCTACGTCCGGGGGACCGATCTCGCGTCGTCCTACAACCATCTGTCGGTGATCTACGCGCGCGGTGGTCGCGTCGCGCGGGGCCAGGTCATCGGCCTCGTGGGCACGACGGGGCTGTCGACGGGCTGCCACCTGCACTTCGAGGTCTACGAGAACGGCACGCACGTCAACCCGATGCGCTGGCTCTGACCCCGCAGCGCGTCGACCGGCTCCGGGAATCCGGGACGACGCGGCGACGCTGGCCCTCGTAGACTCGTCCGCCGGTCCCTGCGCGCCCGTTCGTGCGCCGGGCGCGGACCGACGACGTCGAAGGGAGGGCAGGGTCGTGGCGAAGGCGAACAAGAAGCCGAAGGTCAAGGACACCAGCGGTCGCACGCTCGTCGCGAGCAACCGCAAGGCGCGGCACGACTACCACATCGACGACGTGTACGAGGCCGGCATGGTGCTCATGGGCACCGAGGTGAAGGCGTTGCGGGCGGGCCGGGCCTCCCTCGTCGACGGGTTCGCCTCGGTCGACGGCGGCGAGGTGTGGCTGGAAGGCGTCCACATCCCCGAGTACGCGCAGGGCACCTGGACCAACCACGCGCCGCGCCGCAAGCGCAAGCTGCTGCTGCACCGCTGGGAGATCGAGAAGCTCGCCCAGGCCTCGCGCGAGAAGGGCTTCACGATCGTCCCCCTCTCCCTGTACTTCCTCGGCGGCAGGGCCAAGGTGGAGATCGGCCTGGGCAGGGGCAAGAAGGAGTACGACAAGCGCAACACGCTCCGCGAGCGTCAGGACCGCCGCGAGGCCGAACGCGCCATCTCCACCCGCGCGGAGAGATGACGGCCGACCAGCGATGACGGCCGACGAGCCGGCCAGCGATGACGGGCCGACGAGCCGGCCGGGCGCGGGAACACCGCCGGGGGTGGCCACGTTGGGCCGGATGGACGTCGCGACGTGTCGGGGCGTCCGGCTACAGTGGCCGAGCGGCCGCACGGCCGGCCCGGTCCGCCGGGTCGACCCGAGGTCGCCGCGGTTGACAACTGCACAGGGGGTGACAGGTTTCGACGTTGGACGTCGATCCAGGAGAAGCGGGCCGAGAAGGTGACGTGATCTCGTAAACCTCGTCGCAAAACATAGGTGCCAATACACAGCGCACCGACTTCGCCCTCGCCGCCTGAGCGAGTGTGACGTCCGTCAGCCCGGGCACGCCTTCGGCCCGGTAGCTGGCGTCGACTAGAAGGCCACTGGCCAAGGGTCCGGTCACGGGACCTGCGGCGACACTCACAGTGACTGAGCCCGGCTCGGCGACACGCCTGTGTGATCGCCGGGGCTGAGAACCGCCGTAGCAGGCTGCGCCCGGAGAAGACCTGGTTCCACGCCGACGGACGCGGGTTCGATTCCCGCCACCTCCACAGTGACCCCAAGTACGAACCGGATCGGGGGGTCCGGTCTCGTATGGTGGCTCCTGACGTCCTTGTAGCCAGGGGCTATGCGGTCTCGGTTGCGCGTGTGTAGCCGGTTCGTATGTCGAGGCGTCACCTCGGCGGTGCGAGCAGATACGAACCGGCTGACCGGCTCAGTGATCGGCACTGGCGGGTCGTCTGGGCTGAGCATCTTCGTCGCCATCCCGGTCAGGGACCGACGTTCCTCGCCGCCGTCCTCTCCAACGGTCCTCCTACCGTGTCTGGCGGGCTGGGCGCTGCCACTCACGGATCATGGGAAGCAGTACTGCAGCGAGGGGCACGGGCAGCCTGTTCAGACTGCTGATCCGTCATGAAGATGAACATCGGAAGGGCAGCTTCCATCTGGCGCCGGGCCCGATTGCTCTGGAGTCGCTCGTGTGAACTAGTTTGGCTCATAGCACTCCTGATCTTCACGACATCGTGAATGCACCCGCCATCGACGTATCTGATCTGATGCGTGAACTTCTCGAAGCTCATGAATGGCAACCGGCGGGTGCCGTCAGGGCAGCATGGTGTCGATAGCTTCCACTCCCCGGGCGCGGGCCGCCTTGATCAGTCGATCGTCGAACGAGGCCAGGCGCGCCCGCTGGTCGAGGGCGCTGAGCAGGACGCAGCAGTCCGGCATCTTCAGCAGTGTCTCGGCGCGTAGTTGGGCAAGCGTCACCGCCGAATCCTCCGAGAACTGCAGCGTCACCACATCAAGATCAGCGAGCAGTCGCAGGACGCTATCGCGCCGTCCGGCCCGAGTCGGTGCGACCAGGATCTCGGCGAGGGTCAGGCTATTGACGGCGAAGACGTCCTCGATCTCCCGGGTGAGCAGGGCAGTAGCTCGCTCGTGGTGCACGTCGCCGGCGTCGAGGAAACTGATCAGGACGCTGGCGTCCAAGACGATCACTCGGGCCAGTCCTCCTGAAGATCCGCCAGGTGGTGCGGGGGATAGACGCCGGTCAAGGCGCCGGCGTGCGCACGGAGCGCTCGGAGTCGGTCATCACGATGCTGGCGCTGCCGGACCACGGCGGCGCGGTGCCCTTCCAGCGCAAGGCGAGTGATGAGTTGGCCGCGGCTGAGTTCTGGCCAGCGGGCGGCGGCCTCGTCCAAGGCGGCTGCTAGCTCTTCGGTCTCGGTGACCTGGTGGCGAGGCCTGGTAGTCGGCATCCCACGAGTGTATCACCAAGCGTGTCGGTGGTACACCAAGGGTGGTCGGGTCAGCGGCCGCACCCGAGCGACCCGGATTCGAGGTCGAGCTGGGCCCGGGGGCGCCCGAATCAGTCGGAAAGTCCCCTCAGCCCGGGTAAGAAGGCCGTCGTCGGCCATCCGGCGCAGCGCCTTGTAGACGGTGTCTCCGGAGTGCACTGCATCGTTCGCACGCAGCAAGGCGTGGACGTTGTTGCACGTCATTGGTTCGTCTGCCGCAGCGTCGGTGTCAGCCAAGACGTCGAGGATCGCTTTCGGCACGATCCGTCCAGCATCCGGTACTTCCGGATGGCTACCGGTGGGAACTCGACCGGCTGCGAGCGGTTCGCGTCTTTGGAGGCGTCACCTCCACCGATGCCGAGGAAGGGCCCCACACGCTGTTCGGGGGTCCTTCCTGGCGTCACGTCGTCGCAGCCTCGTCACCTGCCCACTCGCGCGTTACCGTGCCCGGCGTGAGGACCCCACCCCGCTGCCCGGCGGACGAGGCCGCGTTCCTCGACGCGGCGCGGCCGTACTGGCACCCCGTCGCCCGGTCGGCGGACGTCGCACCGGGCCAGGTCGTCGGGGTGCGGCTCCTCGACGAGGACCTCGTGCTGTGGCGCGACGGCGACGGGGCGCTGGGGATCGCCGACGACCTGTGCGCGCACCGCGGCACGATGCTGTCGGCCGGTGGCGTCGTGTCGTCGTCGGGTGCCATCACCTGCCCCTACCACGCGTGGGAGTACGACCGTCGCGGCCAGTGCGTGCGGATCCCGCAGCTGGCCGACCAGCGCGCCGCGGCGCACGTCCGGCTCGCCGCGTACCGCGTCGCGGAGCACGCCGGGCTCGTCTGGACGTGCCTGGTGGCCCAGGGCGAGGAGCGGCGCGGCATCCCGACGGTCCCGATGGTCGACGAGCCGGGGTGGTGGTCGCACGCGGGAGCCCCCCAGGCCTGGCGGTGCCAGGCGCCCCGGATGGTCGAGAACTTCCTCGACGTCGCGCACTTCGGGGTGCTGCACGCGAACAACTTCGGCAACCCGGACGTCGAGGTCGTCGACCCCTACCGGCCGGTCCTCGAGCCGGACGGGCTCGCGATCACGTACACGTTCCCGTACCTGACGCGGGACCGCTGGTCCCCGCCGGTCGCCGGCCGGCCGGCGACCCGCTTCGTCGCCTACGACTACCGCGTCGAGCTGCCCTTCGCGTCGTGGATCAAGGGCGCAGGCCTGCGGGACACCGCGTACTACACGTGCGCTGTCGCCTGCCCGGTCTCGGCGCAGGAGACGACGATCTTCTGGGTCGTCGCCTTCCCGGACTCGCTCGTGTACACCGAGGACGAGCTCGGCGCCGGCTTCCTGGAGTTCTTCGAGGAGGACCAGCGGGTCGTCGAGCTGCAGCGTCCCGAGTGGCTGCCGCTCGACCTCGGGATCGAGCTCCAGATGCCCTTCGACCGGATCGCCGTCGTGTACCGCCGGGCCCTGCTCGACCTCGGGTTCCCGGTGCTGAGCTTCCCGCGGCGACGCCGGTGACGAAGGCGCTGTCAGAGCGTGACGGTGCCCCCGGCGTCCGCCGACCGGTAGACCGCCTCGATCGCCCGGGCCTGGCCGAGCGCGTCGGCCTGGCCGAGGAGCACGTTCGGCTCGCCGCGGATCGCCGCGTTCATCTGCTCCAGCTCGAGCCGGTAGGAGTTCGCAGGCTCGACGGGGACGTCGGTCGTCGTGCCGTCCCGGCCGGTCAGGGTGATGCCGGGCGCGAGACCGTGCCACGGGTCGCTCACCCGCAGGACCCCGTCGGTCCCGACCACCTCGAGGTGGCTGCGGTCGGGCACGTGGAACGCCGAGTCGACGTGCGCGAGCACACCGTCGGCGAACCGCAGCGTCGCGACGAGGTGCGCGTCCACGCCGTGGTCACCGGACGTCGACTGCGCGGTGACGGCGAGCGGCTCGCCGGCGAACAGCCGGGCGGCGCTGAGGCAGTAGCAGCCGACATCCATGAGCGAGCCGCCGTCGAGGTCCGGCCGGGTGCGGATGTCGCCGTCGAGCGGGGTCGGCCAGCTGAAGGACGCGACGACGAGCCGTAGCCGCCCGATCGCTCCCTCGGCGACCAGTCCGGCGGCGCGGCGGATCTGAGGGCTGTAGCGGTACATGAACGCCTCGGAGAGCACGAGGCCACGGTCCCGGGCCACGGCGAAGCCCTGGAGGACGTCGGCGGGGCGGCGGCTGTAGGGCTTCTCGCAGAGCACGTGCTTGCCGGCCCGCAGCGCCGCGAGCGTCCACGGGTGGTGCAGCGAGTTCGGCAGCGGGACGTAGACCGCCTCGACGTCCGGGTCGGCGAGCAGCGCCTCGTAGGAGTCGTGCGCCCGCGGGATGTCGTGCCCGCCCGCGTACTCGCGGGCCCGGTCGCCGTCCCGGCTCGCGACGGCGAGCACCTCGACGTCCGGCGAGAGCCGGGCACCGGCCAGGAGCTTGTCGTTGATGAGCGCCGTCGACAGCACGCCCCATCGGACGGGTCGGTTCTCCGCAGCCACGCCTGGGCCCTCCTGTCCGTCCGGTCCGTGCGTCCTCGGCGGCGGTCCGATCTGTCGCCGGGTGCCGGTCGCGGACGAAGCCTGCCACGGTCGCCGGCCCGTGGGTGGAGGCGCCGGGACCCCCGCTCCCGCCGTCAGCACGGGCGGACGCGTCCGTCAAGGTCCGACCCCCCGTTGCCGAGGACTCACCCGGACGGCGCTCCGCCCGCGCTCGCACCCGACACAGACGAAAGGGGGACGCCGTGATCCTCGTCGTCCTCGCCGCGCACGCCTCGTCGGCCGCGCGCAGCATCGTGCACTCCCACCAGGACAGCTTCGGCCACCAGCTCGAGGTCGTCGGTCGGACGGCCGACGTCCCGGGACGTCTCGACATCGCCTGTGCGTGCGGCTGGCGGGGTTCGGTGAGGGCCGGCGACGTCGACCTGGACGAGATCGACCGCGGTCTGCAGCGGCTCCCGCCGCACGCCGTCCGCGCCTGCCGTCCCCGCGCAGGCACCGACGGTCGCCGTGCCCGCGCACGGTCGGCCGGTTCCGCCGATGCCTGCCGTGCTGCGGGGGTCGGGTCCGCTACGCCGTCCGGGTGACGTCGAACCGGGTGCGTCCAGCGCGGACCACCATCGGGCCGACACGTCCCGGAGAGATCTTCGAGCGATCTGGGGGTAGGTCCTGTGACGGTCGGCCTGGCGACAGCGGCGATCGCGGACGCTGCGGCGGGCGCGCCGGCGACCGGCCACGTCCCGGCACTGCTCCGGCCGGTCGTCGGGGTCGCGACGCGGCTGCGCACCAGCGCGCGGCTCGCCGTCCTCGTGCTCGTGCTGCTGCTGCCCGGGGTCGGCGCGACGTGGGCCTACTCCTCGACCGTCGGTGGCCAGATCGCGTTCACGGCGACGGAGCAGTCGGGCGTCGACGTGCTGCGCGCCGCCCTCGCCGCGATGGCGGACGCCGCGGCCGGCCGGCCCGTGGACGTGCCGGCACTCGAGGCCGTCGCCGGGGCCGGGCCGGACCTCGACCTGGGCACCCGACTCGACGCCGTCCGGGCCGCGGTCGCCGGCCCCGGGAGCACCACGCCGGCCGGACGGGTCGCCGTCACCTCCGCGCTCGGCGATCTCGTGACCCAGGTCGGCAACACGTCCAACCTCATCCTCGACCCCGACCTCGACTCGTTCTACGTCATGGACGCGCTCGTCGTGCAGGTGCCGCGGCTGCTCCTCGCGTCGGCCCAGGCCGCCGCACCGGACGAGGCCGCCGGCAGCGACGACCTCGTCGCGGCGCAGGCGGTCCGCGCCGGAGCGGTCTCGGCTGCGGCCCGCGGCCTGCGGGGCGACGTGGGGACGGCGACGACCTCGACGTCCGACCGTGCTCTCGCCGCCCGGCTGGCCGGGCTCACCGCTCTGGCGGACACCGCCGACACGCTCGCGGCCCGGGTCACCGACGACCTCACGCGCCGCACCGGCATCGACCCGGCACCTGTCGCGGAGGCGGCCGTCGACGCCTACGGCCCGGCCGCCGACGGTCTCGACGCCCTGCTCGAGGCCCGGGTCGGCGGCCTGGCGGCGAACCGCGCGGAGGGCCTCGTGCTGACGGTCGCGGGCCTGCTGCTCGCGCTCTGGTTCGCCGCCGGCGTCTGGTGGCGGACCCGGGCGGACGTCTCGCGCGCGCTGCGCGCTGTGACGGCCATGGCGGACGGCGACCGCACCCGGCACCCGCTGCCCTCCGGTCGCGACGAGCTCGGCGACCTCGGGCGCGCCGTCGCGACGACCCGGGGCCGGCTCGCCGAGCAGGCCGACCAGCTCGTCGCCGCGCAGCGCACCCGGGAGGAGGAGCTGCGCACCCGGATGGAGGGCCAGGCCGCGGCGGAGCGCCAGGTCCGCGACCGGGCCCAGGACTTCATCGACGAGACCGCCGACTCGGTGACGAACGAGCTGCGGGAGGTCGTCGCGCAGGTCGCCGCGGTCCG
>DAIOGQ010000167.1:0-8941 GCA_036745175.1 Kineosporiaceae bacterium
GCTCCGGTGTCGCCCTTCTCACCCTGCAGGCCCTGCTCGCCCTGGGCGCCGGTGGCGCCGGTGGCGCCCTTCTCACCCTGCGGGCCGGTCGCCCCACGTGCTCCCGTGTCGCCCTTGAGGCCACGTTGGTTCCAGGCGAGCGTCTTCTCGCCGGTGCCGCACCTCTGCTTCGAGGTGTCGATGATCCGGATCGTGCCGGTCGAGGTCTTGTAGCACGAGGTGATGACGCCCGACGCGGACGGGATGGCGGCCTGCGCGACGGCGATGCCCGTGACGAGCGCGGCGCCGGTCCCGAGGCTGACGAGCGCGACCCGGCGGCTGCGGGTGGCGGGCTTGGCGTGGCTGCGGTTCATGGTCGGGGACCCCCTACGGTCTCGACTGGGTCGACGAGAGCGCGGGGTTCGCCACTGGCTCCCCACCGGGTCCGGCGCCGGGTCGGCGTCGAGGCGACCAATCATCACCCGGTGGATCTTCGCTTCGCTCCGGGCCGGTTGTCCGGCCCGACTCCAAGGTCCCAAGGGATGACCCAGCGTCACAGTCCCCAGGCGAGTGACCCTGATCGGCCCACGGCCAGAGCCAACGGACGGGTTCTGAACAGGGCAAACGTGCGTGGTGAGCCGGGCGCTGTCGCGGCGTCTGGCGTCGACATCGTCACCCGTTGTGGTCAGCCATGCCCCGGACGGCGCAGTGGTCGGGAGACATCCCGGGCCACCATCCCGGGCCTCCACAACTATTCACTCGACGTATACGCCTTGTGTATAGTCCGTGCCATGGCCACGACGGACGTCGTGCTCGCCCTTCTCGTGCGGGGGCCCGCACACGGGTACGACCTCAAGCGTGCCCACGACGCGTGGTTCGACCACGGCCGCCCTCTGGCGTTCGGCCAGGTCTACGCGACGCTCGCCCGGCTCGAACGAGACGGCCTCGTCGCCGTAGCGCACACCGAGGCCGGCGGCGGCCCGGAGAGGACCGTCTACGAGCTCACCGACGCCGGCCGCGCCCGGGTCGACGAGTGGGTCCGGGAGCCCGCGGAGCCCGCCGCCCCCGGGGCCGACGAGCTGATCCGCAAGACCGTGGCCGCCGTCCGGCTCGGTCTCGACCCCGCCGGGTTCGTCGCCCGGCAGCGAGCCGCGCACCTGCGCCGGATGCGGGCCCTCGCCCGGACCCCGGCCGACGACCCGACGTCCCGCCTCGTCCTCGACCACGCCGTGGCGCACCTCGACGCCGACCTGCGCTGGCTCGAGCTTGCCGCACAGCGGCTCACCGGCAGCCCGGCCGGGACCGGCCCGATCGAGGCGTCGCTCGGCGACGACCCGGCGCACGACCTGAGGAGCCCCGCGTGAGCGCCCCGTCCGCGCAGGTCGTCCTCGACGTCCGCGGGGTCCAGCACGCCTACCGGCGCACTGTCGCGCTGCGGGGGGTCGATCTGCGGGTCGCCGCCGGCGAGGTCGTCTCGGTCACGGGGCCGAGCGGGTGCGGCAAGTCGACCTTGCTGCA
Organism: Kineosporiaceae bacterium; assembly: GCA_036745175.1. Lineage (GTDB taxonomy): Bacteria > Actinomycetota > Actinomycetes > Actinomycetales > Kineosporiaceae > R-H-3. The sequence continues at coordinate 1,498 of DAIOGQ010000167.1, forward strand.
CGTCGCGGCCGGACTCGTCCTCCCGCAGGCGGGCGAGGTGACGCTCCTGCGCCGCGACCTGAGAGCACTCTCGGGCGACGACCGCGCGCGGCTGCGCCGCCGCGAGGTGGGCGTCGTCCTCCAGTTCGGCCAGCTCGTGCCCGAGCTGAGCGCCCTCGACAACGTCGCGCTACCGCTGCTGCTCGACGGGCACGAGGCTGCGGGCGCGCGCCGGCTCGCCGCGGAGTGGGTCGAGCGCTGCGGCGCCGGGGACGTCGTGGGCATGCTCCCCGCGGACATGTCCGGCGGCGAGGCGCAGCGGGTCGCCGTCGCCAGGGCGCTCGTCACCGGGCCGCGGGTCGTCTTCGCCGACGAGCCGACCGGCAGCCTCGACACGCTCGCCGGCCAGGAGGTCCTCGCCCTGCTGGTCGGCGCGGCCCGCCAGGGCGGCGCGGCGCTCGTCGTCGTCACGCACGACAACACCGTCGCGGCCTGCGCCGACCGTGAGGTGCGCGTCGTCGACGGTGCCGTCGTGTCGCAGGCGGTGCTGGGGTGAGCGCGGCGTCCGTCGTCGCCCGGTCGGTCGGAGGGGATCCGGCCGAGCGACGACGGCGCCGGCTGCTCACTGCGGCAGTGACCGGGTGCGCGGCGTTCGCCCTCGCCGCGGTGAGCGTCGCGTCGCTGCGGGGTGAGCTCGGGGAGACGAGCCTCGCGCCGTATCTCGCCGAGAGCGGCTTGCGGCCCGGCGTGGTCACCGCCGCGATCCTGCTCGTCGTGCCGTTCGCGGTGTTCGCCGTCCAGGTCCTCCGGCTGGGCAGCGCGGCCCGCGAGCGCCGGCTCGCCGCGCTGCGCGTGCACGGCGCGACGTCGTCCGACCTGCGCCGGATCGCGGCGGCCGAGGCCTGGCCCGCCGCGTTCGCCGGCGGCCTGCTCGGCCTGCCGGCGATCGGGGTGCTCTGGGTGCTGCTCGGCGTCCTGCCGCCGCCGGGCTGGCGGCTGGTGCCCACGCCGGGCCTGGCCGTCCTCGTCGCCTGGCCGCTCGTCGCCGGCGGGCTCGCCGCGGCCGCCGCCGGTGCCGCTGCGTGGTCGTCCCGGGCGGTGGCGGCCGACGCCCTGGACCGGTCGCGCCGCGGAGCCCGGCCGCTGTCGGCCCGCGCGCGGGTCTGGCCCGGAGCGTTCGCCGTGCTGGTCGTGGTGACCGCGGTCACGCTCGTGGCGGGACCGCTCCCGGTGGCGGACACCGGGCTGGCCATGCTCCTGCCCGTCCTTCTCGTCGCCTTCGCGGTGAGCGCCGGGCCCTGGCTCGTCGTGCTCGCCGGGCGCCTCTGCGTCGGGTACGGCACTCCCGTGGCGGTCGTGGCCGGGCGCCGCCTGCTCGCCGACCCGCGGACGCCTGGCCGGGTCGCGGGCGTCCTCTTCGCCACCGGCCTGGCCGTCGGAGTCGTCGCCGCCGGGGTCGCGGACTTCGCGGTCTCGGCGCTCGACGGCGGTGATGACCTCGCCTTCTACCTCGGCGGTTACGTCTTCGCACTCGGGGGGACCGCGCTCTCGGCGGTCGTGGCCGGGGTGTCCCTCGTCGTCGGCGCCGGCGAGCAGGTCCTGGACGGGCGGCGTCCGACCGCGGCGCTCGTCGCACTCGGCGCCGCGCCCTCGACCGTGCGCAGCATCCTCGCCACCCAGCTCGTCGCGGCGGCGGTCGTCCCGGCGGCCGTCGGCGCCGCGACCGGGGCGCTGCTCAGCGTGGGCCTGCTGGCCGCGGGTTCGCCGGCCGCGCTGGCCGCGGTCGCGCCGGCCGGGGCCGTCGCCGTGGGACTGTCCGCCGTCTCGGCGGCGGTGGGCGCGCGGGTGGCCGGCCGGTTGCTCGACGGGCCGCTCGCCGAGGCGATGTCGGCCGAGAGCCTGAGGACGGCATGACGGCGCACCGGACCACGCAGGCCCGGAGCGGGTGACGCGCCGTCGTCGAGGGGATGTACCGGCTCGGTGCGATCGCCTAGCGTCTCGGGAGGGGGCGGCGGATGAGGGAGGCAGTCATGGCACCGGCGACGCCGGCGGGGGCGGCGGGAGGCAGGCCGCTCGTCTTCGGCCTGCCGTGGGCGCCCAACGTCATCACCCTCGTGCGCACCGTCGGCGCGACGGCGCTGGCTGCCTGGGCGGCCGCCACGTCGTCGATGACGTTGCTGGCCGTCGGGTACGCCGTCTACTGGCTCGGCGACATGGCCGACGGCGCCGTGGCCCGCTGGCGCGACGAGAAGACCCGGCAGGGAGCGGTGCTCGACATCGTCAGCGACCGGGCCTGCGCGACGATGCTCGCGACCGCGTTCATCGTCGAGCAGCCGTCGACCGCGCTGCCGCTCGCGCTGTTCCTCATGCAGTTCTGCGTCCTCGACACGATGCTGTCGCTCGCGTTCCTCTACTGGCCGGTCGACAGCCCGAACGACATGCACCTCGTCGACACCCCGCTCTACCGGCTCAACTGGTCCCCGCCGGCCAAGGCGCTCAACACCGCGGCGGTGGTGCTGCTCGTCGCGTCGGTCTCCGTGCTGCCGGCGAGCGCGGGTGCGCTGCCGGTCGTCGGGGCGTGCGGCGTCGCGCTCGGCGTCACGGCCGTCAAGCTGTGGTCGCTGCGGCGGGCAGTCCACCTGCTCGAGGCCCGGACGACGGTCCCGCCGGACGTCGTGGCCGGTCCGTTCGCGCCGGCTGCCGTCGGGGTCCGGGCCGGCTGGCCGGACGCGGTCGTGCTGCCTACGACGCTCTCGTCGCCGGTGCCGCCGCGGACGGACTGAGCGGGTGGACACCGGCACGGTGCTCACGGTGGTGACGGCGCTCGCCGTCGGGGTGCTCGCCGCACTCGTCCCCGTCGTGACCGCGGAGGTCTATCTCGTCGCCGTCGTCTCCGTCGTCACCGGACCGGTCGGGATGGCTTGCGCGGCCGCGCTGGCCCTGGGTCAGACGATCGGGAAGTGCGTGCTGTTCGCGGGCGCTCGCCGCGGCCGGGACTGGGCGATCGAGCGCGGGATGCACCGCGGGCCGGAACCGCGATGGCGTCGTCGGGCCCGGCGCCCGTGGGACGCCGCGGCCGGCGGATGGGCCAGGCTGCGCCGACGGTCGGCGCGGCTGGGGCGGGTCTGCGTCCTGACCCGCGGGTGGCTCGCCGTGCTCGGACGGCGCACGGCCCGACCACGCGGCCGGCTGCGGGTCTGGGGCCGGCGCAGCGTCGTCCTGCTCGACCGGCCCTGGCCCGCCGCCGGACTGCTGCTGTCGAGCGCGTCGCTCGGGCTCCCGCCGCTCGCGGCGACGAGCGTCGCCGCGGGCCTGCGCCGGACCGGCCCCGCGTTGTTCGCCGGATGCACGCTCGCCGGCCGGCTCGTCCGCTTCGGGCTCATCGCCTGGGGCGGGATCGCGATCGCCGGGGCCTGACCCGACGTGCCCCGGCGTCGCCGGCCCCGCCCGTGCCGCCGGCTCAGCCGCTGAAGGCGTCCAGACCCGTGAGCGCCTTGCCGACGACGAGCTGGTGGACCTCCTGGGTGCCCTCGTAGGTCAGCACCGTCTCGAGGTTCGTCGCGTGCCGCAGCGGCGAGTAGTCGATCGTGATGCCCGAGCCGCCCAGGATGGTGCGCATCGAGCGGGCCACCTCGAGCGCCGTCCGGACGTTGTCCAGCTTGCCGACGCTGACCATCTCGGGGGTGATGCGGGCTCCGGTGACGGCGCCGTCCTTGAGCCGGCCGAGGTGCAGCGCGAGCAGCACCGCCTTGACGTAGGCGGCCTCGGCGTCGGCGAACTTCGCCTGGGTCAGCTGGAACCCCGCGATCGGGCGGCCGAACTGCACCCGGGCGCCGGCGTACTCGAGCGCCACCGTGAGGCTGTCCCGGATCGCTCCGGTGGCACCCCAGATGATCCCGAACCGGGCTTCCGTGAGGCAGCTGAGCGGCCCCCGCAGCCCGACGGCGCCGGGCAGCGCGGCGTCGTGCGGCAGCCGGACGCCCTCGAGCACGATCTGCCCGGTGACGGACGCACGCAGCGAGAGCTTGCTGCCGATCTCGGGCGCGCTGAAGCCGGGGGAGTCGGTCGGCACGACGAAACCGCGCACCCCGTCGTCGGTCCGGGCCCAGACGACGGCGACGTCCGCGATCGGGGAGTTCGTGATCCACATCTTCGCGCCGTCGAGCACCCAGTCGGCGGTGTCGCTCGCGCCGTCGCGGCGGGCCCGGGTGCGCATGGACGAGGGGTCGGAGCCGGCGTCGGGCTCGGTGAGCCCGAAGCAGCCGATCGCCCGGCCGGCGGCCATCTCGGGCAGCCATCGCGTCTTGTGCTCCTGCGAGCCGAAGCGGTGGATCGCGTACATCGCGAGCGAGCCCTGCACCGACACGAGCGACCGGATGCCGCCGTCGACCGCCTCGAGCTCCCGGCAGGCGACTCCGTACATCGTGGCCGTCGTCCCGGCGCAGCCGTACCCCTCGAGGTGCATGCCGAGCAGCCCGAGGTCGCCGAACAGGAGCGCGAGGTCGCGGGCCGGCAGCGTGCCGTCGAGGTACCACTGCCCGACGTGCGGGCGGACGTTCTCGTCGAGCACCTGGCGCACCGTCTTGGCGGTGTCGCGCTCGTCGTCGGTCAGCAGCGCGTCGAGGGCGAGGAGGTCGTCGGGGGACGTCGTCGTCATGCGGTTCATCGTCGCACCGACGGGCGCCGCGCACGGCCCAGGGGTGCTCGACATCCGGGCGAGCGACCCGGCTCCCGCTCGCCCGCCGGGCCGGTCAGGCGATCCCGAACCAGGGTTGCTTGGCCAGCTCCCCCTCGAGCACCTCGCGGTCGCCCTCGCCGACGACGGCGGCAGTGAGCCGGACGGCGGCCTCCCGGTGCACGCGCCCGCCCTCGAGGTCCCCGGTCGCGGCGAGAGCGCGGGCGAGGGCCTCGTGCGCGAACGGGACGTCCCAGTCCTCCATCGCGTCGCGGTGCGCCTGCGTGAGGTCGAGGCAACGCCGGGCGTGGTGCAGGGCGAGATCCGGCAGCCCGATCGCGGTCGCGACCCGGGAGATCATGTACTCGCCGCGCGCGGTGTTCGCGACGGTGCCGCACTCTTGCCAGTGCCGCGCCGACGCGTAGACGGTGTAGAGCGCGAGGTCCTTGTCCTCCTCGGGGCTCGCCGGCGACAACCCGCCGTCGAGGTACTGCCAGACCTCGTTGTTGAACTCGACGCCGAACCAGCGGTGCATGTCGCGTTCCTCGATGCGGGCCCGGCCGACGTTCTGCACGAGGGCCTGCCAGCCCTCGAAGCCGTACCGGCGGGCCAGCGCGACCTGGGCGTCGCGGAGGGTGACCTGCTGCCGGGACTCCGCGGAGGCCGTGAGGTCGGCGCCGCGCGGGTGATGGCGGGCCACGACAGCGACGTCGTCCGGGATCCCGCGCTGCACGCCGCGCCGCAGCTCCTTGGCCCGGGTGGCGAGCTGCTTGAGGCTCGGGCTGCCCGGCAGGGCGACGACGTCCCCCGCGTGGTGGGTGTGGTCGTGGTCCGTCGCCGGGTCGTCGACCGCGTGCTGGTGGACGGCGGGCGCGGGGGTGGACGTGTCGGTCGCGGGCGTCCTGGTGCTGGCCATGCTGCCTCCTGCGGCAGATCCCGTGTCCGCTGAGTCGGGACCGCAAGAGGGGTCCGTGCGACGAGGTGGTGCTCCCCAGGTGCACTCGGTGCTTGCCGCGGACAGGAGGCGCCCTGGTGCGCTCTGCCGCAGATCCTGCAGCCTCGCACGGGTCGTCGTCAACGTGCCGCGGTCGCGGTGCGAACGGGCGTCGTGAGAGCGGACCGGAGCTGTGCCGCGAAGACGGCAGCCGACCGGATGCGCCGTCTAGGGTCGACCTCTGTCGCCGCGGCGAGCACGGCGTACTCAGTGTCGTCGAGGTACGCCCGGGTTGAACGCGACCGGTCGACCAGGCCGGCCGGAGCACGCCGAACGCCGCCGCGAGCAACACGACGGCGGGCCATCCGGCGCCGAGCCGGCTCGCGGTCTTCCGGACGAGCACCGCGGCCCCGCCGTACAGCGGCGCCAGAAAGAGAACGACGGCGGGCATGTCGGACGCGCCGAAGCCGCCCCACGAACACTCGGCCGTCCACGGAGCCAACGCCAGGAGCGCGAGCACCGCAGCAACAGTGGGCCGCGCCGGTGCCGCCGTGGCGGCACCGGACCGCGCGGCCTCGGTCCCCGGGTCGGCCGCCATCGGGCCAGCGTCCTGCGCCGACGACCGCCGCGGGATCGGCCATCAGGCCCGCAGGGTCCGACGGAGGTCGAGGGTCCGGGTTCGCCGGTCCGGCGGTCCGGGTCTCGCTGAGACCCGAGGCTAGGCCGACTCCCGCCGGAAGGTCCTGGTCCCGACGAGGAACCCGACAGCGACCAGCAACACGGTGGACGCCAGCCCCCAGGCGCCCGCGGACGTCGTGACGTCGCCGCGGAAGAACGCCCGCACGCCGTCCACGACGTGCTTGAGCGGGTTGACGTCCGACAGCGTCCGTAGCCACTGCGGTGCGAGCGTCATCGGCAGCAGGATCCCGGAGAGCAGCAGGACCGGGACGGCGATGCCGTTGAGCAGCGGGGCCAGCGCGTCCTCGGACTTCAGGCGCAGTGCCGCCGCGTAGGACAGCGACGAGAACGCGGCCGCGAGCAGACCGACGACGAGCAGCGCGAGGACGACTCCGCCCACCGGCGCGCGCAGGCCGAACGGCACGGCGACGAGGGTGAGCAGCGCGCCCTGGACCAGGAGCACGATGACGTCGCGGAGCACCCGGCCGAGCAGGAGCGCCGTGCGGTGGGCCGGGCTCACCCGCATCCGCTCGATGACACCCGCCCGGTACTCAGCGATGAGCCCGAAACCGACGAAGGCAGCGCCGAAGATCCCGAGTTGCACGAGCAGGCCGGGAACGAAGATCTGCCAGGCGTCCCCGGCGGGCAGCCCCGGGGTCGAGGAGACCACCTGCTCGAGCAAGGGGCCGAACAGCGCGAGGTAGAGGATCGGCTGGACGAGCCCGATGATCACCCAGACGGGGTTGCGCATCGACAGGCGCATGCTGCGGTCGAACACGACCCAGGTCTCGTGGAGGAACGTCACGGTAGCTCCCGTCGGGGACGGTCCGGCCCGGTGCCGGCGCGGGTGGATTGGCGGACGGCAGGCGTCAGGCAGCGGGCATATCGCGCAGCGACCGGCCGGTCAGCGAGAGGAAGACGTCGTCCAGGGTCGGCCGCCGGACCTCGGCGGCCTCGAGGGCGATGCCGCGTCCGTCGAGGGCTCGCAGCAGCGCCGGCAGCGCCTCGCCGCCGTGGGGGACGCGCACGTGGACGCGGGCGCCGTCGACCGCAGCGCCGTCCGCGCCGTCGAGGCCCCCGACCACGACGAGCGCCTCCGCGGTGCGTGACCGGTCGCCGAGGGTGAGTGTGACGGCGTCGCCGGAGACGCCTCGCTTCAACGCGTCGGGCGTGCCCGC
>DAIOGQ010000168.1:0-8911 GCA_036745175.1 Kineosporiaceae bacterium
TCGCCGTGGTCACCGACGGCTCGGCGGTGCTCGGCCTGGGCAACCTCGGCCCGCTGGCCGCGCTGCCCGTCATGGAGGGAAAGGCCGCGCTCTTCAAGCGGTTCGCGGACATCGACGCCTTCCCGATCTGCCTCGACACCCAGGACACCGACGAGATCGTCAAGACCGTCGTCCACCTCGCGCCGGTCTTCGCCGGGATCAACCTCGAGGACATCTCCGCGCCGCGCTGCTTCGAGATCGAGGCCCGGCTGCGCGAGCTGCTCGACATCCCCGTCTTCCACGACGACCAGCACGGGACGGCGATCGTCACGCTCGCGGCGCTGACGAACGCCCTGAAGGTCGTCGGCAAGCGCCTCGAGGACGTCCGGCTCGTGATGTCCGGCGCGGGCGCTGCGGGGACCGCCGTGCTCAAGCTCCTCCTCGCGGCGGGTGCGCGGGACGTCGTCGTCTCCGACGTCGACGGTGTCGTCCACCTCGGCCGGCCCGGCCTGCCCGAGTCGCTGCGCTGGACGGCTGAGAACACGAACCCGCGAGGCGTGACCGGCTCGCTGAAGGACTCGCTCGACGGCGCCGAGGTCTTCGTCGGGCTGTCGGCGCCGAACATCCTCACCGGCGACGACATCGCGACGATGGCCGCCGAGGCCGTGGTGTTCGCGCTCGCGAACCCGGTGCCGGAGGTCGACCCGGTCGCCGCCGCGCAGCACGCAGCGGTCGTCGCGACGGGCCGGTCGGACGTCGCCAACCAGATCAACAACGTCCTGGCGTTCCCCGGCGTCTTCCGCGGCCTGCTCGACGCCCAGTCCCGCACGGTGACGACCGGCCTGCTGCTGGCCGCCGCGACGGCGCTCGCGGACGTCGTGGCGGACGACGAGCGGAACGCGGCGTACATCGTCCCGAGCGTCTTCCACCCCGACGTCACCAAGGTCGTCGCGAGCGCGGTGGAGAAGGCGGCCCGAGCGGCCGGGGTGGCGACCCACGTCCACCCGCACCACGCGGGCGGGCCGCTCCACGACATCGCGGGCCACGGCTGACGCGGGCGGGCCCTGCGACGACCGGCGGGTAGTCGGCAGCCGGTCCGGGGGATGCGACGCTGGTCCGCGTGGACGTGGCGGCGGGGAGGAGCTCGTGGTGCGCCGGCTGATGTTCGCGGTCGCGGTCGTCGCCCAGCTCGTCGCGCTCTACTGGCCGCGCCCGGTGCAGACCGGCACGTCGCTGCCGGTCGACAAGCTCGTCCACCTGGCGATCTTCGCGGCGGTCCTGTGGACCGGGGTCCGGGCGGGTCTGCGGCCGCGGCCGCTCGCCGCCGTCCTCGTCGTCCACGCCGGACTCAGCGAGGTCCTCCAGGCGACCGTGCTCGACCGTGACGGAAACCCCGCGGACGCGGCCGCCGACGTCGCCGGGGTCGCGCTCGCGTGGCTCCTCGCGGTCCGCGGCGGCGGGTCCCGGGGTGCCGTCGACACCCCCGCTGACGAGGGCGCGCCGGACCGGCGATGATGGGCCCATGGGGCTGACGGAGCGGCTGACCGGCCGGCTGCTCGTGGCGACCCCCCTGCTCACCGACGCGAACTTCGAGCGAACCGTCGTCCTCGTGCTCGACCACAACGACGACGGCGCCCTCGGCATCGTCGTCAACCGCCCGCTCGAGGTCGACGTCTCGGCCGTCCTCCCGTCGTGGCAGCCGCACGTGACGGCGCCCGGGCGCCTGTTCAAGGGCGGTCCGGTGGCGCTCGACTCCGCGCTCGGGGTCGTCGCGGTCCCCGGGGACGACTCCGAGCCGGTGGGGGTCAAGCGCATCATCGGTGCGCTCGGGCTCGTGGACCTCGACACCCCGCCCGAGGTCGTGACCGGCGGCGTCGCCGGGCTGCGGATCTTCGCCGGCTACGCCGGCTGGGGGCTCGGGCAGCTCGAGGCGGAGATCGACGAGGGGGCCTGGTACGTCGTCGACGCCGAGGCCCGGGACCCGTTCACCGACGCCCCCGACCGGCTCTGGTCGCAGGTGCTGCGCCGCCAGCGCGGGGAGCTCGCCTTCATGTCGACCTACCCGCGGGACCCGGCGCAGAACTGAGGCCCCGCGGCGCGGAACGGTCTGCGACAGTTCTTCCACGTATCGCCCGATCGGCCGGACCGCTCCTGCCCGCAGGACCTCGCGCCGGGCCGCCGTTCCCGGGCGTGCGGGCGTGCGGGCGTGGCCGCGGGGACGGCCTGCGACGAGCGGTCGGGAGGGGTGGGGTCGGGTGGTCCAGCAGACGCTGGTCTTCATCAGCCACACGCAGAGCATGCGGACGCACCCGGCGGGGCAGTCCTTCGTCGAGGGCGCGGAGGCCGTCAACTCCGTCGACGGCGCGAAGGCGTTCCACATGGGGTTCTTCCCCGCCGCCGACGAGGCCCCGGCGGCGTACTCGCTCCGGCAGCTGGAGAAGGCCGACGTCTTCCTCGCCGTCATCGGGTTCGACGCCGGCAGCCGGGTCCCGTCGGACCCCCGCTCGTACACCGAGCTCGAGTTCGACGGCGCGACCGAGCTGCGCCGCGAACGACTCGTCTTCCTCCTGCGGCCCGACTCGGCCTACCTCGAGGGCGTCAACCCCCGGCGCGTCGCACCCGAGCAGGCCCGGTTCCGGCACCGGCTCGAGACCTCCGGAGCGACCGTCGCCTACTTCGACGACGTCGGGGATCTCAAGTACAAGGTGCGCCAGGCGGTCGAGCAGTCGGTGCGGACCCGGGCGGCGCGGGGCGAAGGACGGGTCGGCGGGCGTCCCGCGGGCGGCGTCGCCGCGCAGCACGGCGGCCCGGTCGGGCCCGGCGGTGTCCGGGGCGCCATCGTCGGCAGCGTCCGCACCGTGCGTCCGCCGGCCGGCCGGACCGTCGCGCGCGTCCTGTCCGCCCTGCTCGTCGCGGGGCTGCTCGCGGTCGCCGGTCTGGGCCTGCTCGTCGCGACGGCCGTCCGCGGTACGTTCCCGCCCTGGCGGCCGCAGGACCCCTGCGACGGCGTCACGGCCACCGCGCGCGCCGTCCCGGTGCCGTTCCCCGGTCCGCGACCGGTCGGTGCGCTCGAGGTCGTCGTCCGCAACGACACCGACCGCACCGTCCACCTGCCGGCCGCCCGGGACGTCACGGCGCGCGGTGCCACCGGCGAGCAGTACGTGACGGACGTCCCGCCGGGGGACCAGGAGTGGTTCTTCGGGGTGCAGGTCGGGCAGCGCTCGACGGTGAGGCTCCTGCTCGGGGTGTCCGCGTCGTCGCCGGTCACCGACCGGGTCAGGGTCGTCGTCTCCGGGGTCCGTGGTGCGGGCGGGCCGTTGACGCGGTGCCGGATCACCGTGCCACCGGTCAAGGTCACGATCAGCCCGGGCACCTGAGCGGACGGGCGAGGAGGCCGGCGTGCGCGGCGCGAACACCCTTGTGCAGCTGTCACAGCTGCTGCTCGTCCTGGCGGCGGCGATCGCGCTCGCGGTGACGGCCGTGCTCGTGCGACGGTACCGCCGCGCCGTCGTCCGGCTGATGTCCGCCCGGCTCCCCGTGCACGTCGCGGCGCCGTCGCGGTGGGCGCCACCCGCCGGACCGCCCGTCGGGGGGGCGCCGGGTGCCGGACCGCAGCCGGCGCCGTCGTCCGTGCCCGGCAGCGTCGGTGCGCTGCTGCGCCGCCGGCGCACGGTCCACATCGCGATCACGATCGGCGCGGGCGGCTTCGTCGGCGTGACGTACGCGGTCCTGTTCCTGCTCTGGAACGACCTGGCGATCCTGCCGCTGCGGTTCGCCTTCCTCGCGCTCGTCCTGTCGTGGCCGGCCGTGCCCGGCGTCTGGGTGGCCTCGGACGGCGACCGCGCGTGGACGGCGACCGTGGCCGCCGTGCTGTTCGTCGCGCCGGTCGTCGTCGCCTTCCTCGCGGGGACGGGACCGCTGACGGCGGTCGTCGGCTGGGCCTTGTTCGACGCACTCCCGACCCTGGTCGTCGTGGTGCTGTTCACCCGCGCGTTCCGCGCCGTCGGCGTGTGCGTGCTCGGGGTCGTGTTCGTGGCGATCATCGGGTCCCAGGTGATCCTCGGCGGCCTCGGCGACCCGGCCGTCCAGCGCGCTGTCGTCGAGGTCGCCGTCTCGTTCGGCGTCCCCAGCGGTGAGCTCGTGTTCTGGGGGACGCTGGTCGGCGGCCTGGTGGCCTCCGGTGCGCTCGGGTCGCTCGCGTTCGTCGGGCTCGGCCGCTGGTACGCCCGGCAGTGGTTCTCCGACCACATGCTCCTGCTCGGGTCGCTGTGCCTGGTCTTCTGCCTCGTCTACGTGGCGTCGGCCGGGCTCGGCGAGCCGGTGCTCCTCCTCGTCGGCCTCGCGCTGTTCGCGAGCCTCACGGTGCTCGTGATCCTCGCGTTCCGGCTGCTCGTCCGGCCGGTCGAGGCGCCGCCACGGTTGCTCGTCCTGCGGGTGTTCGGCCACGGCCGCAGCAGCGAGCGGCTGCTGACGGCCGTCGGGGCCCGGTGGCGGCACGTCGGACCGGTGTCGATGATCGGCGGCCCGGACCTGGCCACCGCGAACGTCGAGCCCCACGAGTTCCTCACCTTCGTGGCCGGTCGCCTGCGGCGGCTGTTCGTCGCCGGCGTCGAGGAGATCGCCGAACGGCTGCGCACCCGGGTGCACACGGCGGACCCCGACGGCCGCTTCCGCGTCGAGGAGTGGTTCTGCTTCGACACGACCTGGCGGCCCGCGGTCGAGGCGCTCCTCGCGCACAGCGACGTCGTCCTGCTCGACCTGCGGACGTTCACCGCCCACCGCCAGGGCACCCGCCATGAGCTCGACCTCCTCGCCCGGACCGGCGGTCTGGCCCGGACCGTGCTCGTCGTCGACGCCAGCACCGACCTCGCGCTCGTCGACGCCGTCGTCGCGGGTGCGGGCGGGGCCCGCCCGGCCGTCGTCCGGCTCGACGGCGGCGCCGGGGCGCCCGCGGTCGTCGACGCCCTCGTCGCCCGGCTGGCCGGTTGACGGCCCGCGGTCCGGGCTGCGGGCGAGGCTGCGGTGGGGGTGTGCGCCGAGGTGCGGCGTCGGGGAGATGTGCGGTGGGAGGTGAGCGGGTCGGGACCGTACAGTGGCGCGGTGAGCACGATGCCCCCTGAGCCGCAGCCGTCGCCGCTGTCGTCGCCGGACCCCGGGACGACCGCCACCCTCGAGCGCGAGCTTGTCGAGCAGCCGGTCGAACCCGGCGACCACGAGCGTTTCGCGCACTACGTGCGCAAGGAGAAGATCCTCGAGTCCGCGCTGAGCGGCGACCCCGTCATCGCGCTCTGCGGCAAGGTCTGGGTGCCGGGGCGCGACCCGAACAAGTTCCCGGTCTGCCCGCAGTGCAAGGCGATCTACCACGGTCTCAAGCCCGGCCCGGGCCAGGGGGACGGCGACAGCGGGTCGTCGGACTGAGCGGCGCGGACCCGGACCCTCGGCCGTCGGCCGCCGACTCGCCGCTGTCGCCGCCCTACCGCGCGGTGACGACGGGACTGGTCACCCTGGTGACCCTCGTCGCCTTCGAGGCGCTCGCCGTGTCGACGGCGATGCCCGTCGCGGCGCAGGCGCTCGGCGGCGTCCGCGAGTACGGCCTGGCGTTCTCGCTGTTCCTCACGACGTCGCTGCTCGGCATCGTGGCCGCGGGCGGTTGGACCGACCGTCGCGGCCCGCGTGAACCGGTCCTCGTAGGCCTCGTCCTGTTCGCCGGCGGCCTGCTCGTGTCGGGCACTGCGACGTCGTTCGAGGTCATGCTGCTGGGCCGCGCGGTGTCGGGCGCCGGCGGTGGCCTGCAGGTCGTGTCGCTCTACGTCGTCGTCGCGGCCGTCTACCCGCAGCGCGTCCAGCCCCGCGTCTTCGGCGCCATCTCGGCGGCGTGGGTGCTGCCGAGCGTCATCGGCCCGCCGGTCGCCGGGTTCCTCGCGACGAACGTGTCGTGGCGCGCGGTGTTCCTCGTCGTGCCCCCGCTGGCACTCCTGCCGCTGCCGGTGCTGTGGCCCCGGATGGCCCGGCTCACGCCCGGGACCCACCCGAGCGGTACCTCGCCCGGGCTGCCGACCGCGCCACCGACCGGCCCGGCGCGACCGTCGTCCGACGGCCGCCACGAGCCGTGGGCAGACCCGCCGGACGACGTCCGCCGGCGGCGCGCGCCGAAGCCGGACGCCGTGACCGCGCAGCCCGGGATCGTTCGCGCCCTGGGCGCCCGGAGCCGTGTGGCGCGCGGCCTCGGGCTCGCTGCCGGCGCCGTCCTGCTCCAGTGGGGCCTGCAGGGCGCGGGCCGGTTGCCGGCGCCGGTCGTCGTCGTGGCCGGTGCGCTGCTCGCGGCCGTCAGCGCGCCGGCGCTCCTGCCGCGCGGCACGTTCCGGCTCCGGCGCGGGCTGCCGAGCCTCGTCGTCGCGCGGGCCGTGTTCACCGGCACCTACTTCGGGGCGGAGACCTTCGTGCCGCTCATGCTCGTGACCCAGCGCGGGCTGAGCCCGACGTTCGCCGGACTCACCCTGACCGCCGGCGCGGTCGGCTGGTCGGCGGGCTCGTTCCTCCAGGGCCGGGCCATCCTGCCGCTGGCCCGGACGGGCCTGCTCTCGGTCGGCGGTCTCGTGGTCGGGCTGGCGATCCTCGGGCTCGTGCCGACGCCGCTCGGGGACGTGCCGCCGTGGGTCGTCGCCGTCGTCTGGGGTGTCGGCGGGCTCGGGATGGGTCTGGCGATGTCGAGCACCAGCGTCCTCACGCTGCGGCTGTCCGCCACCGGCGAGGAGGGCCGCAACAGCTCCGCCCTGCAGATCGGCGACGCGGTCGGCAGCGTGCTGGGGATCGGCACCGCGGCTGCCATCTTCGCCGCGCTGCACACCCCGGGCGGTGACGACAGCGGCGCCTTCGTCCTCATCTGGTCCGTGCTCGGTGTCGTCGGCGTGCTGTCGAGCGTCGTGGCGCTGCGGGTCGCGACCCGCCCCTGATCACCGTCCCGCGGCCCCGTGGCGGGCATGTGTCCACCACGGGGCCGCGGGACGGTGATCTCGGGCGGGCCGGGAAAAGCGTTGGCGCGCAGGCCGTCCGGGGGGCACAGTGATCACTGCCCGGTGCACAAGCGGCGTCCCGCGACTTCGCGGTCGGCGTCCCGCGTGCCGGTACTGCACATGGCTGCAGGCGACTGTTCATCGCCCGAGGTTCGACTCCTCGTCAACCGCGGCGCGGCTCGGCCCCTGCGGGTCCTGCGGGACCCGTGGCCGGAACGGCTCTGCGGGACGGCGCGCCACGGCGTGCGGTCCCCCGCCGGGACGGTCGGGCCGGGCCGCGTCGCCCTGCCCGGGGAGACCCGCACCACCCGACCCGCACCACCCCGCCCGCACCCCCCGGCCCGCCCCACCCGACCCGCACCACCCGACCCGCACCACCCGACCCGCACCACCGACCGGCACCACCGACCCGCCTGAAGGGGGGCAGACCGATGACCCGTCTCACCGTCCGCGACACCGAGCGTGCCGTCGTCCGCATCGACGGCCGCGTCGTCACCGTGCTCGCTGCCGGCCGGCACCGGCTGCCGCGTGCGGGTCGGCTGCGGACGGCGGGCCGTCGTGAGGTGCGCCTGGTCGACGTCCGGCAGCGTGTCCTGCTCGTGGCCGGTCAGGAGCTCACCTCGGCGGACGTCCCCGGCGTCCGGGTGACCGTCGGCCTGCGGCTGCGGGTCGTCGACCCGGTCGCGCACCTGGACGTGACGGCGGACCCGACCGAGCACGTCCGGCTCGCGGTCCAGGTCGCGCTCCGCGACGTCGTCGCCCGACGGACCCTCGACGCGCTCACGGCACAGCGTGCCGAGGTCGCCGCCGAGCTCGCTGCGGCGCTCGCGCCCCCGGCGGCCGAGGTCGGGGTCGAGGTCGTGGACGTCGACCTGCGTGACGTCAGCCCGCCCGGCGAGGTGCGGCGGGCGCTGCTCGGCCTCGTCACGGCCCGCACCGAGGGCCTCGCGGCGCTCGAGCGGGCCCGCGGCGAGACGGCGGCGCTGCGGGCGCTCGCGAACGGCGCCCGCGTGCTCGCCGACCACCCCGGCCTGCTCCAGCTCCGGACGGCGCAGGTCGTCGGTGAGGCGGGCGGCACCGTCGTCCTGCGCGGCCCCGACGACCGCTGAAGATCGGCGCTCGTCGACCGGAAGGGCGCTCCAGAGCGCCCTTCCGGTCGACCAGGCGTGATCATGAACCAGTTGCGGTCGGCCCTACCACGAGCCCGCCCCGGACACCACCACCGCGGGGTCCGGTGAGTCGCCTGCGCCGTTTGGCTAGGGTCTTGTCCTCGTGAGCGCAGGGGGAGCAGGGCCGGCGCCCGGCCCGCAGGAGAGCGCCCAGCCCCACCCCGTCGGCCCGCGGCACGCGAGTGCGGCGGCGGCCTCGCACCTCCCGCCGGCCTTCCCGCAGCGGGCCCCGTGGGGCACTGCGGACAAGCTGCGCGCCTGGCAGGCCGAGGCGCTGGCGGCGTACCTGCGCTCCACGCCGCAGGACTTCCTGGCCGTCGCGACGCCCGGCGCCGGCAAGACGACGTTCGCGCTGCGGGTCGCCACCGAGCTCCTCGAGCGCGGCACGGTCCAGCGGGTCACGGTCGTCTGCCCGACCGAGCACCTCAAGAAGCAGTGGGCCGACGCCGCGCACCGCGTCGGCATCCGGCTCGACCCGACGTTCCGCAACAACCAGGGCACGCACGGGCGGTCCTACGACGGGGTCGCTGTCACGTACGCGCAGGTCGCGACCCGGCCGCTCCTGCACCGCGCACGGACCGAGGCCGCCCGCACCCTCGTCGTCCTCGACGAGATCCACCACGGGGGCGACGCGCTCAGCTGGGGCGACGCCGTCCGCGACGCTTTCGAGCCGGCGGCGCGCCGGCTCGCGCTCACCGGGACGCCGTTCCGGTCCGACACGAGCCCGATCCCGTTCGTCGAGTACGAGCC
>DAIOGQ010000169.1:0-8850 GCA_036745175.1 Kineosporiaceae bacterium
ATGGTCGGGTAGCTCATCGCCGAGGAGGATCAGTGGCCGACACTGTGAAGAAGGGTGCCCGGATCACGGGTGCCGATCGCACCAAGCTCGCTGGGGAGCTGACGAAGAAGTACGGCCAGGGCGCGAGCATCCGCGCTCTCGCCGAGGAGACGGGTCGTTCCTACGGGTTCGTGCACCGCATCCTCACCGAGAACGAGGTCGCGCTGCGCAGCCGTGGCGGTGCCACCAGGGGCAAGGCCAAGCGCTGAGCCGCTGAGGTCCAGCGCCAGCCGGCACGGCAGTGCCAGCCAGCACCCGCAGGACCACCCAGCACCAACCCAGCACCACCCGGCACCACCCGGCACCACCCGGCACGGCAGCTCCACAGCACCACAGCACTGCAGCACCACCCACCCGCACGATCGCGTTCTCTCCCCGCGCGTCCGGTGCACGCCCCGTCCACCCAGGGGCAGCGGCTCAAGTCGTCGGGCCGCGGCACCGACCTCCGCCCCGCCGGAACCTGTCTCCGGCGCGGCACGGGTGCAGAGGGCTCACGCGTGCGCCGGCATCGAGGACCTCCCGACGCCCGATGCGCCTGTGCGGCGTCGGGAAGCATCCGGGCGCCGACGGCGTTGGGGGCAGCGGCGTCCGTCGTCGACGGGGCCGGCGTGGCTGAGGAGCCGTTCGATGGCAGGGCACCAGGCGTGGGTCGCGATCCGCTCGTACTCGCGCGACCCCACGGTCACCGAGCGCCGGCTCGCCCCGGGCACGTGGCGGCGCATCCTGTCGTACGCCCGGCCCTACCGCCGGCTCATCGCCGCCTTCCTGGGCCTCGTCGTCCTCGACGCCGTGTTCATCGTCGTCACACCGCTGCTCTTCCGGCGCATCGTCGACAACGGCGTCACGCCGGGGAACCGCACCGTCGTCGTGACGATCGCGCTCGTCGTCGCGGGCCTGGCCGTGCTGGACGCCGTCGCGGGGCTCGCCCAACGCTGGATGTCGAGCCGGATCGGCGAGGGGCTCATCTACGACCTGCGGACGCAGGTCTTCGGCCACGTGCTGCGGCAGCCGATCGCCTTCTTCACCCGGGCCCAGACCGGCGCGCTCGTCTCCCGGCTGAACAACGACGTCATCGGCGCGCAGCAGGCTTTCACGTCGACGCTCTCGGGCGTGGTGTCGAACGTCGTGTCGCTCGTGCTCGTGACCGTGGCGATGCTCTTCCTCAGCTGGCCCATCACGCTCGCTGCGCTGCTCATGCTGCCGGTGTTCCTGCTGCCGGCCCGCCGGGTCGGTCGCCGGCTCCAGGCGCTCACCCGCGAGTCGATGCAGCTCAACGCCGAGATGGGCTCACGGATGACGGAGCGGTTCAACGTCGCCGGCGCCCTGCTCGTCAAGCTCTTCGGGTCCCCGGGCATCGAGGACACCGAGTTCTCCCGGCGGGCCGGCCGGGTCCGCGACATCGGCGTGAAGATCGCCATGAGCAACCGGGTGTTCTTCACCGCGCTCACGCTCGTGGCGTCCCTCGCGACCGCCATCGTCTACGGGGTCGGTGGCGTGCTCGCGATCGGCGGGACGCTGACGGTCGGCACCCTCATCGCGCTCGCCGCGCTGCTGGGGCGGCTCTACGGTCCGCTGACCGCGCTCTCGAACGTGCGGATCGACGTCATGACGGCCCTGGTCAGCTTCGAGCGGGTCTTCGAGGTTCTCGACCTGCCGCCGCTGGTCACCGAACGGCCGGACGCCACCGAGCTGGCGAGAGGGCCGCTGTCCGTCGAGCTCGACGACGTCCGCTTCCGGTACCCGGGGGCCGACGAGGTGTCCCTCGCCTCGCTCGAGCAGGTCGCGGTGCCCGACCGCGGCCGCGGCGAGGAGGTCCTCCACGGGCTGTCCCTGCGGGCCGAGCCGGGCCAGCTCGTCGCCCTCGTCGGGCCGAGCGGTGCCGGCAAGACGACGATCACGGGCCTCGTGGCACGGCTGTACGACGCGACGTCGGGCGTGGTGCGACTCGGGGGCAAGGACGTCCGTGACGTGACCATCGCGTCGCTGCACGCGAACGTCGGCGTCGTCACGCAGGACGCGCACCTGTTCCACGACACGATCCGGGCCAACCTCGACTACGCGCGGCCGGGCTCCACGGAGGAGGAGATGGTCCGGGTCCTGCGCGACGCGCAGATCTGGGACCTCGTGAGCAGCCTGCCCGAGGGCCTCGACACCGTCGTCGGTGACCGTGGCCACCGGCTGTCGGGCGGCGAGAAGCAGCGGATCGCGCTCGCCCGGCTGCTTCTGAAGGCGCCCGGCGTCGTCGTCCTCGACGAGGCGACCGCGCACCTGGACTCCGAGTCCGAGGCCGCCGTCCAGCGGGCGCTCGACGGGGCGCTCGAGGGCCGCACCGCGATCGTCATCGCCCACCGGCTGTCGACCGTGCGCTCGGCAGACCTCATCTGCGTCGTCGACGACGGCCGGGTCGTCGAGCAGGGCCGGCACGGCGAGCTGCTCGCGCGCGGCGGCCTGTACGCCGACCTGTACCGCACGCAGTTCGCGGACCAGCCGCTCGCCGGCTGACTGGCCGTGGGGGCGGTCCCGGCCGACAGCTAGAGGCTGCGGGTCATCCCGCCGTCGACGGTGAGGACGGTGCCGGTCACGTAGCTCGCGGCGGGCGACAGCATGAAGACCGCGGGCCGGGCGAACTCGAGCGGCTCGCCGTACCGGCGCAGCGGTACGGCCGCCTCGTTCGCACGGCGGGCCTCCTCGGGCCGGCCGCCCGCGGCGTCCGCCGTGCGGAGCCGGTCGGTGTCGATCCGGCCCGGCAGGATGCTGTTGACCCGGACGTTGCGGGCTCCGAGCTCGTCGGCGAGCGTCTTGGCCGTCATGGCCAGCGCGGGGCGCAGGCCGTTCGACAGGGCCAGGCCCTCGATCGGCTCCCGCACCGACGTCGAGAGGACGAGGACGATCGAGCCGCCCTCGTGCGAGGCGAAGTTGGCGACGGTCCGGGCCAGGCGCAACGGCCCGAGGAAGGCGCTCTCGAACGCGAGCCGCCAGGCGCCGTCGTCGGTCTCCATCGCCGTGCCCGCCGGCGGTCCGCCGACGCTCACGAGGGCCCCGTCCAGCCGGCCGTAGCGGGCGATCGCCGCGGCGACCAGGCAGGTCTCGATGCCGGGCTGCGCGAGGTCGCCGGACACGGCGATGGCCCGGTCGGACCCCCCCAGTGCGGCGGCCGTCGCGTTGAGCGCGTCCTCGTCCCGCCCCGAGAGCACGAGCCGCGCGCCCTCGGCCGCGAGCTGCTCGGCGCAGGCCCGTCCCAGCCCCCGAGATGCGCCTGTGACCACGTACACGCGGTCGCTCAGGCCCAGGTCCATGTCCCCACCCTGCAGTTCGTCTGACGAGCGTCGACTCAGCCTCACCCACCTGCTCGGAGATGCCTCTGCTGGTCTATCGAACGTCGCACGGCCCGACTTGAGCCTGCTCGGCCGCTGCCGCGGGGCGCCCGGGCGCAGCGTGCGGCCGGGCGCGCCGCACCCGTCGCGTCCCGCCGACGCCCCCGCTGCACCGGGCGTCGGCGTGTCGCGCCCCCCGCCCGCTTGCTCTGCCCTCGGATGTGAGGGCATGGCGGCCTGCTGACACCCGTCCGCGCGGCCGGAAGGGCTCGTGCACCCGAGATCGTGCGACTTCCTACGGCAGGCTGCCGCACGATCCAGCACATTGAGTCCGCTCGGCGACGACAAGCGAAGCAGCGGGCGATGACGCCTGCCGGCCGAGGTCAACGGCCACGTTGATGCGCCGGCGGTCGACGCCGAGTCGTCGGCCGGGTTGCCGTCAGGTGTGATGGCAGAGCAAGGCAGCCAAGAAGCACCGGCGGGCGCAAGGGCAGCTGCGGGGGCGGGCTGCACAGCGGTTGCGGGGCGGCCTCCAGAGTGAACGACAGCGGCCGCCGCGCAGCCCGTAGCCGCAGGCGCCACGGCAGTACCCCGTCGCCGCAGGCGCCACGGCCGCTACGCGCCGCCGGCGGCAGCGTCCTCCCAGTCCTCGTCGCGGACCTTGCGCCGTCGCGAACGGCTCCTGCGCGCCGTGGCGAGCTGGTCCGGGGTGACGCCGCGGGCACCGAGCCGGCGGTTCTGCACCTCCCGCAGGGCGTAGTAGCCGAGCAGGCCGTACGCGGCGACCGCGAAACCCCACCAGTTGTAGGCGTAGGCCAGGTTCGGCCCCAGGCCGGTGTCGGGCCGCGGCAGCAGCGCGGGGGCGTCCGCCGGTCGCGGCTGCTCGGCCGCGAGGACGCCGTACGCCTGCTGCACCGGGCCGCCGACCTGGGCCGAGATCTCGGCGAGGTCGATCCGCAGGAGCTGGCCGGCGGGTGGGCGGCGCCCGTCGGCGGGTTCGCCCGGCCGCAGCCGGACGACGAGCTCGACGGTTCCCCCGGGGGGCGCCGGCGCCACCGGCAGCGCGGTCGCGGACTCCCCGAAGGGGATCCAGCCACGGTCGACGACGAGTGTCCCGCCGCCGCTCAGCCGCAGCGGGACGAGGACCTCGAAGCCGTACTCGCCGTCGTACGGCCGGTTGCGGACCAGCAGCGTCCTCGCGGCGTCGTAGGAGCCGGTCACCCGGACGGGCGCCCACTGCCGGCCGGCCGGCAGCGGCGTCGCCGGCCCGGCCAGGACATCGGTCAGCGGCACCGGTGCCGCGTCGTAGGCCGCAGCGACCTGGTCACGGCGTTCGACCTTCGCCTCGTGCCGGTGCCACTGCCAGCGGCCGAGCAGGACGACGGCGACGGACAGTGCGACGACCCCCAGGGCGGTGAGGGCCCAGTAGCGCTCTCGCAGCAGCATCAGCGCGCTGCGGACCGACGCGGCGTCGACGAGCCGCAGCTCGTCGTCGCCGATCGTCGAGCGGTCGGCCGTGGTGGGCTGTCTCACCCGGCATCCCCCTCGGCGTCCCGCTGCCCGTCCTCACCGGCGTGCTCGCGGAGGTCGGTGAGCGGCACGACGTCGCGCAGGAAGCCGCGCATCGACAGGAACTCCGACAACGAGGTCCGGTGGTCGTCGCAGGCCAGCCACGTCTTGCGGCGCTCGGGGGTGTGGACCGCCGGGTTGTTCCACCGCAGGGCAAACACACCGTCCGCGCGGCAGCCACGGGCACTGCAGACGGCCTGCTGGGCCGCCTGCGGCGGCTGGGGGGACCCCGGTCCGAGCACCCGCCCAGTCTCACAGACCCGGGCAGACGGACGTCGGGCGGCCACGGGGGATGCCGCCCGACGTCCTTGACGCGTCCCGACGGGGGATGCAGAACGCGCTGGTCGCGATTATTGCACGACGGGTTGTCAGCGAGGCGGCACAAACGGCGATTCACATCCCGTCGAGCCGGCGCCGCCAGGACCCGGTCAGGCGCTGTCGCGCAACGGCTCTGGGGCGTCGTCCAGTCGTGGCGCGGCGTCCGCGAGAGGGCCGACGGGCGGCTCCTCGGCGTGCGGCTGGACGACGCCGGTGAGGACGACCGGTGCCGACCCCTCGGCCGGCACACGACCCGCTCCGGTGGCGGGGCGCGAGGTGCCGGCGAGGCCCGGGCGGCGGGACGCGGGGGTACCGAGTGCCTGGGGCCGGCCCCTGCTGCGGCCGCTGTTGTTCGCGACGATCACCGCGACGTACGGCAGGCCGACGGCGCCGGCGATGAACACCCATCGCAGCCAGCCGTCGACGACGAAGACCATGAGGACGCAGACGGTCCGGACGAGCATCGAGACGAGGTACTTCGCCATCCGCGCCTCGAGGTCGTCCGAGTGCGACGTCATGGCGTCGGTGATCTGGAAGACCTCGGGCTCGCCGGGTCCTGGCTGCGGCACCCCCCAACGGTACGGCTGCGCCCGCCCGGGCGCACCGCGGGTCAGTGCGTCCGCAGGACGAGCTTCCCGGTGGTCGTCCGGCCCCGCAGGTCGCGGTGCGCCTGTGCGGCGTCCTCGAGCCGGTACGTGCCGCCGACGACGGGGGTCAGCCGGCCGGTGCGGACGAGTGAGCTCAGCTCGTCCATCGCCGGGCCGAGGCCGCCGGGCATCCGCAGGGCGTGGACGAGCCAGAACCCGGTGACGGTCCGCGAGGTCGCCATCAGGGCTCCCGGCTGGACGGGCGACGCCGGTGTCCGGGAGGCCATCCCGTAGGCGACGATGCGGCCGAGCGCGGCCAGCGCGGCGAGCGACCCGTCGAAGACGTGGCCGCCGGTCATCTCGAGGACGACATCGACGTCGCGGCCCTCGTTCGCCTCGCGCAGGATGTCGCGGACCTCGTCCGCGGTCGTCGTGCGCGACACGTCGACGGCGACGTGTGCGCCGAGGGCCACCGCGAGGTCGCGCTTGTCCTGCGACGACGCCGTCGCGATGACGCGCCCCGCGCCCCACTGCCGGGCGAGCTGCACGGCGAGGGTGCCGACGCCGCCCGCCGCGGCGTGCACGACGACGCTCTCGCCGAGGGTCACCCGCGAGCACGTGCGCAGCAGGTGCCAGGCCGTCGTCCCCTGAAGGACGAGGGCGAGCGCGGCACCGTCGTCGAGACCATCGTCCACCTCGAAGACCGTGGACCGGTGCGCGATCGCGACCTCGGCGTAGCCGCCGCCCCCGGCGAGCAGTGCGACGACCCGCCGGCCGTCGAGGTCACCGCCACGGGCCCGGCCGACGACCTCGCCGCCCGGGATCATCGGCAGCGACTGCCGCGCGAGGTAGGAGTCCTCGGTCTGATGGGTGTCGGCGTAGTTGACCCCGGCCGCGTCCACATCGATGAGCACGCGCCCCTCACGGGGCTCGGGCGCATCGACGTCGACGACCTTGAGGACCTCGGGGCCGCCGAACTCGGTGATCTGGACTGCACGCACCGGAGCACGGTATCGCCTGAGCGACCGTCCTCGACCGCGGAGGGCAGCGGGTCGTGCACGCAGCGGATCACGCGACGGTGCCGGGCGGTCCTCGAACCGGCGGACCGCTGCGCGCGTGCTCGCATCGCGGACCGATAGGTTCGACCCGGTAGGCGGCACCGGTGCAGGTGCCCGACCGCAGAGGTGAGGTGTCGATGGCTCGCAGCGTGCTCGTGACGGGTGGCAACCGGGGGATCGGGCTGGCGATCGCGCGTACCCTCGCCGCGGACGGCGACGCCGTCACCGTGACCTACCGCTCCGGCGAGCCGCCCGAGGGACTGGCCGGCGTCCGCTGCGACGTGACCGACACCGCGTCGGTCGACGCGGCGTTCACCGAGGTGGAGGGCCGGCAGGGTCCGGTCGAGGTGCTCGTCGCGAACGCCGGCATCACCAAGGACCAGCTCCTCATGCGGATGTCCGACGAGGAGTGGGACAGCGTCATCCAGACCAACCTCGCCGGTGCCTTCCGGACCGTGCGACGTGCGTCGAAGGGCATGATCCGGCACAAGCGTGGCCGGATCGTCCTCATCTCGAGCGTCGTCGGCCTCTTCGGCGCTCCGGGCCAGGTCAACTACGCCGCGAGCAAGGCCGGTCTCATCGGCATCGCCCGGTCGGTGACCCGCGAGCTCGGCTCGCGCGGGATCACCGCCAACGTCGTGGCGCCGGGCTTCGTCGAGACGGACATGACCGCGGTCCTGCCCCAAGAGCGCCGTGACGCCTACGTCGCGGCCATCCCGGCGGGTCGGCTCGGCCAGGTCGACGACATCGCGGCCGCCGTCCGCTTCCTCGCCTCGGACGCCGCGGCGTACGTCAGCGGCGCCGTCCTGCCCGTCGACGGCGGCATGGGTATGGGGCACTGAGGCCCCGACCCAGCTCGTCCGCTCCGTCCGTCCATCATCCGCAGACACCCGCTAGGAGGAGCCGACGATGGGTCTGCTCGAGGGCAAGCGACTGCTCGTCACCGGGGTCCTCACCGACTCCTCGATCGCCTTCCACGTCGCCCGGCTGGCGCAGGAGGAGGGCGCGAACGTCGTCCTCACCTCGTTCGGCCGGCAGATGAAGATCACCCAGACGATCGCCCGCCGGCTGCCGAGCGCGCCGCCGATCGTCGAGCTCGACGTCACGAACACCGAGAACCTCGACGGGCTCGCCGCCGCGGTCCGCCAGCACGTCGACGGCCTCGACGGCGTGCTGCACTCGATCGGCTTCGCCCCGCAGGGCGCGTTCGACTTCATGTCGGCGACCTGGGAGGACGTCGCGACGGCCGTCCACGTGTCGGCCTACTCGCTCAAGGCGCTCGCCGCCGCGACGGAACCGCTCATGGGTGCCGGCAGCAGCGTCGTCGGCCTGACCTTCGACGCCTCGAAGGCCTGGCCCGTCTACGACTGGATGGGCGTCGCCAAGGCGGCGTTCGAGTCGACCGCGCGGTACCTGTCCCGTGACCTCGGCCCGAAGGGGATCCGGGTCAACCTCGTCGCGGCCGGCCCGATCCGTACGACGGCCGCGAAGTCGATCCCCGGCTTCGCGGTCTTCGAGGACTCATGGGGCGAGAAGGCGCCGCTCGGCTGGGACGTCAACGATCCCGGGCCGACCGCGCGGACCTGCTGCGGCCTGCTGTCGGACTGGTTCCCCGCGACGACGGGCGAGATCGTCCATGTGGACGGCGGGTACCACGCCATCGGCTGACCCTTCGCGAGAGGTGCCGGGCCGGCTGCCGGGAAGACGACGGGTCGCCCGTCCGACCGGGCCCGACATGGTGTTGGATACCTGGACATGACGTTCCCGGTGCAGCAGCGATGCCTCGTGCTGCTGCGCCATGCCAAGTCGGCGTGGCCGCACGGCGTCCCCGACCACGAGCGTCCGCTCGCCGGCAAGGGCCGGCGCAACGCGCACGCGACGGGGGAGTGGTTCCTGTCCGAGGGACCGAAGCCGGACCTCGTGCTCTGCTCGGACGCCGTCCGGGCGCGGCACACCTGGGAGATC
>DAIOGQ010000170.1:0-8825 GCA_036745175.1 Kineosporiaceae bacterium
GCCCTGGGCCGGCACCGGGGCGCCGGCCGCTGCGGGCGCCGCGCCCGGGGCTGCGGGCGTCGTGCCGCCGTCGACCCTGCCGGCCGCCCCTGCCGACCTCGCCGCGCAGGCAGCGGCGCTCGCGGCCCTGACCGCAGCGGCGAACGGTCCGGAGCGGACCACCCGCACGGACCCGACCGCCGCACCGGCGGCCGGACGCCCCGCGGCCGTCGCCGTGGCCGCGGCGGCCCGCGGCGTGGACGTTCCCGCCGAGACCGGTACCGATCGCACGGCCTCCGCGCGGGTCGGCGCGGCGGAAGCCACCGCCGGTGGGTTCGGTGCGGCCGCCGCCCGGGTGCAGGCCGCCGAGGGCCCGGCCGCGACGGCACCCGCCGTGCCCGCGACGGCGCTCAGCACGCCGGACCCCGTCATCGACCAGGTGACCCGGCACCTGCTGACCGCCCGCACGCTGCGGGACGGCACCCAGCGCTCGGTGCTGCACCTGACGCCGGGCCGGCTCGGTGCCGTCACGGTGACCGTCGACGTCCGGGCCGGCCAGGTCCGGCTCGACCTCGCGGCGTCCGACGGCGCGCTCGCGGCGCTGACCCAGGACCTGCCCCAGCTGCGCACCCAGCTCGCCGATGCGGGACTGGACCTCGCCGACGTCACGCTGAACCGGCAGGACGCCGGCGCCGGGGACGGCCGGCGACCGGGTCAGGAGGCGAACGGCGGCACGCCGTCCGGCGACCCGACCGGCGCCGACGCGTCCGGACGCGGCGGCACCGACTCCGCGCCCCGGGACCGTGCGCGCGGCGCCCGGACCGACGGTCCCGCCGGCACGCCGGACCCCAGGTCGACCGCGGGGACGGCGTCCGCGCCGGTCCGCGGCCGGAGCACCCCGACCAGCGCCGCGGCGGCCGGCCGGGTCGACGTCCTGGTCTGACCAGCGGGTGCCCGGAACCACGGGCACCACGACACGCCACGAACACCACGAGAAGGAGGAACGGCAGATGACGACGATCCAGTCGCTCGGATCCCTCAGGACGGCGCTCGCCGCGGCGACGGGGACGGGCGCCACCGGCACGACGACATCGGGCGGGCCGGTCGGCACGGTCGGGGTCGACGACCCGGCGAAGGCCACGACCGACGGGCTGAACAACCTCGGCCAGGACGCGTTCCTCAAGCTCCTCGTCGCGCAGATGAAGTACCAGGACCCGAGCAACCCGACCGACCCCACGCAGTTCCTCACGCAGACGGCGCAGTTCACGGTCGTCGAGAAGCTCGAGGCGCTGTCCGACCTGAACCAGAAGGTGCTCGACGCCTCGAACGCCCAGTCGGCGGCGTCGATGCTCGGCAAGAGCGTCACCTGGAAGGACCTGTCGGGCGCCAGCCGCACGGGGGTCGTCACCGCGACGACGTTCGGCAGCCAGACCCCGACCCTCACCGTCGGCGGCACGAGCGTGTCCCTCGACGACGTCACGGCCGTCTCGACCTGACGTCCGCCCCACCGAGTCACCGCACCCGGCACCACCCAGCACCAGCTGCGACGCACGGACCGCGCGCAGCACCCACGGCACGGAAGCCGCCAGCATCCCGAACCGTGGAGGACCTCCGTGCTTCGTTCCCTCTTCTCCGGCATCACCGGCCTGCGTCAGCACCAGACGCTCATGGACGTCGTGTCGAACAACATCGCCAACGTCAACACGACGGGCTTCAAGAGCAGCTCCGTCGTCTTCGAGGACACCCTGAGCCAGCTGCTCAAGCCGGCGGCCGCGGCCACGGCCAGCACCGGCGGCATGAACCCCGCCCAGGTCGGCCTCGGCGTCCAGCTCGGCGGCATCAGCACGAACTTCGGCCAGGGCTCGGCGCAGAACACCGGTCGCTCGACGGACCTCATGGTGCAGGGCGACGGCTTCTTCGTCGTCCGCTCCGGCAACGAGACCGCGTACACCCGCGCGGGCTCCTTCACGTTCGACGAGAGCGGCACGCTCGTCACCCCCGAGGGCAAGATCGTCCAGGGCTGGTCCGCGGTGAACGGTGTCGTCAGCACCGACAGCCCGATCCAGGACATCAAGCTGCCCGCGGGCACGATGCTCCCGCCCACCCCGTCGTCGACCGTGACGGCGGACGGCAACATCACGGCCGGGACGACGACCGCGCTCACGCTGGGCGCCTCGACGTACGACCTGGCGGGCAAGGAGCACGCCCTGACGGTGACGCTGACCTGGAACGGCACCGCCTTCGACGTCGCCGTCGTCGACGACAGCGACCCGACGAGCACGGCCACCGCCGGGGTCATCGCCTTCGACAACACGGGGGCCTACGACGCGACCAGCTCCACGCTGCCGACGATCCAGTTCAACGACGGCCCCGCGGCGGCCGCGCTGACGACCGTCACGATCGACCTGACCGGCGTGACGAACTTCGGCGGCCCGAAGTCGCTGGCCGTCACGGCCGCGGACGGGTCGGCCGCCGGCACGCTGCAGCAGTTCCAGATCCAGGGCGACGGCAGTGTCGTCGGGATGTTCAGCAACGGCGAGAAGCTGGTCATGGCCACGATCGCCCTCGCGAACTTCAACAACCCGATGGGGCTGCAGAAGATCGGCGAGACGTCGTTCCTCGAGACGACGAACTCGGGCCTGGCCCAGATCGGCACGGCGGGCAGCGGCGGCCGTGGCGACCTGCTCGGCGGATCCATCGAGATGAGCAACGTCGACCTGGCGCAGGAGTTCACCAACCTGATCATCGCCCAGCGCGGTTTCCAGGCGAACTCGCGCGTCATCACGACGAGCGACCAGATGCTCCAGGACCTCGTCGACCTCAAGCGCTGACGCCTGCGCGTCGGCCCTCGCGCCGGTCGGGCCCGCGGCACACCGCCGCGGGCCCGGCCGGCGTCCGCATGTGCCCGGCACCGCGGCGTCCCCCGCCGACTGCTCAACACGCCCCGTCCCGTGCCGACCAGAAACGTGGGACCACGGACCGGTCCCCACCGAACTTTCCAGGGACGGACACCGTGATCATCCTCACCCGCCTCGGCGGCCTCGAGATGGCCGTGAACCCCGACCTCATCGAGAGGGCGGAGTCGACACCCGACACCGTCGTCACGATGGTCGACGGCCACAAGCTCGTCGTCGCCGAGTCCCTCGACGAGGTCGTCGACCGCGTCCGCCGCTGGCGGGCCTCGGTCGCGGCCGAGGCCTTCACGCTGTCCCAGGAGGCCGAGGCGGACGACGCCCACGGACCCGACCGGACCGGCGCCGACACCGCCGGCGCGCACGCCCTCGCCCCGGTGCTGCGGATGCCCCCCAGGGAGGTGTGAGGCATGGACCCGGCAACCATCGCAGGCGTCGCGGTCGCCATGATCGCGATCATCGGCTCGATGATCCTCGAGGGTGGCAACCCGGCGGCGCTCATCGCGCCCGCTGCCCTCCTGCTCATCTTCATCGGGTCGTTCTGCGCGGCGCTCGCCTCGTCGACGGTCCCGAACATGCTCGGTGCGATCAAGTGGCTCGTCTACGGCATGACCGCGAAGAAGGCCGACTACGAGAGCGTGGTCGAGCCCCTGGTCAAGATGGCCGAGCGGGCACGCCGTGAGGGCCTGCTGGCCCTGGAGTCGGAGATGGAGAAGGTCGAGGACCCCTTCATGCGCAAGGGTCTCCAGATGGCC
Organism: Kineosporiaceae bacterium; assembly: GCA_036745175.1. Taxonomy (GTDB): domain Bacteria; phylum Actinomycetota; class Actinomycetes; order Actinomycetales; family Kineosporiaceae; genus R-H-3. The sequence continues at coordinate 3,647 of DAIOGQ010000170.1, forward strand.
GTCGACGGCACCGACCCGGACGACCTCTTCGACATCCTCTCCGCCGAGGTGAAGGCGAAGAAGGGGTCCGCGAAGATGGGAGCCGCCTTCTGGACCGACTGCGGCGGCTACGCACCGACCATCGGCATCATCGGCACGGTCATGGGTCTCATCCACGTCCTGGAGAACCTGTCCGAGCCGGACAAGCTCGGCCACCTCATCGCCGCGGCCTTCCTCGCGACCCTGTGGGGCATCCTCTCGGCGAACGTCATGTTCCTGCCGTTCGGCAAGCGGATCGCGCTCGTCGGGGCCAACGACGCCGCCCGGATGGAGCTGATCATCGACGGCGTCCTGGCGATCCAGGCGGGCTCCAACCCGCGGGTCGTGGCGACCAAGCTCCGCTCGAAGATGCCGCAGACGCTGCCCACGGGCATCCCGGAGGCGGCGTGACCATGGGCGGCGCGCTCCCCCGCGGCCCCGGGAGCGCGCCGTGAGCGGCGGCGGGCACGGCGGCGGGCACGGCGGCGGCGGCAAGCGTCGCGGTCACGAGGAGGAGCACGAGGAGCACGAGAACCACGAGCGGTGGCTCGTCAGCTACGCCGACATGATGACGCTGCTCATGGTGCTCTTCATCGTCATGTTCGCCATCAGCCAGGTGGACCAGAGGAAGTTCGCGGCTCTCAAGAGCGGCCTGTCGGCGGGCTTCGGCGCCCCCGTCGCCATCCTCATGGGCGGCGACGCGATGCTCGACCCGGGCGGCTCGGTCGCACCGGACAGCGTCAACCTGGCGGGCTCCGCCGGCGGCAAGGCGCCGAGCGCGATGATCGACCCGCAGGCGAACGTCGACCCGGACGCCGTGGCCCGGTTGACGAGGGCGACGGAGCAGGCCCAGGTCGCCAAGGAGGTCAAGAACCTCAAGAAGGCCGAGTCCGAGCTGAAGAAGGCGCTGGAGCAGGCGGGTCTGAAGGACAGCGCGACGTTCCGGTTCGACGAGCGCGGGCTCATCGTGACGATCGCGACCGACAAGGTCCTGTTCGACAGCGGAGGCGCCGCGCTGCTCCCCGACGGCCGGCGGATCCTCGGCACGATCGCACCGACGCTGCGCGCGCTGCCGAACCGGTTGTCGGTCGACGGGCACACGAACTCCGTGCCGATCAGCACGGCCCGGTTCCCGTCGAACTGGGAGCTGTCGACGGACCGCGCGACCGGCGTGCTGCGCTATCTCGTGAGCGTCCAGAAGTTCCCGGCGTCCCGGCTGTACGCGACCGGGTTCGCCGACACCAGGCCGCTCGTCGCGGCGTCCGACGATCGCGCGCTCGTGAAGAACCGCCGGGTCGAGATCGTCGTGCTCGCGCGGATCGACAACGGGGCCGGCCGCGCGGTCGCCGCGCTGGGCAACTCCGAGGAGCAGACCACCGACGCGTCCGCCGGGGCGGCGTCCACGCGGGGGGCCGCCACCGGGAAGGCGTCGACGATGCAGGAGTCGGGCGCCGCGGCCGACGGGGAGAGCGGCAGCTCGGCCGGCTCCTCGACCGGGAAGGCCGCGGCCGAGGGCCACGGCTGACCCGCACCAGGCCTGACCCGACGGACCGCACCACCCCAGGAACGCACGACACAGATCCCGCAGGAGGCGAGCACAATGGCCACGAAGACCGCAGACGCGGAGGCCAAGGACGGCGAGAAGGAGGCCGGCAAGGGCGGCGGCAAGATGAAGCTGATCCTCATGGTGCTCCCCACGCTCCTGCTCGTCGGCGCCCTGGCGTACTTCCTGTTCCTCAAGCCGGCGCCCGAGGCCGCCCCGGCCGAGGAGCCGCCGCCCGAGCCGGGCATCGTCGTCGTCCTCGAGCCGGTGACGATCAACCTCGCGAGCGGGCACTACCTCAAGCTCGGCATGACGCTGCAGGCGACGGCCGCGGTTGCCGAGGCGGTCGACGGCTCCAAGGCGCTCGACGCCGCGATCGACCTCTACAGCGGCATGCCCATCGACGAGATCTCGTCGTCCGACGGCCGCGAGAAGTCCAAGGACGAGCTCATCGAGAAGGTCAAGGAAGCCTACGAGGACGAGATCTACGACATCTACTACACGACCTTCGTGTACCAGTAGCCCTCGTTCCCCGGCTCGGCTCAAGGAAGGCCCCGGCGGACCCGATTCTCAAGCGTGGGCTCCCCCGAACAGGCGACCGCGGTCGGCCGCCGGCGACGCGGCGAGGCACGCACCTACGACTTCCGTCGTCCGGTGCGGCTCGCACGCGAGCACGCGCACCTCCTGAGAGTGGCGATGCAGACCTGGAGCCGGCAGACGACGACCCTGCTGACGACGAGCCTGCGGGTCGTCTGCTCCCTGGGCAACGCGCAGATCGAGGAGCTCAGCTACGACGAGTACCTGTCCGGGATGCCCGAGCAGAGCGTGTGCGCGGTGCTGTCGATGGACCCGCTGCCCGGCAAGGCGCTGCTCAGCCTCGACCTGCCGACCGTGCTGACGATGATCGACCACCAGCTGGGCGGCCCCGGCGGCACGGACCAGCCGGACCGGGCGCTGACGGACATCGAGCAGGCGATCATCCGCCAGCTGCTCACCCGGCTGCTGCGGGAGCTCACCTACGCCTTCGAGCAGATCGCCCACGTCGAGCCCCAGCTGCTCGCCATCGAGTCCGACGCCCGGTTCGTCCAGGCGGCCGCGGCGACCGACCCCGTGGTCGTGGCCCGGCTCGACCTCGTCGTCGGCGGCCGGGAGAGCCCGGTCGGGCTGTGCATGCCGTTCGCGATGCTCGGCCCGACGCTCGAGGAGCTGACGAAGACCATCGACAGCGGCGACCAGACCCGGGCCCGGGTCGAGGCGGCCCGGCGCACCCAGCAGCGGCTCGCGGACGTCGCGGTGGACGTCCGCGTCCGGTTCGAGGCCGTCCGGCTGCCGAGCGAGCAGGTCGGCCGGCTCGGCGTCGGCGACGTCATCTCGTTGCAGCACCCCGCCACCCGGCCGCTCGCCGTCACGTCGGCGTCGACCGTCTTCGCCCGCGCCGTCCCGGGCACCGCAGGACGCACGCTCGCCGTGCTCATCACCGACGCGCTCACGGACACGATGTGAACACGCCGGCCACCGCCCTGCTCCTGCGGACGCACCACGTGAAGGACACGCCATGACGTTCTCCGCCTCACCGCTCGTCCCCGACCAGGCCACGCCGGTCGACGACGCGTGGACGCAGGCCGCGCAGCTCGTGCTGACGGCGGTCGGCGAGGCGACGGCGCAGATCCCCAGCGCGGAGCCGCTCGTCCCGGACGCACCGGTCGCCGACCCCGCCGCCGCGACCCTGCCCGACCCGGCCGGGGCGGCCGTCACCGGCCTGGTCACCGGCGCCGTCGAGGGCACGATCCTCGTCGTCGTCGGGTCCGAGCTCGTCGAGGCGCTCCAGGGCACGCCGTTCGGCGACCTCGATCCGGCCCAGGCGCTGCGCCCGGCCCTGGAAACCATCGCGACCGGCCTCGGCGGCCGGCTCGACGGCGCCCCCACCGCGGTGGACGTCGAGGGCTGCGTCGAGGTGCTCGCCGGTGGGACGACGGTGCTGGTGCCGCTGCTCGGGGGCGGGTCCCTGCACGTGCTCGTCGGCGTCCGGCTGAAGAACCTGCCGCCGCCTCGGAAGGAGTCCGCCGCCGCCGGCGCGACAGCTGCGAGCGCGGCCCGCAGCTGGGGCATCGACATGCTCCGCGACGTGGAGATGGAGGTGACCTGCGAACTCGGGCGCACCCGGATGACGGTGCGGCAGCTGCTCGCTCTCGCCCCCGGGGACGTCGTCGAGCTCGACCGGCTCGCCGGCTCGCCCGCCGACCTGCTCGTCAACGGCACGCTGCTGGCCCGCGGCGAGGTGGTCGTCGTCGACGAGTCGTTCGGCCTGCGGATCACCGAGATCGTCACCAAGGACGCCGCATGACGACGCTCCCGGGACAGGCGGGCGACGGCGGATGAGCGCCGACGGCGACCTCATGACGGTGCTGAGGGTGCTCGCCTCGCTCGTCGTCGTCGTCGTGCTCGTCGTCGTGGCCGCCCGGCTCGCCCGCCGCGCCGGCGTGCGCGGCGGCGGCGTCGAGCTGCGCGTCGTCGACCGGGTCGGCCTGACCCGCGAGACGGCGGTCGCCGTCGTCGAGGTCGCAGGCCGCGGGCTCGTCCTCGGCACCAGCGCCCACGGCGTCACCGTGCTCGCCGAGCTCGACCCGGCCCAGCTCGCGGCCGCCGTCGGAGGGCAGGGACGCACCCACGGGCCGGCCAAGGTCACCACGACCAGGGTCGTCGCGCCGCGCGCTGCCGCGACAGCGGGGACCGGCACAGCCCTCGACCCGCGGACGTGGCGGCGGGGCGTCGACGCCCTGCGCGACCTCACCGTCAGGAGGGGGTGACCGCCATGACGACCCGGCGGCGGCTCGCCCTGGCGGCGGCCGCGACGCTCGCGGCCGGTGCCGCCGCGCTCCTCGCCCCGGCAGCCGCCACGACACCGCCGGCCGACCCGCGGGAATCCCTCGCGGTGACGTCGTTCGAGGTCGCCCCGGTCGCGTTCGCCCCCGTCGCGGTCGCCCCGGTCGCGTTCGCCGTCCCCCGCGCCGCACCGACGGGACCGACCGGCCCCTCGTCGGCCGACGACCCGACGATCACCGTCGACGTCCCGGGTGAGCCGAGCCGCGTCGTCCAGATCATCGTCCTCATCACGGTGCTCGGCGTCGCACCGTCGCTCCTGCTGCTCTGCACGTCCTTCACGAAGATCATCGTCGTCCTGTCGCTGACCCGAAGCGCGCTCGGCACGATGAGCATCCCGCCGAACCAGGTGCTCGTCGGGCTCGCGCTCTTCCTCTCGCTGTTCGTCATGGGGCCGACGCTCGACCAGATGCAGTCCCAGGGCCTCAAGCCGTACATGGACGGCACGAAGACCTCGCAGGAGGCCTACACCGACGGCGTCGTGCCGCTGCGCGACTTCATGCTCGAGCACACCCGGGACGAGGAGCTCGCGCTCATGACGAAGGCGGCCGGCCGGCCGCTGCCCAAGGACCGCGCGAGCGTCGACCTGCGCACCCTCGTCCCGGCGTTCGTGCTGTCCGAGCTGCGGGCGGCGTTCATCATCGGGTTCGTCGTCTTCCTGCCGTTCCTCGTCGTCGACATCGTCGTCAGCGCGATCCTGATGTCCCTCGGCATGGTCATGCTGCCGCCGTCGATCGT
>DAIOGQ010000171.1:0-8559 GCA_036745175.1 Kineosporiaceae bacterium
CCGCCGACTGGATCTCCGGCGAGCGGTGGCCGAGGATCAGCCCGGCGACGACGACCGACAGCACCCCCGAGCCGTGCACCTGCTCGGCCGCGATGAAGGCCGCGAACGGGACGACGAGCGACAGGCTCGTGTCGAGCACCGGGTCGTCGACCCGGCGCCGGACGAACGTCGCGGCCTCGGCGACGAGCCAGCCGCTGACGACGCCGAGGACGACGGCGCGGACGAAGTCGGTGCCGATGTCGACGAGGGTGACCGTGCCGCCGAGCGCGGCGACCGCCATCCGCAGCGTGACGAGCGCCGTCGCATCGTTGAGCAGGCTCTCGCCCTCGAGGATCGTCACGACCTTGCGCGGCATCCCGACGCGACGCGCGACGGCGGTCGCGGCGACGGCGTCCGGCGGGGCGACGATCGCCCCGAGGGCGACCGCCGCGGCGAAGGGCAGGCCGGGCAGCAGGAGCATCGCGACGCCGGCGACGGCGAACGCGGTGACCAGGACGAGCGCGACCGACAGCAGCCCGATGGCCCGCTTGTTGCGGCGCATGTCGACGAACGGCGTACGGATCGCGGCCGTGTAGAGCAACGGCGGCAGGAACCCGACGAGCACGACCTCCGGCGACAGCGGGAACTTCGGCACGCCCGGCAGGTAGGACACGACGATGCCGACGCCGGTGAGGACGAGCGGGGACGACAGGCCGAGGCGTGCTGAGACCCCTGCGACCGCCGCCGACCCCGCGATGAGCGCGACGATCTCGAGCGGCTCGGTCACGGCAGCACTATCGCACGCAGGGCGCGCACGAGCCCGACCGGGCCGGGCTCCACGACCGGGCCGGCCGGGGCGGTTCCCGCCTGCCCGGTCAGGCGACGGCGAGCGGCTCCACCGTGAGCACCCGGTGCAGCCGGGTGGCCCGCAGGAGCCGGAGCTGGCGCTGCGGCACGTCGGTGAGGACGAGGCGGCGTCCGGCCTGCTGCGCCCGGCGATGCGCCCCGACGATGACGCCGAGGCCGCTCGCGTCCCAGATGTCCAGGCCGCCGAGGTGGACGAGCACGTCGCCCTCCCCCTCGTCGATCGTCGAGTGCAGGACGGCGCGGGCGACGGGCGCGTTGCGCCCGTCCAGCCTCCCGGCCACCTCGATCTCAGCACCGCGACGGACGACCTCGATGTGCAGGTCGTTCCCCATGTCGCGCCCCCTTCCGTGCTGTCGCCCGGCGGCGCGGCCGCCTCGCTCGGGCGACGGACCGCCCGTCACCTCGTCCCGATCGCGCGTCGGGGCGGCGCCCCCGACACCTGTGACGACGCCGTAGGCGCCGGTTCCGTTCACTTCGTCCGACAACTCGCCCTCGGGAATCACTTTGAGTAAGGATTGATGACGCAAGGTTAACAAGAGCGTTCGCGCGCACTGCGGAGCACGCGCCGACGGTCGAAGAAACGCCCGACCACCGGGTCCCGAGGGCCTCCCGAAGGATGATCATGCCAGATGCCGGTGTGATGCGTCCTCAGGCGCGCGGCCCCACACTGGCTGCGTGACCGGCTGGGGCAGCTTCTCCTACGCCTTCGGACCGTTGCTCGCCTTCGGCGCGCTCGGCGTGCTCGTGCTGCTCCTGAGGTGGGCCTTCGGGCACGGTGGCTCCCTCGTGGAGCGGCGCCCCGCCCCGGGCAGCCCGCAGGAGTACGGCCTGCTCGTTCCTGTCGCCGAGCCCGCGACCTTCGTCGAGGCCGAGATCATCCGGCGCCGGCTCGTCGGCGCCGGCCTGCGGGCGACACTCGCGCCGACGACGCACGGGCCGACGGTCATGGTGTTCCCCGGCGACCTCAAGACCGCCCGGCTCGTCCTGCGGGCGGCCGACGGCGTCGAGGGCTGACGACCGGTCAGACGAAGGCGAAGTCCGCCTGCTCGACCCGGGACACGCTCGCGCCGAGACCGCGCAGGGCACGGTCCATCTGCTCGTAGCCACGGTCGATGTGCCGCGCGCCGGTGACGACGGTCTCGCCCTCCGCCACCAGCCCGGCGATCACGAGCGCGGCGCCGGCCCGGATGTCGCTGGCCTCGACCGGTGCGGCGGACAGCCGCGGGACGCCCCGGACGAACGCGTGGTGGCCGTCGACGCGCACCTGGGCGCCGAGCCGGGCCACCTCCTGCACGAACCGGAAACGCGCCTCGAAGAGGTTCTCGGTGACCATCGCGGCGCCGTCCGCGACCGCGTCCAGCGTGATGACGAACGGTTGGAGGTCCGTCGGGAAGCCCGGGTACGGCAGCGTCGCGACGTCGATCGCCCGCGGACGCTCCGGCCCCACGACCCGGAAGCCGTCGGACAGGTCCGAGATCTCTGCGCCGGCCAGGGTCAGCTTGTCCAGGACCATCGCGAGGTGTCCGACCTCACCGTTGCGGACGACGACGTCCCCGCCGGTGACGGTCGCGGCGAACGCCCAGCTGCCGGCGACGATCCGGTCCGGGACGACCCGGTGCTCGACCGGCGCCAGCACCTCGACCCCCTCGACGACGAGCACGGACGTCGCGACGCCGTCGATCCGCGCACCCATCCGGCGCAGCATCCGGCACAGGTCGACGACCTCGGGCTCGCGCGCCGCGTTCTCGATCGTCGTCGTGCCCTTGGCGAGGACCGCGGCCATGAGGAGGTTCTCGGTCGCCCCGACGCTCGGGAAGTCGAGCCGGACCTGCGCGCCGCGCAGCCCGGCCGGGGCCGAGGCGACGAGGAACCCGTGGTCGACCCGGATGTCGGCGCCGAACGCCGTCAGCCCGGACACGTGCAGGTCGAGACCGCGCGAGCCGATCGCGTCGCCGCCGGGCAGCGCGACGTCCGCCACGCCGCAGCGGGTCACGAGCGGGCCGAGCACGCTGATCGAGGCACGCATCGCGCGCACGAGGTCGTAGTCCGCGCGGTGCCCGGGGATCTCGGGCACGGTGATCGCGACCACCCCGCCGTCGGCGTCGTGGTCGACGTCGCAGCGGAGCCGGCGCAGGAGCTCGGCCATGATCCGGACGTCCACGATGTCGGGGACGTCGACGAGCGTCGTCCGCCCGACCGCGAGCAGAGCGGCGGCCATCAGCTTGAGGGCGCTGTTCTTGGCTCCCGGTACCCGGACGTCACCGACGAGCCGGGTGCCCCCGACGACCCTGAACGCTTCCACCCGCGCATCGTAGGGCCCGGCGTGCGAACCCTCCCCGACCGTCCCTAGGCTGGGCCGCATGGTCAATCTCACCCGCATCTACACGCGGACCGGCGACGACGGCACGACGTCGCTCGGCGACTTCAGCCGGACGTCCAAGAACGACCCGCGGCTCGTCGCCTACGCCGACGTCGACGAGGCCAACAGCGCGATCGGGGTGGCTCTCGCCTGTGCCACCGGTGGGATCGACCCGGACGTCGTGGCGCTGCTCGGGCGGATCCAGAACGACCTGTTCGACGTTGGGGCGGACCTGTGCACCCCGCTCAGCGACAGTCCCGCGCATCCGCCGCTGCGCGTGAGCGACGCGTACGTCGACGACCTCGAGGCCGCGTGCGACCGCTACAACGCCGACCTCGAGCCGCTGCGCTCGTTCATCCTCCCCGGCGGCTCGCCGGCGGCCGCCTACCTGCACGTCGCGCGGACGGTGACCCGACGGGCCGAGCGTGCCGTCTGGGCCGCCGCGGACGAGCACGGCACGCAGGCCGAGGGCGGGGTCAACCCGGTCGCCGCGCGCTACCTCAACCGGCTCAGCGACCTGCTCTTCATCCTGTGCCGGCACGTGAACCGCGCGACGGGCGACGTCCTCTGGACCCCCGGGGGCGGCCGGTCGTCGCCACCCGCGGGCACCTGACACGTCGGGCAACGGAGCACCTCAGACGTCAGGCGACGTTCACGTGCTCGCCGGGCGGTGCGGACTCGACCCACGCCGCGAGGCCGTTGTAGGCCGGCTCGCTCATCGCGAACTCGATCGTCAGGCCGCCGTAGGCGCAGCGGACGACGACCCAGCCCGGCAGGATCGAGTGCGACTGCGGGCCCAGCGGGGCGTGCCGATCGACGAGAACGAGCCGGCCACGGTCGAGGGACCGCGCCGGACGCAGCCCCCAGGCGAAGAACCGGAACCAGTCCAGCCGGTCGCACTCGTACCGGGCGAGACCGAGCCTCCAGCGCCCGGTGGCGTGTGCCTTGGACTCGCGCCGCATCGAGCAGTCGAAGGTGCCGACGTGACGGCTGAGGATGATCCGGCGCAGCACGAGCGAGCCGAACCCGACGACGAGCAGGGACCCCGCGGTCGCGAGCGCGGTCAGGGGGACGACGAGGTCCGTCACCGCCGCACCCGCCGCGACGTCAGTGGGACGGGGACCCGGCGACGAGCGCGGCCTGGTCGGACACCACCGTCACCCGGTCGTGCTCGACGGACAGGAAGCCACCCTGCGCCGACACGGTGATCGGCTGGCCGGACGTCGGCGTGATGCGCAGCTCCCCCGAGGCGAGCACCGCAAGCACCGGCGCGTGACCGGGCAGGATGCCCATGTCGCCCTCGGTCGTGCGCGCCACGACCATCGACGCCTCACCGGACCAGACCTTGCGGTCCGCGGCGACGAGCTCGACCTGCAACGGCACGGGCTACCTCCCTGGGCTACGTCGGATCAGGATACCGAGACCGTGGGACCCCGGCCCGGGCCGGGGTCCCACGTCTGACGTCGGTCAGCCGAGCTGCTTCTTGATCTCCGCGGCCTTGCGCTCGACGTCGTCGAGCCCGCCGCACATGAAGAAGGCCTGCTCCGGCACGTCGTCGTAGTCGCCGTCCGCGATCTTCGTGAACGCCTCGACCGTGTCGCTGAGCGGGACGAACGAGCCGTCGAGCCCGGTGAAGGTCTTGGCGACGAAGGTGTTCTGGGACAGGAACCGCTCGATCCTGCGCGCCCGCTGGACGATGATCCGGTCCTCCTCCGAGAGCTCCTCGACACCCAGGATGGCGATGATGTCCTGGAGCTCCTTGTTGCGCTGGAGGATCTGCTTGATCCGCACGGCCGTGCTGTAGTGCTCGGCCGAGATGTACCGCGGGTCGAGGATCCGCGACGTCGAGGTCAGCGGGTCGACGGCCGGGTAGATCCCGAGCGAGGCCACCGTCCGGGAGAGCTCGGTCGTCGCGTCGAGGTGGGCGAACGTCGTCGCCGGCGCCGGGTCGGTGTAGTCGTCGGCCGGCACGTAGACGGCCTGCATCGAGGTGATCGAGTGGCCACGCGTCGAGGTGATGCGCTCCTGGAGCACGCCCATCTCGTCGGCGAGGGTGGGCTGGTAGCCGACGGCGCTCGGCATCCGGCCGAGCAGGGTCGACACCTCGGAGCCGGCCTGGGTGAACCGGAAGATGTTGTCGATGAACAGGAGCACGTCCTGCTTCTGGACGTCGCGGAAGTACTCCGCCATCGTCAGCGCCGACAGCGCGACCCGCAGCCGCGTGCCCGGCGGCTCGTCCATCTGGCCGAAGACGAGGGCCGTCCGCTCGATCACGCCGGTCTCGGTCATCTCCGCGATGAGGTCGTTGCCCTCACGGGTGCGCTCACCGACACCGGCGAACACCGACACGCCACCGAAGTTCTCGGCGACCCGGTAGATCATCTCCTGGATGAGCACGGTCTTGCCGACGCCCGCGCCGCCGAAGAGGCCGATCTTGCCGCCGAGCACGTAGGGCGTGAGCAGGTCGATGACCTTGATGCCGGTCTCGAACATCTCGGTCTTGCTCTCGAGCTGGTCGAACGCCGGCGCCCTGCGGTGGATCGGCCAGCGCTCGGTGATCTCGAGCGTCTCGCCCTCCTTTAGGTTGAGGCAGTCCCCGATCGTGTTGAAGACGTGGCCCTTGGTCACGTCGCCGACCGGGACGTTGATCGCCGAGCCCGTGTCGGTGACGGGTGCCCCGCGGACCATGCCGTCCGTCGGCTGCATCGAGATGGCGCGTACGAGGTTGTCCCCGATGTGCTGCGCGACCTCGAGGGTCAGCGTCCGCGTCGTGTCGCCGAGGGTCACGTCGACGTGGAGCGCGTTGTAGATCTCCGGCATCGAGTCCGCCGGGAACTCGATGTCGACGACCGGCCCGATGACGCGCGAGACGCGGCCGACACCGGCGGCCGCGGCCTCGGCGGCGTTCTCAACAGCAGTGGCAGTCATTGCTCTCACTCACTCTCGGGGTCGTGCTCACGTCGGTCTGACTACGACAGGGAACGGGTGCTCGGTGCCGGCCGTCAGGCCGACGAGGAAGCGTCCGCGAGCGCGTTCGCGCCGCCGACGATCTCGCTGATCTCCTGGGTGATCTCGGACTGGCGCGCAGTGTTCGCCAGCCGGGTGTACCGCTTGATGAGCTCGTCGGCGTTGTCCGTGGCCGACTTCATGGCCCGCTGCCGGGCGGCGAGCTCGCTCGCGGCCGCCTGCAGGAGCGCGTTGTAGATGCGGCTCTCGACGTACCTGGGCAGCAGCGCGTCGAGCACCGCCGCGGCCGACGGCTCGAACTCGTAGAGCGGGAGCACCTCGTCGGGTGCCGGCGGCTCGTCGCCCTCGACGACCTCCAGCGGCAGCAGGCGGACGACCTCGGGCGTCTGCGTCACCATGTTGACGAAGCGGGTGTAGACGATGTGGATCTCGTCGACGCCGCCGTCGGCGGTCGGCGTGAGGAACGCGTCGATGAGTGTCGCCGCGATCTCACGGGCGTTCTCGAACTGCGGCGCATCGGAGAAGCCGACCCACTCGGCCGCGACCGTGCGCCGGCGGAAGCGGTAGTACGCCGAGCCCTTGCGGCCGGCGATGTACGGCACGACGGTCTTGCCGTCGCCGCGGAGCAGCTGGGCGAGCGACTCGCCCTCCTTGAGGACGTTGCCCGAGTAGGCGCCGGCCAGGCCACGGTCGGACGTGACGAGCAGCATCGCCGCCCGGGTGACCTCGAGCTTCTCCGTGGTGAGCGGGTGGTCCTCGTTCGAGTACGTGGCCACCGCCGACACGGCGCGGGTGATCGCCCGTGCGTAGGGTGCGGACGCCGCGGTGCGCTGCTGCGCCTTGACCATCCGCGACGCGGCGATGAGCTCGAACGCTCGCGTGATCTTTTTCATCGCGCTCACAGACCGGATCCGGCTGCGGTAGACGCGGAGCTGTGCTCCCATGCCGTGCCTCCTCCCTGACTTCTGCCCTGGCTCCTGCGCAGGACCGTCAGCCGCGCTTCTGGCGGACGATCTTCTCCTGCTCGACCTCGGACTCGTCGAGCGCCTCGGCGCTCTCCTTGCCCACGGACGCCAGGGACTTGCCCTCACCGGTCTGGAAGCCGCGCTTGAACTCGGCGACCGCCTCGCGCAGCGCGTTCTCGGTGTCGTCCGTGACGAGCCCGGTCTCCCGGATCGTGTCGAGCACCTTCGTGTGCCGGCGCAGGTGGTCGAGCAGCTCGCGCTCGAACCGGCGCACGTCCTCCACGGGGACGGCGTCGAGCTCGCCGCTGGTGCCGGTCCAGATGGAGACGGCCTGCTCCTGCATCGGGAAGGGCGAGTACTGCGGCTGCTTGAGCAGCTCGACGAGGCGTGCCCCGCGGGCGAGCTGGGCCCGCGACGCCGCATCGAGGTCGGAGGCGAACATCGCGAACGCCTCGAGCGCACGGAACTGGGCGAGGTCGACCCGCAGCGAGCCGGAGACCTTCCGCATCGCCTTCGTCTGCGCCGAGCCGCCGACCCGGGAGACCGAGATGCCGACGTTGATCGCGGGACGGACGTTGGCGTTGAACAGGTCGGACTCGAGGAAGATCTGGCCGTCGGTGATCGAGATGACGTTCGTCGGGATGTAGGCCGACACGTCGTTGGCCTTGGTCTCGACGAACGGCAGGCCGGTCATCGAGCCGCCGCCCATCTCGTCGGACAGCTTCGCGCAGCGCTCCAGGAGGCGGCTGTGCAGGTAGAAGACGTCGCCCGGGTAGGCCTCACGGCCCGGCGGCCGGCGCAGGAGCAGCGAGACGGCGCGGTAGGCCTCGGCCTGCTTGCTCAGGTCGTCGAAGATGATGAGCACGTGCTTGCCGGCGTACATCCAGTGCTGGCCGATGGCCGAGCCGGTGTACGGCGCGAGGTACTTGAAGCCCGCGGCGTCCGACGCCGGCGCGGCGACGATCGTCGTGTACTCCAGGGCGCCGTTCTCCTCGAGCGCGCGGCGCACCGAGGCGATCGTCGAGCCCTTCTGGCCGATCGCGACGTAGATGCAGCGGACCTGGCGCTTCGGGTCGCCCGAGGCCCAGTTGTCCTTCTGGTTGATGATCGTGTCGAGCGCGACGGCGGTCTTGCCGGTCTGGCGGTCGCCGATGATGAGCTGGCGCTGGCCGCGGCCGATCGGGGTCATCGAGTCGATCGCCTTGATGCCCGTCATGAGCGGCTCGTTGACGCTCTGCCGCTGGACCACCGACGGCGCCTGGAGCTCCAGGGCGCGGCGGGTCTCGGGCTCGATGTCGCCCAGGCCGTCGATCGGGGTGCCGAGCGGGTCCACGACACGGCCGAGGTAGTTGTCGCCGACCGGCACGGAGAGGATCTCGCCGGTCCGGCGGACCTCCTGGCCCTCCTCGATGCCGCTGAACT
>DAIOGQ010000172.1:0-8518 GCA_036745175.1 Kineosporiaceae bacterium
TCGGCGCGTAGTACGACGTGACCTGGTAGCCCCACGAGCCGCCGAAGGGGTGCTCGGCGACGGGCAGCAGCTCGACGTGCGTGAAGCCGAGGTCCTTGACGTAGCTGACGAGCTGGTCGGCCAGGTCCCGGTAGGACAGCCCCTGCCGCCACGACGCGAGGTGCACCTCGTAGACGCTCATCGGCCCGTTGTGCGGGTCCGTCTCGGCGCGCCTGGTCATCCACGCGTCGTCCTGCCACGTGTAGTCGGACTCGACGACGACGCTGGCCGTCGACGGCGGCACCTCGGTGCCGAACGCCATCGGGTCGGCCTTCTGCCGCCAGTGGCCGTCCCGGCCGAGGATCTCGAACTTGTAGTGGGTGCCGGCGCCGGTCCCGGGGACGAACAGCTCCCAGACGCCCGTCGAGCCCAGGCTGCGCATCGCGTGCCCACGCCCGACCCAGTGGTTGAAGTCCCCGACGACGCGCACGGCCTGCGCGTTCGGCGCCCACACGGCGAAGGCGGTGCCGGTCACGTCGCCCATGCCACCGGGGTAACGCTTGACGTGGGCGCCGAGGACGTCCCACAGCTGCTCGTGCCGGCCCTCGCCGATGAGGTACTGGTCCATCTCGCCGAGGGTCGGCAGGTAGCGGTACGGGTCGTCGACGCGCGTCGTCCCGATCCCGTCGTACGTGACGTCGAGCCGGTAGTCGGTGACCTCGCTCGTCGGCAGGACCGCCGTCCAGATGCCGTCCCACTCGTGCTCGGTCGCCACCGTGGAGCCGTCGGGCAGCACGACCGACACCGCCGCGGCGAACGGCCGCAGGGTGCGGACGGTGACCTGCCCGTCGTGCGGGTGCGCACCGAGGACCGAGTGCGGCGCGTGGTAGGACCCGGTCGCGACCCGGCTCAGCGCCTCGCCGCCCACCGGCGCCGCGCTCGCGCCCGCCGGGTGGTTGGCGGTGATCCGCGGGATGCCGCCGGAGGGCGTCTGCGCTGCCGCGTCGTCCGGCGCGGGTGGCGCCTCGATCACCGGCGCCGGGTTCGCCTGCGCCGTGCCGCGCACCTGGGCCGGGGCCTCGTCCGACGTCGTGCCGTTCGGGTCGGCGCCGGGCGTCGCGCCCGGGGCCGGGTCGGGAGCCCGGGTGGCTCCGGACGGTGTGCTGCCCGGCGTCGGGAGGTCTGCTGCGCGGCGGTCATCGGCCATGCCGCCAGTCTTTCGTCATCGCCCCACCAGCGCCAATGACCCGTCCCCCGCCGGGCATGCCGAGCGCGCCGGGCGCAGCCGGCCACCGCGCCCGCCGCAGGGCGGGCCGGGTCGCGACCTCGGTGACGTCCGGCACGCGCGCATCGTCGCTGACACGTCGTTCACCCGGTCAGGACCCGGCGCACGGCACCATGGTCGCCGTGACAGCCACCGGCCCGGGCGCGGGCACCGTGCTCGTCGTCGAGGACGAGCCGGCGATCGCGGAGCTCATCCGCACCTACCTCGAGCGCGAACGGTTCGCCGTGCGGGTCGTCGGGGACGGCGTGACGGCGCTCGACGCCGTCCGGCGCGGACGGCCGAGCGTCGTGGTCCTCGACGTGGGACTGCCGGGGATGGACGGCACCGACGTCTGCCGCCGGATGCGCGAGGGCGGCGACTGGACTCCCGTGCTGTTCGTCACCGCGCGGGACGACGAGGTCGACCGCGTGCTCGGGCTCGAGCTCGGGGCCGACGACTACGTCACCAAGCCGTTCAGCCCCCGCGAGCTGGTGGCCCGGGTCAAGGCCGTGCTGCGGCGGCACGGCGGCCTGCCGGACGGCGCCGCCGCCGGGGTGGCCGGCGCGGACGGCGCGCGGCTGTCGGCGGGCGGGGTCGTCCTTGACCTGGACACCCGGCGGACGACCGCGGCCGGCCGGCCGGTCGCCCTGACGACGACCGAGTTCGACCTGCTCCGGCATCTCATGAGCCGGCCCGGCCGGGTGTTCGCGCGCGAGGAGCTGCTCACCGACGTCTGGGGCTACCCGGCCGGGACGCCGACCCGGACCGTGGACGTCCACGTCGCGCAGCTGCGCGGCAAGCTCGCGGACGCCGTCCGCCTCCGGACGGTGCGCGGCGTCGGCTACTCGGTCGAGCCGTGAGGACCCTCACCTCCCGGCTCGTGGCGCTCGTCGCCGTCGTCGCGCTCGCGACGGCGCTGCTCACGGGGCTCGTCCTGGTCCGGGCGCTCGGCGCGACCAACCGGGACCAGTCCGCCGCACTGCTGGCGGCGCGGGCCGACACGGTCGCGGAGCGGCTCGCGGGCCGCCGCCGCGCCGGCTGCGCGCTCGCCGAGGACGTCGCCGTCGTCAGGGTGCTGCGGGCCGCCGTGCCCGGTGTCGTGGTCGACTGCGCGCCGCCCGGAAGCGCCCGGCAGCCGGGCGTGCCCTTCACGGCGCAGGACGTGGCGAGCGCGACCGCCGACTCGCCCGCGCAGGAGCGGGACACCGGCGACGGCACCTACCTCGTCGTCGCCCGCCCGGCCGGGGCCGGGCGGGTGCTGCTCGTCGCCCAGTCGGAGCCCGCCGCCGCACGGCTCACCGCGGCGCAGCGCCGTGGCGTCCTCCTCGGCGGGGTGGTCGGGCTGCTCGGCGGCGCCCTCGCGGGGGTGCTCCTGGCGCGCACGGTGACCCGGCCGCTCGGCCGGGTCGCGGACGCCGCCCGGCGGCTGTCGGCAGGGCATCGCGACGTCCGGGTGCCGCCCGAGGGGCCGAACGAGGTCGCCGACGTCGCGCAGGCGCTCGACGGCCTCGCGACCGCCCTGACGGCGAGCGAGGAGCGGCAGCGGCAGTTCCTCCTCGCCGTCTCGCACGAGCTGCGGACCCCGCTCACCGCGGTCACCGGGTACGCCGAGGCGCTCGCGGACGGCGTCCTCGCCGGGGACGACGTGACCCGGGCGGGAGCGGTCATCCGGGACGAGGCGGGCCGGCTCCAGGGCCGGGTGGCCGACCTGCTCGCGCTCGCCCGGCTCGAGGCCGACGACTTCCGGCTCGACCTCGGTCCGGTCGACGTGGCAGCCGTCCTCGCGGCCGCGGCCGCGGCGTGGCAGCCGCGGGCGGACGCTGCCGGCATCGGTCTGCGGACCGAGGTCGGTCCCGAGCCGCTGATCGCCCGGGCGGACGGTGAGCGGCTGCGGCAGGCCGTGGACGCCCTGATGGACAACGCCCTGCGGGTCCTCGCGCCCGGCTCGCCCGTCGTCCTCGCCGCCCACGACCTCGGCAACGGCCGGCTGCGGGTCCAGGTCCGCGACGGCGGACCGGGCCTCACGGCGCAGGACCGAGCCGTCGCGTTCGAGCGGGGTCGGCTGACCCACCGCTACCGCGGCAGCCGGCCCGTCGGGTCGGGCCTCGGCCTCGCGCTCGTCGGTGAGCTGACGCGTCGGATGGGTGGGCACCCCGAGGCCGTCCCGGCGCCGGAGGGCGGCGTCGCCTTCGGTCTCGTCCTCCTGCGGGCCTGACCGGTCGGCCGAGCCCGAACACTCCCCGAACAGTCGGCTGATCTGCCCGCCATCTCGCCGTCGGACAGTTCCTCGAGGCGGCGCCCGTCGGGGGTGCCCCGCGAAGGAGGAACACGATGGCACGACGGGTTCTCGGGCTCGCCCTCGGTGCGGGCACGGCGTCGGCGGCTCTGGCCCTGTCGCTGACGGCCGGGCCGGCGCTCGCCGCCCCGCGCGGGACGGCGGCCGGTGGAACGAGCCTGGCGCTCGCCGCCGCCGGCGACACGGTCGATGCGCCGGCGGACCCCTCGCCGACGGGCTCCGGCGACCCGGGCACCGGGACGCACCCGGACCGGCTCGTGCTGCGCCTGCAGCGCGGCTGCGACCGGATCCCGAACCTGCTGCGTCGCGCGGACAACCTCGAGGAGCGGCTCGCCGGTGACGCCGACACGCGCGGCTCCCTCGCCTGGCTGCAGGCGCGGATCGCGCAGGCCGAGGCGGCCGGCAAGACGGACCGGGCCGCGGCGCTCGAGGCCCGGCTGAAGGTCCGGCAGGACGTGCAGCAGATCCTCCCCGCCCGGGTCGAGCAGCTGAAGAAGGCGCAGTCCGGGATCTGCGTCGACGTCGCGGCCGCCACGGCCGCCACGACGTGAGCCGGCGCAGCGGCCCGGGCGGGCCTGGCCGGACGGGCGGTCGCCCCGGGCTCGGCCGCCGGACCGCCGCGCTCGTCCTCGCGGCCGGGCTCGTCGTCTCCGGCACCGCGGGCTGCGGCCTGCTGTCGGGCGCCACGGCGACGGGCGACGGCTCGGACGGTGAGGCGGCGACCGCGGTGGTGACCCAGGCGGACGTCGACGCCGTCGAGGAGGCGCTCGACGCCGCGGAGCAGCTTGCGTCGCAGCTCGAGCAGGAGCTGGCCTCGGATGCCTCGGCGCCGTCCTGACCTCGGCGTCAGGCGCTGTCGAGCGGCAGCAGCCGGCGGACAGCGTGCAGTGGCACCGCGAGCCACGTGGGCCGGTTGCGGGTCTCGTAGACCACCTCGTAGAGCGCCTTGTCGAGCTCGAGCGCCCGCAGCAGCGCACCGTCCGCGGCGGGGTCCCGGCCGGTGACCTCGGCGTAGCCGGCGAGGAAGGCCGTACGGCACGCGGCCGCCCAGGCGTCCGCCGCCGCCACCCTCGGGTCGGCGTCCGGCAGGGCGACGGTCGCGTGCCGGGCGGCGTAGTCGAACGACCGCAGCATCCCGGCCACGTCGCGCAGCGCCAGATCCGGCGCGAGCCGCTCGGCGAGCGGTCGCAGCGGCTCCCCTTCGAAGTCGAGGAGGACCCAGCCCCGGGTGGGGGAGTGCAGCACCTGGCCGAGGTGGTAGTCACCGTGGACCTGCTGCAGCACGAGCGGTCCGGCGTCGGCGGCGGTGCGGACGGCCTCGACCGCGAGCAGGGCGGCGGCCTCCCGCTCCGCGAGCGCGGGCGCCTCGGCGACGGCCCAGGTGACCCGGCCGCGCAGGTTGTCGGCGAGGTCGTCGAGCAGACCCTGGGTCGCGGGTGTCGTCGGGAAGGTGGCGGCGAGAGCGAGGTGGACCTCGGCCGTCGCGGCGCCGAGCGCGTGGGCCTGCTCCTCGAACCGCTCGCCGCCCTCGACCGAGCGGCAGGCCACCCGCCAGGCGTCCTCGCTCCCGGCGAGGAACTCCGCGGCGTACGCGAGGTGGCCCCGGACCGGTCGGCCGTTCCCCTCGCCGGCCGGCGCGGGCCAGGTGCCCTCGACCCAGCCGACGGGCCGCGGGACACGCTCGCACCCGGCCGCCGCGAGTGCCGACTGCACGATGACATCGGGGTTGTCTCCGGGCGCGAGCACGCGGAAGAGCTTGACGATGGCCGGCGTCGGCCCGTCGGCGCCGACGACGACGGACGTGTTCGACTGCTCGCCGGACAGGACCTTCGTCGGTGCGTCCGGGTCGAGGGTCCAGCCGGCCGGCTGCCGGACACCACGCGCCGCACCGCCCGCCGCGCCGTCGGCGTCGGTCACCTGCGACCCGTCGGTGAGCAGCCGCAGCCAGGCGCGGACGAACGCGGGCTCGTGGACGGCGTCGTAGACCCATCGCCGCCGGCCCCGGCTGCGGAGCACGCCGACGAGGGCGTTCTCCAGCGCCGGCTCCGGAGCGTCCCGGTACGACAGCGGCACCTGGTAGACGGTCGTCGGGCCGATCCCCACGGTGACGGCGAGGAAGTGCACCTCGAGGTCCACCTCGCCCGCCGGGTCCGACGGCGCCAGGCCGCCGAGCCGCTGCGCGGTCACGACGCCCACGCCCTTGGCCGAGAACCAGCGCTGCTGCGGCAGCCAGCCCACGAGGAGACCGGCGAGCGAGTCGCTCACCCTCTCCACGGGCTCCGCACTCATCCCGTGACCGCGCCCGGGGTGAGCACCAGCCAGAAGAAGTCCCGCGAGCCGAGCGTCACCGAGAGCATGCCGCCCGCCGGGACCGGCTCGAACCCGGTGCCGCCGAAGATGTCGCCGATCGTGTCGCCGGCGTGCTCGGGCAGCCAGAGCCGGGTCGCCTGCGGCGAGTGCGACAGGTTGTTGACGCACAGCACGGTCTCGGGTGTCTCACCGGGTACCTCGTCGCCGAGCACCCGCAGGAAGGCGAGCACGTGCGGGTTGTCCGCCTCGACCGGGACGAACCGGCCGAGCCCGAAGACGGGGTGCCGTCTGCGGACCGAGAGCATCGCGCGGGTCCAGTGCAGCAGAGAGGCGGACGTCGCGAGCTGGGCCTCGACGTTGACCGCGGCGTAGTGGTTCGCGAGCGACTGGACCGCCGGCAGGTAGAGCTTGCCCGGGTCGGCGGTCGAGAACCCGGCGTTGCGGTCCGGGGTCCACTGCATCGGCGTCCGGACGGCGTCCCGGTCGGAGAGCCAGATGTTGTCGCCCATGCCGATCTCGTCGCCGTAGTACAGGTACGGGCTGCCGGGCAGCGACAGGAGCAGCGCGTTGATGAGCTCGAGCTCGGCCCGCGAGTTGTCGAGCAGCGTCGCCAGCCGGCGCCGGATGCCGATGTTCGCCCGCATCCGCGGGTCGGGCGCGTACCAGCCGTACATCGCCGCGCGTTCCTCGGTCGTCACCATCTCGAGCGTCAGCTCGTCGTGGTTGCGCAGGAACGTGCCCCACTGCGCGCCCGGGGGGATCTGCGGGGTGTCACGGAGGATGTCGACGATCGGGGCCGCCTTCTCCTCGCGGAGCGCGTAGTAGATCCGCGGCATGACGGGGAAGTGGAACGCCATGTGGCACTCGGGCTCGGTCTCCGAGCCGAAGTACTCCACGACGTCCTTGGGCCACTGGTTGGCCTCCGCGATCAGGATGCGCCCGGGGTACTGGTCGTCCACGACCCGACGCACGCGCCGGATGAAGTCGTGCGTGGCCGGCAGGTTCTCGCAGTTGGTCCCCTCCTGCTCGAAGAGGTAGGGGATCGCGTCGAGCCGGATGCCGTCGATGCCGAGGTCCATCCAGAAGGTGACGACGTCGAGGATCGCCTCCTGGACCGCCGGGTTCTCGAAGTTGAGGTCCGGCTGGTGGGAGAAGAAGCGGTGCCAGTAGTACTGCCGCCGGACGGGGTCGAACGTCCAGTTGCTCGTCTCGGTGTCGACGAAGATGATCCGCGCGTCGGCGTACTTCTCGTCGGTGTCGGACCAGACGTAGAAGTCCCCGTACGGGCCCTCGGGGTCGGACCGGCTCGCCTGGAACCAGGGGTGCTGGTCGCTCGTGTGGTTCACCGCGAGGTCGGTGATGACCCGCAGCCCGCGGGCGTGCGCCTGGGCGACGAGGTCGCTGAAGTCCGGCAGCGTGCCGAACTCCGGCAGGACGGCGCAGTAGTCGCTGATGTCGTAGCCGCCGTCCTTGAGCGGCGAGGCGTAGAACGGCGGCACCCAGATGCAGTCCACGCCGAGCCACTGGATGTAGTCGAGCTTCGAGATGAGCCCGTTGAAGTCGCCCGAGCCGGACCCGTTCGAGTCGGCGAAGGCGCGCACGAGCACCTCGTAGAAGACGGCCTTGCGGTGCCAGTTCGGGTCGTTCCGCAGGCCGGGTCCGGAGAGCTCCAACCCCTGCACCTAGATCCTCCTGAGGTGGAACACGTGGGCGGGCTGGACGTGCGGGTCGAGTCGCACATAGTTGTACTCGCCCCAGCGGAAGGTGTCGCCGGTCATCAGGTCGTGGACCGTGAACGTGTCGTGGTAGTCCATGCCCAGCGCCGGCATGTCGAGCTTGACCGTCGTCTCGCGCGCCCCGTGCGGGTCGAGGTTCACGACGACGACGACGCAGTCCTCGCGCCCGCTCGGCGACACGTCGGCGGCCAGCCGCCGGGAGTAGACGAGCGTGTGGTCGTCGTACGCCTCGTGGAAGGTCGTCCCGCGCAGCTGCTGGAGCGCCGGGTGGTCGCGGCGGACCTGGTTGAGCCGCGTGAGGTACGGCGCGATGGAGCGGCCCTCGTGGGGCCCGCCCTGCTCGTAGCTCGCCCAGTCCCGCGGGCGGTACTGGTACTTCTCGCTGTCGAGGTACTCCTCGCTGCCCTGCCGGACGGCGACGTGCTCGCACAGCTCGTAGCCCGAGTACATGCCCCAGCACGGTGACAGCGTCGAGGCGAGGACGGCGCGGAGCTTGAACGCGGCCGGCCCGCCGTACTGGAGGAACTCGTGCAGGATGTCCGGGGTGTTCGGCCAGAAGCTCGGTCGCATGTACGCCGCCGGCTCGCCGGTCAGCTCGGTGAGGTACTCGGTGAGCTCGGCCTTCGACGTCCGCCACGTGAAGTACGTGTACGACTGCTGGAAGCCGACCTTGCCGAGGGTGTGCATCATCGCCGGCCGGGTGAAGGCCTCCGCGAGGAACATGACGTCCGGGTGGCGGTCGTTGACCGTGCCGATGAGCCACTCCCAGAACTCGACCGGCTTGGTGTGCGGGTTGTCGACCCGGAACACCTGGACACCGTGGGCGATCCAGTGCTCGACGATGCGCAGCACCTCGGCGTAGAGCCCCTGCGGGTCGTTGTCGAAGTTCAGCGGGTAGATGTCCTGGTACTTCTTCGGCGGGTTCTCGGCGTA
>DAIOGQ010000173.1:0-8464 GCA_036745175.1 Kineosporiaceae bacterium
GCCTGGGACGTCGTCCCCGGCTTCGACTTCACCGACATCACCTACCACCGGTGCCGCCTCGACGGCGCGGCGCGGCGGACGGTGCGGATCGCCTTCGACCGACCGGAGGTGCGCAACGCGTTCCGGCCGCACACGGTCGACGAGCTGTACCGGGCGCTCGACCACGCGCGGATGACCCCGGACGTCGGCTGCGTGCTGCTCACCGGCAACGGCCCGAGCGCCAAGGACGGCGGCCGGGCGTTCTGCTCCGGCGGCGACCAGCGGATCCGCGGCCGGTCCGGATACCAGTACGCGCGTGTCGACCCCGGGACGGGGCGTCCGGGCGAGACGGTCGACACCGTCGACGACGCCCGGGTGAAGGCGGCCGGCGGCCGGCTGCACATCCTCGAGGTCCAGCGTCTCGTGCGGATGATGCCCAAGGTCGTCGTCGCGGTCGTGAACGGCTGGGCGGCGGGGGGCGGGCACAGCCTGCACGTCGTGTGCGACCTGACGATCGCCAGCCGCGAGCACGCGCGCTTCAAGCAGACCGACGCGGACGTCGCGTCGTTCGACGGTGGCTTCGGCTCGGCGTACCTGGCGAAGATGGTCGGCCAGAAGCTCGCCCGCGAGATCTTCTTCCTCGGCCGCACCTACGGCGCCGAAGAGATGCAGCGGATGGGTGCGGTGAACCTCGTCGTCGACCACGCCGACCTCGAGACGGTCGCGCTCGAGGTCGCCGCCGAGGTCAACGGCAAGTCCCCCACCGCGCAGCGGATGCTGAAGTTCGCGTTCAACCTCGTCGACGACGGCCTCGTGGGCCAGCAGGTCTTCGCCGGCGAGGCGACCCGCCTGGCCTATATGACCGACGAGGCCGCCGAGGGCCGGGACGCGTTCCTGGAGAAGCGCTCCCCCGACTGGAGCCCCTATCCCTGGTACTACTGACGGCACACGGTCACGACACCAGGACGGCGACCAGGAGGTTCGCGACGATCGACATCGGGCCGCTACAGCAGCGGCCCGCACCTGCCCGCCAGCGACTCGCGCCGCACCGTGACATGATCGGACCCCGCACCGAGGGGGCCGCATGTTCTTCCTGTTCCGGGGTCTGCCCGTCCTCATCGAGATCGGGCTGCTCGTCTACTGCCTGATCGAGTGCGTGCAGAGCCCGCCCGGGGCCGTCCGGACGATGCCGAGATGGGCCTGGGCGCTCGTCATCGTCGTGCTGCCGTTCTTCGGCTCGATCGCCTGGTTCCTCCTCGGCCGCCCGCAGGGCGGCGTGACGCAGGGGCCGTGGCCCGGCTCCGGCACAGCCGGACGCACCGAGCAGGGACGCCCGCGCCAGCCGCGCGTCGTCGCACCGGACGACGACCCGGAGTTCCTCGACTCGCTCCGCAGGAAGCCGGACGACGGGCCGGACGAGGGCGGCGCCGGCCAGGGCCGCCCGAACCGCTGACGGCGGTCCGGTCAGCCGAGGGCGCCGTGCAGCACCCGGTGCCGCAGCGCCGCCCGGAACAGGTCACCGGCGCCGGGCCGGGCCTGGATCTGACGGTCGAGCAGCGCGCCGGACTCCTCGACCAGCTCGAGCCACCGCAGCTCACGCAGGACGGCGAAGAACAGCGGCGCGGTGTCGACGGCCGCCGGGTCGCGCCTGCCCGCCAGGCTCCAGCCGGACTCCGAGACCACCGACTGGACGAGCGCCCGGACGTCCTCCTCCGGCACGCTGTCGCCGGGCTCGAGAACGGCGAGGACCACCTCCCAGGCCGTGGCGAGTGCGGAGTCCTCCGCGCCGACGAGGCCGGCGGCGGCCTCGAGCCACAGGGCCCGGCCGTCCTCGACGGCCGACCGCCCGCTGGGGGTCCGGACGAGGCGCCCCGCACGGCGGCGGACGAGCCCGAGCCGGGTCGCCGACTCGCGGAGCACGAGCACCGGGTAGGCGTCGACCTCGCGGGTCGCGGGACCGATGAGCTCGTCGCGCCAGCCGAGCTCGTCGAGAGCGCGGGCGACCGTGCGTGGGGGCAGGTAGCCGGCGGCGGTCAGCGGCAGCCCGTCGTCGTGGACCTCGGTCAGCAGCCAGTCGAGCGGCCGGAGCAGGGCGCGGGCAGGCGCAGCCATCCCGGGGTCGACCCGCGGCTGGAGCCGGCGCTCGAGCGGCGCGAGGAGTCCGCTGCGGGTCGTCGACCGCGGGCGGCGCACCCAGCGGTGCACCCGCTCGGCGACGAGCGTCTCGTACGGCGGCCGGTCGTCGAACGCCGGGTGCGGGGTCGTGAGGACGGCGAGGGTGAGCTCGGCCTGCTGGTCGCGCCAGCCCCGGGTCCCCGGCTGCAGGTCACCGAGGACGACGGCGATCTCCAGCCGGTCCGCGACGAGCTCGGCGAGGGTGGCCTCGACCGGACCGCACCGGCCCCGCCACGTGACGAGCTCGGTGTCCGGCGGGTGGATGCCCGACCGCTGCGACGCGCGGTGCGCGAGGGTGTGCCCGCCGCCGACGGACTGGTCGGCGGCGAGCAGGATCTCGCGGGTCGTCTCGCTGCGCGCGAGCATGGCGTACCGGCCGAGCCCGAGGCCGTCCAGCAGCGCCGCGAGACCCTCGGCGAGCGGCCACCGACGGCCGGCGAGCTGCTCGGACGCCGCGAGCTCGAACCAGCAGAACTGCTGCACCCGCCACTGGGTGACGGTCTCGGGGCCGCCACCGCCGGACAGGGCTTCCCAGGCGAGGCGGGCGTGGCCCACGAGCCGGGTGTCCAGCCGTCCCAGCTCGGCGAGCGCCTCCTCGACCGACAGCACGCGGGTCAGCCTGCCAGGCCCGACGGGTCGGTCGGTGGCGGCGCGCGGGCGACGCCTACGCTCGTCCCGTGACCCGCCTGCTCGAGCCCGTCGCCGTCCCGGCGGACGAGGGTGTGCTCGATGTCCTGCCGGCCGTGCGGGCGGCCCTCTCCGGCGCCGGTCCGGCGCTGCTGCTGCACTCCGACGAGGTCGCGCCGCCGCCGGCGCTGCGTCCCGGCGAACCGCTCGGCGCGGCCGAGGACGACCCCGCCGACCCGACGGTCGCCGTCGTCGCGACGTCCGGCTCGACCGGCGACGCCAAGGGCGTGCTCCTGCAGGCCTCGGCGCTGCTCGCCTCGGTCTCGGCGACCCACGACCGGCTCGGCGGGGCGGCCCGGTGGCTGCTCGCCCTTCCCCCGCAGCACGTCGCGGGCCTGCAGGTGCTCGTCCGCTCCCTCGTCGGCGGAGCTCCGCCGGTCGTGCTCGACCTGTCCGTCGGGTTCCGGCCCGAGGCGTTCGCGGAGGCCGCGGCCCGGGTGGCCGGGTCGCGTCGCTACACCGCGCTCGTGCCGACCCAGCTCGTTCGCCTCCTCGACGCCGGCGGAGCCGCGCTCGACGCGCTGGCCGGGTTCGACGCCGTCCTCGTCGGCGGCGCGAGCACCCCGTCGGCGCTGCGCGAACGCGCGGCCGGGGCCGGGGTCCGGGTCGTCACGACGTACGGCATGACCGAGACGTGCGGCGGGTGCGTCTACGACGGCGTCCCGTTCGACGGCGTCACCGCGCGGGTCGACGGGCCCGCGGGACGGGTGCTGCTCGGCGGACCCGTCCTCGCCCGCGGCTATCGCTCGGGCCCGGGCGGCGACACCGCCGACCCGACGGACGCGCCGGACCGCCCCGGCGGGACGGACGGCACGCCGGGCGGCGGGTTCGTCGGTGACGCGGACGGCACGCGCTGGTTCGCGACGGACGACGCGGGACGGCTCGGCGCGGACGGCCGGCTGGAGGTGCTCGGCCGGCTCGACGACGTCGTGGTCACCGGCGGGCTCAAGGTCGTCCCGCACGCCGTCGAGTCGGCGCTGCTGCGGCTGCCGGGCGTCCGGGAGGCCGCGGTCGTCGCGGCGCCGGACCCGCAGTGGGGCCAGCGCGTCGTCGCGGCCCTGGTCCTCGCGGACGGCGTGCAGCCACCGACGATGGCGCAGGTCCGAGAACGGGTCACGGCCGACGTCGCGGCGCACGCGTCGCCGCGGCAGCTGCTCGTGCTGGCCTCGATGCCGCTGCGGGGTCCCGGCAAGCCGGACCGGACGGCGATCGCCCGGCTTGCGGTCCTCGGGGACCGCGGGTGAGCCGGACGACCCCTTCGGGTGCGAGCGCTCGTCAGTGGCTCGCGGGCGCCCGGCCGCGCACGTTGCCGGCCGCCGTCGCCCCGGTCCTCGTCGGCACCGGTGCTGCCGTCGGGATGCGCCCGGCGGGCGACCGCTGGGCCGACGCGTTCGCCCCGGACCGTGTGGTGCTCGCGCTCGTCGTGTCGCTCGCGCTCCAGGTCGCCGTCAACTACGCCAACGACTACTCCGACGGCGTGCGCGGTACCGACGACGACCGGGTCGGACCGTTCCGGCTCACGGCGTCCGGCGCGGCAGCGCCGGCGGCGGTCAGGCGGGCAGCTCTCGCCGCGTTCGGCGTCGCCGCGGTCGCGGGCCTCGCGCTCGTCGCGCTGTCCGGCGCCTGGTGGCTGCTCGCCGTCGGCGCCATGAGCATCGTCGCCGCCTGGTACTACACGGGCGGGTCGCGGCCCTACGGGTACGCGGGCCTCGGCGAGGTCTTCGTCTTCGTCTTCTTCGGGCTCGTCGCGGTGCTCGGCACGACCTGGACGCAGACCGGTCGGCTCGACGCCGCGGCGTGGTTCGGCGCGGTCGGCGTCGGCGCCCTGGCGTGCGCGATCCTCGTCGCCAACAACCTGCGCGACGTGCCGACCGACGCCGTCGCCGGCAAGCGGACGCTCGCGGTCCGGCTCGGCGACCCCAGGACCCGGCTGCTCTACGCGGGACTGCTCGCCGGCGGTCTCGCGACGACGGTCGCCGCCGCGACGGCCGGACGACCATGGGCCCTGCTCGCGCTGCTCGCCGTCCCGCTCGCGGTGCCGCCCGTCCGGACGGTGCTCGGCGGCGCGGCCGGCCGTGCGCTGCTCCCGGTGCTGCGTGACACGAGCCGGCTCGAGCTGGCCGTCGGCCTACTTCTCGGGGTCGGGCTGTCCGTCGGCTGACGGCGTCTGGGCGCGGCCGTCCGCCTCGCGTTCGCGGGCGGCGTCCGCGGCTGCGTCCTCGATCGCGTCGTCCTCGGCGCGGCGCCGGGCCGCCGCGGAGGTGGGCCCGGAGCCGTCCGCCCGGTCGAGCCGGGCGGACACGCGCTTGTCGATGACGCCGGACAGCTCGTCACGCGGGCCGCGGAGCAGGACGTACGAGAGCAGCATCGAGACGAAGGCGGCGAGCACCACCGCCAGGATCCCGCGGGCTCCGAGCACCCGGAAAGTGACGAGTGCGACGAGGAACAGCGCCAGCCGGAGCACCGTGTACTTGAGCAGGGAGGACACCCGGCCAGCCTACGGTGCCCGACGGCCACCACCCGGACGGCTCAAGCCGCCCGGACGACGATCCGACACTCCACGGGACGCCCCGTGACCGCGGCGCGCCGTCCGAGACTCGCGATCGCCGTCCAGCTGGGGCCCACGATGAACACGAAGGTCACGAACGACCGCAGGCGCGGAGGCGTCCCGGCAGCCGGGGCGTCTGCCGCGGACCTGGTCGGACCGGACGCCGGCGCCGACGCCACCGGTACCGCCGGTGCCGCCGGTGCAGCTGCCGAGGTGCCCGCCGGCTTCGCCGAGCTGCTCGCGGCAGGCGGCGCCCGGGCCGGGACGCACACCGCTCGGGACGCCGTCCGGCACGAGGCGCTGGTCCTCGGCGCGGTCGCCATGACGTCGCTGCCCGCCGTCTGGATCGCTGCCGGGCGGCAGACGGCGTGGGTCGCCGTCGCGATGCTCGCCGCCGCTGCGGCCAGCGCGCTGGTCCCTCGCACCTGCAGGGCCACCTTCGCCCGCGGCTGCGTCACCCTCGCCGCCGCGGCGCTCCTCGCCGTTTCGGCGCCGGACCTGGCGCCGCTCGCGGCGGTGTGGACGGTCGCGACCGTCGGCGCGCTGACGACCCGCCTCCCGGGCGACACCGGCTGGCTGCTCACCGCGGCCGGCGGCGGGATGCTCGCCATGCTCGAGACCGTGCTCGCCCTGCGCGCCGACACCCTCGGTCCGGGGGTCGGCCCCGGTGGCGTCCTGCTCGCCGGCGCGGCCGCCACGATCGGCGCCGGGACCCTCGGCAGCGCCGTCGCGCGCCGGCTCCTGCCCACCGGCACCGGCTGGGCGCACGCCGACACCGCCGACGGCGACCCGGCCGCCACGTCGTCCCCGCGCAGCGGCGCGGACGACGCGAGCGCCGACCCGCTCACCGGCATAGGGACCCGCGCGACGCTGTTGCGGGGGGTCACCCGGGCGATCGCCCGCACCGACGTCATCGGCGGCCGGGTCGCCCTGTTCGTCGTCGACGTCGACCGGTTCGAGGGCGTCACCGACACGCTCGGCGAGGACGGCGGCCGGGAGGTGCTGCGCCAGCTCGCCCGGCGGCTGCGGGCTGCCATGCCCGCCGAGGACGTCATCGCCCGGGTCGGTGCGACGACCTTCGCCGTCCTCGTCGAGGGCGTCGGACCGGACGGCTGCGAGCCGATGGCGCGCCGGATGGCCGCCCTCCTCGAGGAGTCGATGATCGTCTCCGCCAGCCCGGTGTCGGTGACCTGCTCGATCGGCACCGCGGTCGCCGCTGCCGAGATGGAGACCCCCGAACGGCTCCTGCGCGCGGCGACCGCCGCGATGCGGTCGGCCCAGTCGTCGGGCCGCGGTCGCTGGGCGCACCACGACCCGGCGATGGGCGCGCACGACGCGTCCCGCGACGGGCTCGAGGCCGACCTGCGCGACGCGATCGCCGCCGGCGCCGTCGACGTGGCGGTCCAGCCGGTCGTCGACCTCGCGGTCGAGGCCTCCGCGGACCGCACAGGCGGGGTCGAGGTCATCCCTCGCTGGACCCGTCCGGACGGCACCTCGGTGCCGCAGCAGCACTTCGTCGCCGTCGCCGAGGAGACCGGCCTCGGCACCGCTCTCGGCGAGATCGTCCTCGACCGCGCGCTCGACCTCATGGTGGGCTGGCGGGAGCGGGCCCACCACGACGGCACGACGTGGCCGCGGTACGTCGCGGTGAACCTGACCCGCAGCCAGCTCGAGGACCCGGGGCTGGCGGCGTCGGTCGCGGCGAAGCTGTCACTGCGAGGCCTCGAGGCGTCCGCCCTCGCCGTCGAGGTGAGTGCGGCGACCTTCGTCGACACCGACCAGGCGCGCCGCACGATGGGCATGCTGCGCTCGCTCGGTGTCGGCGTCACGGTCGACGACTTCGGCCGCGGCGCGCTCGGGCTCCTCGCGCTGCGCCAGCTGCCCGTCGACACCGTCAAGGTCGACCGTCAGGTGACCATGGAGCTGGGCCGGGACGACACGGTCGTGGCCACCGTTCTCACCCTCTGCCGGGCGATGGGACGGCGCTGCATCGTCGAGGGCGTCGAGACGACGGCGCAGCTCGAGGCCGCCCGGCGGCTCGGGATCGACGCGGCGCAGGGTTTCCTCCTCGGCCGGCCGGTCGCCCCCGCGCCGGTGCCGCCTCGGCACCCGGTCTGACTCTCGGGGCCGGGACGCCACCGCTGTCGGAACGACCTACAGTGGGAGACATGGGACAGGCCATCCTGGGGCTCATCACCGTCGGAGTGATGATCTACGCGCTCGTCGACTGCTGGCGCAGTGACGACCGCGAGGTCCGAGGGATGCCGCGGCCGTTGTGGTTCCTCGTCATCCTCGTGCCGATCGTCGGGCCCGTCGCGTGGCTCGTCTACGGTGCACCCCGGGGTCCTGGTGCCGGTGGCAGCCGAGGGGTCCCGCGCGTCGTGGCCCCGGACGACGACCCCGACTTCCTCCGCGACCTGGAGCAGAAGAGCCGCGAGCGACGCCGCACCGAGCGCGAGGAGCGCCGTCGGCAGTCCAAGGAGCAGCGCCGCGAGGAGAAGGACCACCGGCACGACGGCAGCCACGACGGCAGCAAGGGCGACCAGCCGACCCCGGAGTAGGCGCTTCGACTGCCCCGCGTTCGGCGGCCTGTTGTGGGCGCTCTGCACTGCTCCACCCGGTGGAGCAGTGCAGAGCAGCCCGACCCCGTCCGCCGGCGCTCAGCCCGACCCGTCTCCGGACGGACCCTCGCCGCTCCCCCTCGCCGCTCCCCCTCGTTCCCTGCGTCGCTGCTCGCCTGCGGCGCCGTTGCCCCCGCGTCGTGGCTCAGACGCCCGAGTACGAGTGCAGGCCGACGAAGAAGATGTTGACGACGAGGAAGTTGAACAGGATGCACGCGTACCCGGCGAGCGCCAGGTAGGCGGAGCGACGGCCGTCCCAGCCGCGGGTGGCGCGGGCGTGCAGGTAGCTCGCGTAGACGACCCAGATGACGAAGGACCAGACCTCCTTGGGGTCCCAGTTCCAGTAGCGCCCCCAGGCGGCCTCGGCCCAGATCGCGCCGGCCATGACGGTGAAGGTCCACAGCGGGAACGCGACGACGTGGAGCCGGTAGCTCGACCGCTCGAGGTCGACGGA
>DAIOGQ010000174.1:0-8376 GCA_036745175.1 Kineosporiaceae bacterium
AGCCGGAGCCGCCGATGACGCCGACGTCGGCGACCGGCCCGGGGGACGACGCGGGGGACGACGCGGGGGACGACGCGGGGGAGGGGGTGCTGCTCATGGACGCGACGCTATCCGCCGCTGCGGTCCGACGGTCGCGACGCCACGATGCCTGTGGACGGTGGGACGAACCGCGAGCCTGTGGACGGGTCGAGGCCGGCCGTTCGTCCAGGGGCGCTCAGGCGGCGGACGTGCTGCCCGTCTTCGCGGGGGTCGACGACCCGGACGAGCCGCCGGACGAGCCCGACGACCCGGACGAGGACCCCGAACCGTTCGACGAGCCGCCAGACCCCTTGGACGGGCTGCCCGACGACCCGGAGTCGGACGACGACCCGGAGTCGGACGACGACCCGCCGGAGGCCGCGGCGCCGTCGGGCTTCGCGCCCGACTCCGACGTCGTACCGCCGTCGGACTTCTTACCCGCCTCGGCGCTGCTCGGCGAGGTGTCCTTGCCGCGGGAGTCGGTGCGGTAGAACCCCGAGCCCTTGAAGACGATCCCGACGGAGTTGAAGAGCTTGCGCAGCCGCCCGGCACACTCCGGGCACTCGGTGAGCGTGTCGTCGCTGAAGGCCTGCTGCGCCTCGAAGCGGTGGTCGCACGCGGTGCACGCGTAGGCGTACGTCGGCACGTTGCCCTCCTGGAGCGTTCGTCTGGGTGCCTGCTCGTCCTTAGCACTCCACCATGTCGAGTGCCAATGATATGCCACGGCGGCGACCCGCGCGGCGCGCTCACCGGCCGCACACGTCATGCTCGAGGTGGCTCGACCGGGTCGCGAGACGGGCCGGCGGGTCAGGGGGTCGGACGGCGGGGCACCGGGCCGCGGCCGAGGCGCGGGTACCAGCCGGCGAGCTTGCCGCCGGCGCTCACCTGGGACAGCCGCCGCTCGGCGGCGGCCCGGACCGAGGAGGCCGCGACGAGGATCAGCTCGTCGCCGTGCCGCAGCATGGTCCGCGGGTTCGGCACGAACGCGTCGCCGTCGCGGACGACGAGGGTGATGTTGCAGCGGTCGGGCAGCCGGAGCTCGAAGATCTCGACGCCGTGCAGCCGGGACGTCGGACCGATCCTCAGCTGGACGACGTCCGCGTCGAGCGCGCCGAGCGGGGACGACTCGACGTCGAGGTCCACGCTCACGACGTCGTCCGTCAGCCGCAGCCGGCGGGCCATCCACGGCAGGGTCGGGCCCTGGACGACGGTGAAGACGACGACGAGGACGAACACGAGGTCGAAGATCCCCGTCGCGTCGTCGAGCCCGGCGGTCACCGGGATCGTCGCGAGCACGACCGGGACGGCGCCGCGCAGGCCCGCCCAGGACAGGAACGCCTGGTCGCGCCACGGCACCCGGAACCACGACACGGAGGCGACGACCGACAGGGGCCGGGCCACGAGGAGCAGCACGAGGCCGACGATGACCGCCGGCAGCACCTGCGCCGGCAGCCGGTTCGGGTCCGCGAGGAGCCCGAGGAGGACGAAGAGGCCGATCTGGGCGAGCCAGCCCATGCCCTCGGCGAAGCCGCGGACCGCCGCACCGTGCGGCAGCCGGAGGTTGCCGAGGACGAGCGCGGACACGTACGTCGCGAGGAACCCCGAGCCGTGCAGGACGTCGGCCGTCCCGTAGCCGACGACGACGATCGCGAGCACGGCGATCGGGTAGAGGCCGGACGACGGCAGCGCGACCCGGCGCAGGGCCTCGGCGCCGAGCCTGCCGACGGCCAGCCCGACCACCGCACCGACGGCCAGCTCGCCGGCGGCCTCGAGGGCGAGCAACCACCACGCGTGCCCCCCGCCGTCGTGCGTCGCCAGCTCGGTGAGGGCGACGACGGCGATGACGACCGGAGCGTCGTTGAGCCCGGACTCCGCCTCGAGCATGCCGACGAGGCGCTGCGGCAGCGGCAGCCCGCGGAGCACGGAGAACACGGCCGCGGCGTCCGTCGAGGACACGACCGCACCGACGAGCAGCGCGGTCGGCCACGCCATGCCCAGCAGGACGTGCGCCGCAGCGCCGGTGACGGCGACGGACACGATCGTGCCGACCGTGGAGAGCGCTGCCGCCGGCCCGATCGTCGGCCGGATCCGGGCCCATCGGGTGGTCAGGCCGCCCTCGGCGAGGATGAGGACGAGCGCGGCGTACCCGAGAACCCCGGTGAGCTGCTGGTCGTCGAAGTCGAGACCGAGGCCGCGCTCGCCGATCGCGAGCCCCAGCCCGAGGTAGAGCAGCAGCGAGGGCAGCCCGGTGCGCAGCGACAGCCGTACGGCGAAGACGGCGGCGAGCAGGACGAGGGCTCCGGCGAGCAGGACCGTTCCGAGCTCGTCGACCGTCACGGTGGCCCGCCGCCGCGGATCACGGGCCCACCGTGCCGGCGAACGGCGAGGTCGGCGGGCCTGCTGTCATGGCGCCAACCCTACGTGGTCGAACGGACCCCCAATGTTACGCAACGTGCCTGCTCAGGCGCGGGAAGCGCGTCCCCTAGGCTGCGGCGCGTGGCCCGTCGACGCGTCCTTCGACTAGCGCTCGTCGGCGTCGGCGCGCTCGTCGTGACCGTGCTGCTCACGGTGACCGTGCTGACGACGACGTTCGTACGTCGGCCCTTCCCCGACCACGGCGGCGAGGTCGAGCTGTCCGGGCTCGACGGCACCGTGACGGTGCTGCGCGACGAGCGTGGCGTGCCGTCGATCTACGCCGACACCCCCGAGGACCTCTTCCGGGCACAGGGCTACGTCCAGGCCCAGGACCGCTTCTTCGAGATGGACTGGCGCCGTCACGTCACCGCCGGCCGGCTGTCCGAGCTCGTCGGTGCGAACCCGGACGCGTTGCGCGCCGACATGGTCGTCCGGAGCCTCGGCTGGCGCCGTGTCGCGGCAGCCGAGCTCGCGCAGGCGGACCCGACGACGCGCAGCTACCTGTCGGCCTACGCGGCCGGCGTCAACGAGTACCTGGCCAGCCGCTCCGCCGCCGAGCTGTCGCTGTCGTACACGGTCCTCGGGCTCGACCACAGCATGCCGCGGATCGAGCCGTGGACCCCGGAGGACTCCGTGGCCTGGTTCAAGGCGATGGCCTGGGACCTGCGCGGCAACTACGACGACGAGCTGACCCGGGCGCGGGTCTACGGCACGGTCCGCGACGTCGAGCGGGTCGCCCAGCTCTACCCGCCCTACCCGTACGACGAGCACGCCCCGATCCTCGCCGCCGGCGATGTGCGGACCGGGCTGCCGGCAGGCTCGGCCGGGCACACGGCGTCCGGCCTCGTCGGCGCCGAGCGGGCCCGGACGCCGGCCACCGCGGCGACGACCGGTGCGACGGTGGCCGTCCGCGCGCCGGCCGCGCCCGAGGAGGTCGGCTCGGTGCTGCGTTCCGGTGGCGTCCAGGCGGCGCTCGAGAGCGCCCGACGCGCCGTCGAGGCGGTCCCCGACCTGCTCGGCGACGGCGACGGGATCGGTTCCAACTCGTGGGTCGTCGGCGGCGCGCTCAGCGCGACCGGCAAGCCGCTGCTCGCGAACGACCCGCACCTCGCGCCGAGCCTGCCCGGGATCTGGTACCAGATGGGCCTGCACTGCCGGCAGGTCGGCACGGCCTGCCCGTTCGACGTGGCGGGCTACACGTTCTCCGGCGTCCCCGGCGTGGTCATCGGGCACACCGGCACGATCGCCTGGGGGATCACCAACCTCGGCCCGGACGTCACCGACTTCTACCTCGAGAAGGTCGACGGTGACGCCGCCGAGCGGGACGGCCGGCTGGAGCCGATGACCGTGCGCACGGAGACGATCCGGGTCGCGGGCGACGACCCCGTCGAGCTGACGATCCGCTCGACGGTGCACGGCCCGCTGCTGTCCGACGTCCTGGAGTCCGTCGCCCGGTTCGGGTCGCAGGCGCCGACGGGGCAGGCCCCCCCGGTCCGTGGCGAGGGTTATGCCGTGTCACTGGCATGGACGGCGCTGACCCCCGGCCACGACATGGACGCGATCTTCGACGTGAACGCCGCCACGGACTTCGAGTCCTTCCGGCGAGCCGTGCTGCGGATGGACGTCCCCGCGCAGAACTTCGTCTACGCCGACAACCTCGGCGACCGCGGGCACATCGGCTACCAGGCGCCGGGCCGGATCCCGTTGCGGACGGTCGTCCCGCGGCTCGACCGGCGCGACAGCGTCCCCACGGACGGCACGTGGCCGCTGCCGGGCTGGCAGAGCCGGTTCGACTGGCAGGGGTTCGCGGCGCTGGAGGACCTGCCGTGGACCCTCGACCCGAAGGCGGGCTTCATCGTCGCCGCGAACCAGGCCGTGACCCCTCGGGGGGCGAAGGTCGCGCTGACGAAGGACTTCGACTACGGCTACCGGGCCGACCGGATCCGCGACCTCGTGCAGGACCGCACCCGTGGCGGGCGGCTCGTCCGGACCTCCGACATGCTCGCGATCCAGCGGGACACGAGGAACGGCGTCGCCGAGGTGCTGCTCCCGCTGCTCCTCGCCGCGGACGTCGACCCGTTCACCGAGGACGGCCGCCGGCTCCTGCGCGACTGGGACGGCAGCCAGCCGGCCGACTCCGCGGCCGCCGCGTACTTCAACGCCGTCTGGACGAGCCTGCTCGAGCTGACGTTCGCCGACGAGATGCCCGAGGGCACCCGGCCGAACGGTGGCGGCCGCTGGAACGAGGTCGTCACGCGCCTGCTCGAGACCCCTCGCGACCCGTGGTGGGACGACCGGCGCACGCCGGACGTCGTCGAGACCCGCGACGAGGTCATCCGCCGCAGCCTTGTCGAGGCCCGGCTGCACCTGACCCGCAGCCTCGGCAAGGACGCCACGGGCTGGCGCTGGGGACGGGTGCACACCCTCGACCTGGAGATGCAGCCGATCGGCGCGGTGTCGGCGACAGCCCCTCTGCACTGGCTGCTCAACCGCGGGCCGCTCGAGCTCGGCGGCGGGCCCGCGATCGTGGACGCGGTCGGCTGGGACGCCTCGTCGGGGACGTTCGAGGTGGACTGGGCGCCGTCGATGCGGATGGTCGTCGACCTCGCCGACGTCGACACGTCGCGGTGGGTGAACCAGACCGGTCAGTCCGGCCACCCCGGGCACGACAACTACACCGACCAGCTCGACGCGTGGGCGTCCGGCGAGACCTTCGCGTGGCCGTTCACGCCAGGCGCCGTCGAGGCCGCCGAGCAGGACACCCAGACCCTCGTGCCGCCGAGCTGACGGCGCCGGCGACACCGCCGCCGTCAGCGGCGTCCGGCGCGCCGGGCCGCCGGTCGGCTCGTCAGTCCCGCTCGATCCGCAGGTAGCCGCTCGGGCTGACGACGACGTCGACCCGGACGTCGTGCGGCTCGTCGGGGAGCGCCTCGACCGCGGCGTCGAGGATCTCGCTGTCGTGCACGACGGCGACGACCGGCACCCCGGGGTCGAGCAGCGGCAGCGCCCGGTCGTAGTAGCCGGCGCCCTGGCCGAGCCGCCGACCGAGAGTGTCGACGGCGAGCGCGGGCACGAGGACGACGTCCGCCTCGCGGATCCCGCGGGTGCCGAGGCGTGGTCCGGCCGGCTCGTCCCCGCCGAATCCGACCGGCGCGACGAGCTCGCCGGTGTCGTCGGCCCAGTCGAGCACACCGTCCGGCAGCACGACGGGGAGGATCACCCGGACACCGCGGGTCCGCAGGGCGGCCCGCAGCGGCCCCGTCTCCGGCTCGCCGGGCATCGAGGCGTAGAGGGCGACGCACGTGGCGGTCGCCACCTCGGGCAGGTCGCCGGCGAAGTCGACGAGGCACCCCGCGTCGGCGTCCCGCATCTGGTCGGTCCGCGCCCGGCGGGCCGCTCGGATCCGCCGCCGCAGGTCGTGCTTGGCCCGCCGCGCCTCCGCTGTTTCACCCATTCGTCACAACTCTTCGTGTCGGTGAGTTCACTCAGTGCTCCTAGCGTGCCACGATCGTGACGGCCGACCGCTCCGCTGCAGTCGGTTCTACCGCCGCCGGCACGAGGGAGCCCGTCCACGTGCGCGCGGCCCGGTCGGAGGGAGGGACCCGGTGTCACTGCGTGCACGGCTCGCACTCGTGCTCGGTGCCGTCCTCATCGCGCCTCTGCTCGCCGTCGGGGTCGCCGTGGGAGTCATCGTGCCCGACGCGACCCGGGCCTACGCGGACGACGCGGCCGAACGCGCGGACGGCGCGACCGCCGTCGCGCTCGGCCAGCGCTGCACGGGCCTCGGCGACGCCGCCCGCACGGTCGCCGCCGACCTGCGCGTCCTCATCGCGACCGGAGGCCGCCTCACCGAGGCCGGCGCCCGGGCCGCCGTCGCGGCAGCCGTCGACCGACGTCCGGGCGCGACCGCCGCCGTCCTCGTCGACGACCGGGTGCTCGCGGTCGCCGGTGCCGACGCGACCCGCTACACCGCGCCGCTCCTGCGGGGGCAGGCCGCAGCCTCCTGCGCGCGCCGGCAGGCCGCGACCTCCGGGCCCGCCGCGATGGCCGAGTCCGTCGCCGTCTCCGACCCGCTGACCGGTCGCGAGCTCGCCCGGGCCGTCGTCCTCATGCCGGTCGACGACGCGGGCCTGGCCGCGCTCAGTGTCGAGCTCAACCTCGACACGACGGTCGCGCTCCTCGACCGTCGCGGCGCGCTCGCCGTCGTCTCCTCGACCGTCGCCCGCCGCGACCTCGACGGTGTCCTCGGAGCCGTCGCGGACGGCGATCTCGCCGGCGGCGGGGACGGCGTCCGCTTCCGGGTCCAGGCCGACGCCCCCGGCGTGCCCTACGAGATCGTCGCCGTCGAGCAGCTGCCGGGCCGCGGCCTGCAGGGAACGGTCCTCGGCGTCGTCGCCGCGACGCTGCTCGCCTCCGTCGCACTCGTCACCGTCGTCGCCCAGCGGCTCACCCGGCCGCTCGAGCTCCTCACGAGCGCGGCCGGCCGGTTCGGCTCCGGCGACCTGCGGGCCCGGGTCAACCTGCGCCCGCGGGACGCGCGGGACGAGGTCGGACGGCTCGCGACGGCCTTCGACGCGATGGCCGCCCGGATCGCCGAGCAGGTCACCGAGCTCGAGGCGAGCCGGGACGCGCTGTCGGAGACCTTCGAGCGGTTCGGCGAGGCGCTCGGGCGCACGCACGACCTCGACGGCCTGCTCCGGACCGTCGTCGAGGCCGCGATGCGCGGCGCGGACGGTGTCGTCGGCAGCGCGCTCCTCGGGGGCCGGGGCTCGCTGGCGAGCGTCCACGACGGCATCTCCGCCATCACGGACGGCGCGTCGCCGTCCCTGTCCGGTGCGCTCGACGACCTTGCGCAGATCGCCGGCGAGGCCGTCCACCGCGGCCGGCCCGTCCTCGTGCCGAAGGTCGCCGCCGCCGGCCCGGCGCTGGCGGTGCCGCTCCAGCGCGGCGGCGACGCCGACTCCGAGATCGTCGGGGCCCTCGCCGTCGCCCGGCCGCCGGGTGCGTCGCCCTTCGACGACGCCGCGGTGCGCAACGTCACCGCGCTCGCGGCCCAGGCCGGGACGGCGATCGCCAACGTCGCCGCGCACGAGGAGACCCGCCGGCTGTCGGTGACGGACCCGCTGACCGGCGCGGGCAACTTCCGGGCCCTGACGACGACGCTCAACCGAGAGGTCGAGCGGGCCAGCCGGTTCGGCCGCCCGCTGTCGGTGCTCATGCTCGACCTCGACCACTTCAAGACCGTCAACGACACCCACGGCCACGCGGTCGGCGACTCGGTCCTGCGCGAGTTCGCGGTCCGGCTTCAGGGCTGCCTGCGGGAGGTCGACACCGTCGCGCGGTACGGCGGCGAGGAGTTCGCCGTCGTCCTGCCGGAGACCGACGGCGGCGGCGCCGCCCGGGTCGCCGAGCGGGTCGTCGACATCGTCCGATCGACGCCCTTCACCGCCGGCGGCCGCACCCTCTCGGTCACGGTGTCGGCGGGCGTCGCGGCGTTCCCGGACCACGGCCGCACCGCGACCGAGGTCATGCGCGCCGCCGACGCCGCGCTGTACTCCGCCAAGCGCGGCGGCCGCGACCGGTGGGCGACCGCGGGCGGCGCGGACCCGTCATCGCCGGGTGAGGACACGGTCCGGCTCCCGGCTCGATAGCCTCGACCCACGGCCTGCGGCCCCGGCCCGAACGTCCGACGAGCCCCTGGCGTGCCGCAGGCGACACCGTCGGCGGGACCGCACCGGTCCGCCGAGCAGATGGGAGAGCCACATGACCGACGCGCTGGTCGCCGAACAGGACACCGAGCGCACGCTGGGGCCCGTCGTCACCAAGGCGGTGATCCCCGCGGCCGGGCTGGGCACCCGGTTCCTCCCGGCGACGAAGGCGACCCCGAAGGAGATGCTGCCGGTCGTCGACAAGCCCGCCATCCAGTACGTCGTCGAGGAGGCC
>DAIOGQ010000175.1:0-8366 GCA_036745175.1 Kineosporiaceae bacterium
TAAAGCACGATCGCCTCGATCGAGCTGCCGGACACCCCGGTGAAGGTCGGGTCGAAGGGGCCGTGGGTCCGCAAGGTCCAGAAGGCGCTCCACGTCACGCAGGACGGTCTGTTCGGCCCGCAGACCCGCCGGGCGGTGATGGCGTACCAGCGCGCCAAGAAGCTGCCGGTCACCGGTGTCGTCGGACCCCTGACGTGGAAGGCGCTCGGGATCTGACGCCGCGCCCGTGCGCCGCGGCGTCGCTCGAACCCTTGCTCTGCCATCGTTTCTGAGGGCACCCCCGGGACGGAGCCCTCATCGTGTGGCATCCGACGGCAGCCTGCCGTGCGATCCACCACGATCCTCGGAATCCTGGCGGCAGGTGGCCGCGCGTACGCCAGGGGGTACCTGCATGATGGGGTGGACCGGCACCTGCCGGCCCGAGGAGTCAGGGGTGTTCGATGGAGCTCGAGGAGCAGGCCGCCAAGGACGTCATCCATCGGCTGCGCCGGGCGCGCGGCCAGGTCGACGGCGTCATCGCGATGATCGAGGACGGGCGGTCGTGCCGCGAGATCGTCACCCAGCTGGCGGCGGCGTCCCGGGCGCTCGACCGGGCGGGCTTCAAGCTGGTCGCGAGCGGGCTGCGGCAGTGCATGACCGGGGACGGCAGCGAGGCGGAGATGACGCCGGAGGAGCTCGAGAAGCTGTTCCTGTCCCTGGCCTGAGACTGAGGCGTCGGTGCTGCAGTCGTCGGCGTCCCTCACGGCGTGCGCGCGTCGTGGACGACGCGCCCGCCCTGGACGACGAGCGCCACGGTCTCGACCACGCGGACGTCGACGGTCGGGTCGCCGGGCACCGCGACGACGTCGGCGGCGAGGCCCGGCTCGAGTGCGCCGATCTCGCGCTCGAGGCCCAGGAGCTCTGCGGCCCAACGGGTCGCGCTCTGCAGTGCCTGTCCCGCAGTGAGCCCGTGGCGCACGTAGTAGGCCAGCTGCCGGGCGTTGTCCCCGTGCGGGAAGACGCCTGCGTCGGTGCCGAACGCGATCCGTACGCCCGCGGCAACGGCCGCTGCGAAGCCGTCCCGCTGGGCCTGGGTCGTCTCCAGCGTCTTGCGCATCACCTCCGCGCTGTAGCCGAGCCGGGGCCCCTGCTCGAGGATCCAGTCGCCGTCGTAGAGGTCGGCGACCAGGTACGTGCCGTGCTCGGCCATGAGGCGGACGGACTCGGCGTCCACGAGCGACCCGTGCTCGATCGACCGCACGCCGGCCCGGACGGCGCGCCGGATCCCGGCCGCGCCGTGGGCGTGCGCGGCGACGTGCGTGCCGTGCTCGGTCGCGACCTCGACGGCCGCCGCGAGCTCGGCCTCGGTGAGCTCAGGGGCGCCGGGGTCGGTGCCCGACGTGAGCACCGCGCCGGTCGCGAGCACCTTGACGACGTCGGCGCCGCGGGCGAGCACCCGCCGGACGGTGGCGCGGACGGCGTCCGGTCCTGAGCAGACCCCGAAGCGCAGCTCCGCCGGCACGGTGGCCTCGACGTCGACGGCCAGCCCGGTGATGTCCCCCGCCCCGCCGGGGCAGGTGACGTATGCGCCGGCGCAGAGCATCCGCGGGCCTTCGACCCAGCCGGCGGCGATCGCGTCGCGCAGGGCGACATCGGTGAACGCGCGGAAGACGCCGACGTCGCGGACGGTCGTGAACCCTGCCCGGAGCGTGCGGCGGGCATGCTCGACTCCGACCAGCGCCTCCTGCGCGCCGCTGCGGGTCACGAGGTGGGCGTAGCCCTGACCACCGTCGACCTCGCCCACGAGATGGGTGTGGCAGTCGACGAGGCCCGGCAGCAGCGTGTGGCCCGGCAGGTCGACGTGCCCGGCGTCGCGCGGTGCCTGCGCCCGCGGCACCAGCGCCTCGATCCGTCCGTCGCGGACGACGACCGCGGTGTCGTCCCGGCACGTGCCGGTGGCGGCGTCGAAGACGCGGTCGGCGGTGAGCACCAGCGGGTCGGCCATCGGTCTCCTCCCTCGCGACTCGTGCGGAACGCTAGCGCCCGCAGCGTCCGGGGCGCTGCGTGGATGCGCGCTTCGGGTGCTCGGGGGCTCGGGTGCGCGGGTGCGCTCGGGGTGCCGGCGCCATGACACCGGCACGTGTGCACGGATCGCTGCAGAGGTGGCGGCGTCCCTGGCATCACGCCGTTGCGCTCCCTGCCGACCGCTCGTCGATCCTTCCCGGGGCACTGCGGACGAACCGCTCGCGCACGGCTAAGGTTCGCTCATGGCACGAGCGACCTTGCCGAAGGCCGAACCCGAGCTGACGGAGGCCACCCTCGCGGCGTCCCGTGCCCTCCTCGCAGTGATCGCCCGTTCGGTCGCGCCGGCCCTGGAGCAGGTGTCGCTGCCCCAGCTGAGGGTCCTGGTGATCCTCGCCGGTCACGGGACGACGCGCAGCGGCACGCTCGCCGAGCTCGTCGGAGTGCACGCGTCGACGTTCAGCCGGACGACGGACCGTCTCGTCGCTGGCGGCTGGGTGCGCCGGGTGCCCAACCCGCACAGCCGTCGCGAGACGCTGGTCGAGCTCACGGACACCGGCCGCCGGCTCGTGGCCTCGGTCATGCAGCGCCGCCGCAGCGAGCTCGCGGCGATCCTGCGCCGCGTCGCCGTCGAGGACCGTCCCGCCGTCCGCGCGGCCTTCGAGACGTTCGCCGGGGCCTGCGGAGAGCCACCGCTCGTCGACCTGGCCGTCCTCGGCGTGTGATCCCCGACCGACCCGGGCCCGACTGCCGGCCCGGTTCCCGGCCGCTCGCCGGACGCTGGGCGACGCCGGTTGTCGGACGGCGGGGCTAGCGTCTGAGCCGTGCAGATCGTCGACGGCGAGCTCGTGGTGAGTCCTACGGACCTCACCAAGTTCCTCGCGTGCCGGCACCTCACGGCGCTCGACCACTCCGTGGCCCTCGGCGAGCGGCCGCCGCCGCCTGCGGGCGGGGAGGCGCTGGAAGCCCTCTTCCGGCGCGGGCTCGAGCACGAGGAGGTCTACCTCGCCCGGCTCCGTGCGCAGGGCCGCCGCGTCGTCACCGTCGATCCCGAGCAGTCCCGGCGCGGTCCGGGCGGGCTGCGTGCCGCGGAGGCGGCGACGGTCGCCGCGATGGCGGCCGGCGCCGACGTCGTCTACCAGGGAACGTTCTTCGACGGCGGGTGGCGCGGGCACGCCGACTTCCTCCTGCGGCGTGACGACCGACCCGGCACGTGGGAGTGGTCCTACGACGTCGCCGACACCAAGCTGGCACGCCGGCTCACGGTGCCGGCGATCCTCCAGATGGCGACCTACGCCGAGCGGCTCACCGTGCTGCAGGGTGTCGAGCCGGAGAACCTCGTCGTCGTCACGGGCGACGCGCAGGAGCGGCCGTACCTGTTCGCCGACTGCATCGCCTACGCGCGGCTCCTTCGCGCCGAGCTCCTCGCATTCCTCGACGAGCGGCCGGCGACGACACCGGTCCCGGTCGAGCACTGCGCCCAGTGCCACTGGCAGAACGAGTGCCGCGCCCGCTGGCGTGGAGCCGACGACCTCAGCCTCGTCGCCGGCATGCGCCGCACCCAGGCGCAGTCCCTGCGCGCGGCGGGGGTCCCGACGGCGCGTGCGCTCGCCGTGACGTCCGCGGACGACGTGGCACGCGCTGTCGGGCGGTCGGCGGCGGAGCGGCTCGTGCAGCAGGCCCGCCTCCAGGTCGCCGAGCGCGACACCGGATGCGGCGTCTACGAGCTGCTGCCGGCCGACCCGGGTCGCGGTCTCGCGCTGCTGCCCGAGCCGTCGCCCGGTGACGTCTTCTTCGACATGGAGGGCGACCCGTTCGTCGGCGAAGCCGGCCTGGAGTACCTGTTCGGCGTCGTCGACCACGGCACGTTCACGGGGTACTGGGCGACGGAGCCGACCGACGAGAAGGAGGCCTTCGAGAGCCTCGTCGACCATCTCATGGCGGCGTGGGAGAAGGACCCGGGCATGCACGTCTTCCACTACGCGCCGTACGAGCCGAGCCGGCTCAAGGCGCTGTCCGGCCGCTACGACACCCGGGGGGCCGAGGTCGACCGGCTGCTCCGGGCCAACCGGCTCGTCGACCTCTACACCGTCGTCAAGCAGGGCGTCCGGGTGAGCAAGGAGTCCTACTCCCTCAAGAAGCTCGAGCCGTTCTACTGGGGCCACGACCGCGGCCAGGGCGGTGTGAGCGACGCGCTCGGCAGCGTCGTCGCCTTCGAGCGGTGGCTGCTCGAGCGGGACGTCCGGCTGCTCGAGGACATCCGTGCGTACAACGAGGAGGACTGCCGCTCGACGCAGGCGCTGCGCGACTGGCTCGAGAAGCTGCGGGTCGAGGGGGGCGGCGACCTCGCGTTCGGCCGGCCCGTCCACGCCGGTGGCGCTCCGACGCCCGAGGTCGAGGCTCGGGCCGCCGAGACTGCCGCGCTGCGGGCACGGCTGTGGGCCGCAGTGCCCGACGACCCGGCCGCACGGTCGACCGAGGAGCAGGCCACCTGGCTCCTGGGTGCGCTGCTCGACTGGCACCGCCGGGAGTCGTTGCCCGAGTGGTGGGAGTACTTCAACCGCCGCGAACGGACCGACACCGAGCTCCAGGCCGACCCGACGGCGCTCGGCGGACTGAGTGCCGCGACGAAGGTCGGCACCCTGCGTCAGTCCGCCGTGTGGCGGATGACGTTCGAGCCGCAGGACACCAAGGTCGAGCCCGGCCGGACGTACCTCGACCCGCGGGCCGAGCGCGGCGGCGCGGTCCCGGTCGTGGCGATCGACCCGGAGGACGGCTGGGTCGAGGTCACCAAGGGTGTCCGGGCCGGGCCGCCCTCGTGCACCGCTCTCGTGCCGGACTGTCCCGTCTCGGAGCGCGAGCAGCGGGCTCGGCTGCACGATCTCGGCCGCTGGGTCGCCGAGCACGGCATCGACAACCCCGGCACACATCGGCGGGTCGCTCGCGACCTGCTCCTTCGCCGTCCGCCGCGGCTGGGCGCCGGGCCGGTGCCGGCCGGGACCGCGCTGCGCCTGCCCGGCGAGGACACCGTCGAGGTCCTCGCCCGGCTCGTCCCCGGCCTCGACGCCGGGGTGCTGCCGGTCCAGGGACCGCCCGGCACCGGCAAGACCTACGCCGGCGCGCGGACCGTGCTGCGGCTCGTGGAGGCGGGGCTGCGGGTCGGCGTCTGCGCCTTCAGCCACAAGGTGATCGGCAACCTCCTCGACGAGATCGCCGCTGCGGCGAAGGCCGAGGGCGTCACCGTGCGGATGCTGCAGAAGGCCGAGCGGCACGAGCGGTGCACCAGCCAGGAGGTCACCTGCGTGGGCCGGTCCGAGCACGTCGAGGACGCGCTGGCCGCCGGCGCGGCGGACGTCGTCGCCGGTACCACATGGCTGTTCGCGCGGGAGCAGATGGCCGACAGGCTCGACGTGCTCGTCGTCGACGAGGCCGGTCAGCTGTCGCTCGCCAACGTGCTCGCGGTCTCGCACGCCGCGCGCTCGCTCGTCCTCCTCGGCGACCCCCAGCAGCTGACGCAGCCGGTGAAGGGCGTGCACCCGCCCGGTGCGGGGGCGTCCGCGCTGGAGCACCTGCTCGACG
Source organism: Kineosporiaceae bacterium (assembly GCA_036745175.1). Taxonomy (GTDB): domain Bacteria; phylum Actinomycetota; class Actinomycetes; order Actinomycetales; family Kineosporiaceae; genus R-H-3. The sequence continues at coordinate 5,581 of DAIOGQ010000175.1, forward strand.
GGCGCGCGACGATCCCGGCCGACCGCGGTGTACTGCTCGACACGACCTGGCGGATGCACCCGGACGTCGCCGGGTTCGTCTCGGCACGCTCCTACGAGGGGCGCCTCGGCGTGGCCGCGGGCCGGGAGCGGCAGCGGGTCGACGCGCCGGGCGTGCTCACCGGCACCGGCCTTCGCTGGGTCCCCGTCGCCCACTCGGGCAACACGTCCGCGAGCAGCGAGGAGGTCGCGGCCGTGCGTGACCTCGTGTCGGACCTGCTGTCCGGTGCCACGTGGACGGACGCGGACGGCCGGACGAAGCCGCTGACGCCCGACGAGATCCTGGTGCTCGCGCCGTACAACCAGCACGTGCACCGGCTGCGGCACGCCCTTTCCGGTCTGCCCGGCGGGTCCGGCGTCCTCGTCGGAACCGTCGACAGGCTCCAGGGCCGGCAGGCGGCCGCCGTCATCTACACGATGGCCACGTCGTCCACGGCTCAGGCACCGCGCGGCAGCGACTTCCTCTTCAGCGTCAACCGGTTGACCGTCGCGGTGTCGAGAGCCAGGGCGCTGACCGCCGTCGTCGCGAGTCCCGCCCTGCTCCTCGCGCCGGCCGGACGGCCCGCCGACCTGCGCCGGGTCAACGCGCTGTGCGCGTACGCCGCCCGGGCCGAGCGGATCGACATGTCGCCCGGCTGACGGCATGACCACGGGGTCGCGGGGTACTGGCACGACCGAGCAGACCTGCCGCAGCGACCGGAGGTGCCCCGTGCCCGCCAAGAACGAGCTCCCCTCGACCCTGCGCCGTTCGCCGGAGAAGGCGCAGGAGACCTGGTCGAAGACCCACGACGCCGCGGTCGACACCTACGGCGAGGGGGAGCGCGCGCATCGGACCGCCTTCGCGTCGCTCAAGCACTCGTTCGAGAAGGTCGGCGACCACTGGGAACCCAAGGACCGCCCGGGGCCGAGCGACGACCAGGCCGCCGGCGGCGCGGCGACGTCCCGGCCGACCGCCGAGGGCGTCGACGCCAACGCGACGAGGAAGCACCTGCTCGACGTCGCGAGGAGGCTCGACGTCCGTGGCCGGAGCCGGATGACCAAGGACGAGCTGGTCGAGGCGATCAAGCGGGCGAACCGCTCCGAGACCGCGCGCTCGCGTCGCCAGGACTAGCCGACCCGCCGCCGGCCGCAGACACCCTCCCGGCCCACGAGACGCCGGCGGCTACAACGCGCCGCCGGCCGCCTCCGGCGCGCTCGGGTCGACGCCCGCGTCGCCGACGGTCTCGCGCGCCAGGTAGTTCTCGATCTGGAACCAGTCGTTGCCGGCCCGCTCGGCGATCGCGAGCAGGGTCTTCATCGAGGCGACCTCCTCGACCTGCTCCTTGATGAACCACAGCATGAACTGCTCGCCCAGCACGTCGCCGTCCTCGCGCGCTGCCCTGAACAGGGCCTCGATCTGACGGGTCACCTGCTCCTCCTGGGCGAGGGCCAGCGCCACGGGCTCGGTCACTGCCGTGAAGTCGTTCCGCACGTCACCGACCCCGGGTACCTCGACGTGGAGGTCGCGGTCCAGCATGTAGCGGATCATCATCATCGCGTGGGTCCGCTCCTCGACCGCCTGCCGGTAGAAGCGGGTGGCCATCTGCGGCAGGTCGCGCGAGTCGAACCACACGGCGAGGGCGGCGTACTGCTGACTCGCGGTGAACTCGTGCCGGACCTGCTCCTGGAGCAGGCTCGCGAAACGGGAGACGATCACGGGTCCAGGGTAATGACCCGACGGCCGTTCACAGTGCACGGCACGGATGACGCCCCAGGACGACGCTCCCGAGGCACGAGGCCGGGGTGGCATGCGTCACGAGGGCGCACCTCACGCCGGCCCGGAGCGCGTCGGTACGGTGCGTGCATGGCCTCGACGGTCCCCGGCCCTGTAGCCGGTCCGCAGTTGGCGCGGTCCCGGCTCGCCGCCGCGGCGCGCGACCTGTTCGCGGACCGCGGCTACGAGCAGACCACGGTCGAGGCGATCGCCGACCGGGCCGGCGTCGGCCGGCGCACCTTCTTCCGGTACTTCCGGTCCAAGGACGACGCGATCTTCCCCGACCACGAGCAGATCGCCGCGGAGGCCCGGGTCCTGATCGGGGCGCTGGTGGCCCTGCCGCCGCTGCGCGCCGTCTGCCGCGGGGCCCGACTGGTGTTCCGCAGCTATGTCGACGACCCGGTCGTCTCCGTCGAGCGCTACCGGTTGACCCGCTCGGTGCCCGCGCTGCGCGATCGGGAGACGGCGAGCGTCTCGAAGTACACGCGTCTGTTCTCCGGCCACCTGCGAGAGCGCTACCCGCCCACGCCGGCGGGCGTCCTGCGGGCGGAGGTCGGCGGCGCGGCGATCGTCGCGGCGCACAACACCGTCCTGCGGGACTGGCTCCGCGCCGGCGGCGGGTACGACCCGCTCCCCGCGCTGGACGTCGCGTTCGACTGGGTCGTCACGACCCTGGAGGACGCCCCGCCCGCGACGCTCGTGACGCCGGACGCCGCCCCCGCCGCGGACGACGAGCCCTCCGGCTCCCGCCCGCCGGTGCCCGCGAGCCGAGGTGCGGAGGGCGAGGACGTCGTCGTCGCGGTCTTCCGGGCCGGCGACCCCATCGACGACGTCGTCCAACGGATCAGCCGCTCCCTCTGACCCCTTTTCGGCCGTTCTGCCCCGCCCTGCCCGCCCGCGCCCCCGCCCGACCGCCTCCAGCCCCGGCCGCCCCCAGCCCCCTGAGGCGCGTTGTGTGGGTTGAGTCGGCGCGTCGACCGTTGGGATGAGGGTGC
>DAIOGQ010000176.1:0-8344 GCA_036745175.1 Kineosporiaceae bacterium
CGCGACCCGCTTCCCGCAGGACGCCCTGCAGATCATCGGGTTCGGCCGGCACGCGTCCGCACTGTCCGTCGAGCAGCTCGCCGGCGTCGAGCCGGACTTCGTGCAGGGCACGAACCTCCAGCACGCGCTGCGGATCGCCGGCCGGCACCTGCGCCGACACCCGGACGGCGAGCCCGTCGTCCTCGTCGTCACCGACGGCGAGCCGACCGCGCACCTCGCGCCCGACGGGCATGCGACGTTCGCCTACCCCCCGCTGCCGGAGACGATCCAGGCCACGGTCGCCGAGGTCGACGCCCTCACCCGCTACGGCGCGGCGATCAACGTCTTCATGCTCGGCGAGGACCCCGGCCTGCAGCGCTTCGTCGACGCGATCGCGCGCCGCAACGGCGGCCGGGTCTTCACCCCGGCGCTCGACCGGCTCGGCCAGTACGTCGTGAGCGACTACCTACGGACCCGGCGGGGCCGGCGCGGCTGAGCCGCGCCGGACGCCGCCGGGGAGGTGTCGGTGACGCTCGGCGGCGACGGCCGGGGCCGCGCCGGCCGTTCACTCACTCAGCGTAGACAACGGCGCCGGACGGCTGAATATCCGGTAAGCACCGTTGGCGCTGCGCAACCGCACCTACGATGAGCGGGCAGGGTGGGGCGTCTGGGGACGACGCCGCCGATCGGAACGTGACGAACGACAGGAGCGGGCGTGGCACTGTCCCACGACGATCGCCTCGGGGCCTTCGAGCCCTTCTCCGACCTCGTGTCGGACCAACCGCCGCGGCGCGGCACGCGTCGCAGCCGCGCGCGCCGCAGGTGGGTCTACGTCGCGGTGGGCATGGTCGTCGCGCTGGCGCTGTCCGGGGTGGGCGTCCTCTACCTCGTCGAGCGGGCCAAGACGACGTACGACGCGAACATCACCCGGTTCTCGGCACCCGTGATCCCCGAGGCGGGCCGGCCCGCGGCGGCCGGCGCCGACGCCGACGGCAACACGCCGCTGAACTTCCTCCTCCTCGGCTCCGACAGCCGGATCTCCGCCGGGGACCCGCTCGACTGGCAGGCAGGCGCCCAGCGCACCGACGCGATCATGCTCGTTCACGTCCAGGCCGACCGGAAGGGCGCCTACGTCATCTCGATCCCCCGCGACAGCTGGGTCGAGATCCCCGGCCGCGGCAAGGCGAAGATCAACGCCGGCTTCAGCTACGGCGGCCCGGCGCTCATGATGCAGACCGTCGAGTCGGTGACCAAGGTCCGGCTCGACCACATGATGATCCTCGACTTCCAGGGCTTCAAGGACGTGACCGACACCCTCGGCGGCGTGAAGATCTGCGTGCCGAAGCAGGTGGACGACGTCCAGGGCACGATCAAGAAGGGCTGCCAGATCATGGACGGCGAGACGGCACTGCGCTACGTGCGGCAGCGCAAGACGCTCGCCGGCGGCGACTTCGACCGGGTCAAGCGCCAGCAGAACTGGATCCGCGCCGTCCTGCGCAAGGTGTCCGACACCGGAATGCTGGCCAGCCCGGTCCAGCTCAACACCGCGCTGGACCTGCTGACGTCGTCCATGGCCACCGACGACGCCTTCACGATCGACGACATGCAGGAGGTCGCCGGGTCGCTCAAGGACGCCGACCCCGGTCACGTGAAGTTCTTCACGGCGCCGGTCGACGGCACCGGCCGCAGCGCCGACGGTCAGTCCATCGTCAACCTCGACGACGCCAAGGGCGCGACGTTGTGGAAGGCGGTCCAGGACGACGAGGTCTACGAGTGGATCAAGAAGTACAAGCCGCAGATGCTCGGGTCGACGACCCGCTGACCTGAGCGCAACGGGCGCCGCGGGCGTCAGCTCGCGAAGAAGCCCAGCAGGTCGTGCCGGGTCAGCACGCCGACCGGCTTGCCGTCCTCGATGACCATGACGGCGTCGACGGCCTCGAGGGCGTGCCGTGCGGCCTCGACCGGTTCCCCGGAGCCGACGAGCGGCAGCGGGTCCGCCATGTGCTTCTCCACCGGGTCGGCGAGGGCCGCGCGGCCGGTGAACACGGCGTCGAGCAGCTCGCGCTCGCTGACCGACCCGGCGACCTCGCCGGCCATGACCGGCGGCTCGGCCTTGACGACGGGCATCTGCGACACGCCGTACTCGCGCAGGATCTCGATCGCGTCGCGGACGGTCTCGGTCGGGTGGGTGTGGACGAGGTCAGGCAGGTCGCCGGACTTGCTCCGCAGCACCTGACCGACGGTCGCGCTGGCGTCGGCGTCCAGGAAGCCGTACGAGGCCATCCAGCGGTCGTTGAAGATCTTCGACAGGTAGCCGCGCCCGCCGTCGGGCAGCAGGACGACGACGACGTCGTCCGGACCGCACCGCTGCGCCACCTCCAGCGCCGCGACGACCGCCATCCCGCACGAGCCGCCGACGAGCAGGCCCTCCTCGCGCGCCAGCCGGCGGGTCATGTCGAACGACGCGGCGTCCGAGACCGCGACGATCTCGTCGGGCACGGACGGGTCGTACGCCGTCGGCCAGAAGTCCTCGCCGACGCCCTCGACGAGGTACGGGCGACCCGTGCCGCCGGAGTAGACCGAGCCCTCCGGGTCGGCGCCCACGACGCGCACGACGCCGCCGGGCCGTCCGGCGGAGGCCTCCTTGAGGTACCGGCCGGTCCCCGTGATCGTGCCGCCGGTCCCGACGCCCGCGACGAAGTGGGTGACCCGGCCGGCGGTGTCGCGCCAGATCTCCGGGCCGGTCGTCGCGTAGTGGCTCGCCGGGCCCTCGGGGTTGGAGTACTGGTCGGGCTTCCAGGCGCCGCCGATCTCGCGCGTCAGCCGGTCGCTCACCGAGTAGTAGGAGTCGGGGTGCTCCGGCGGGACCGCGGTCGGGCAGACGACGACCTGCGCGCCGTAGGCCTTCAGCACGTTGCGCTTGTCCTCGCTCACCTTGTCGGGGCAGACGAAGACGCACCGGTAGCCGCGTTGCTGCGCGACGAGCGCGAGACCCACGCCGGTGTTGCCGGACGTCGGCTCGACGATCGTCCCGCCCGGCTTGAGCCGGCCGTCGGCCTCGGCGGCGTCGATCATCCGGACGGCGATCCGGTCCTTCACCGAGCCGCCCGGGTTGAGGTACTCGACCTTGGCCAGGACCAGCGGCGGCAGTCCCTGGGCCACCCGGCCCAGCCGCACCAGCGGGGTGTCGCCCATGAGGTCGACGACCGAGTCGGCGTACGTCATGCCCGCGAAGGGCCCGGTGTGCTGCATCTGCTCACGTCCCACCCGAGCATCCTCGCACCCGGCCGTGCCGGCTCACCCGCCGACGTGCGGGCAGCGGTCCCGGGACGCCGTCGGCCACACCGTGAGACCGCGACCGGGCAGGTCGAGCCAGACGTCGTGGACGTCCGCCACGAGGCCGAGCGGCTGCTCGCCGACGAGGCGGGCCACGACCCAGCAGGCGGCGGCGGTGACGTCGCGCGTGGTGCCCAGCGGCAGCAGCGAGCGGGTCTCGCGGATCGCCTCGTCCTCGCCGGCCCGGGCGGCGTCGAAGAACGCCTCCGGCGGCGGCTGCTCGAAGACGCTCGCCAGCCACGCGTAGTCCGCCACGAGCACGGCGACGAGACCCGCGAGCCCGCCGCGACGCTGGCGAGCGGGCACGCCGCGTGGGCACGACACCCCGGCGAGCCGTCATGAGCCGGTTCGCCGCGCGGGCGAACCGGGGTCGCTCAGCCGCGGCCCGCGAGCGCGCGCAGGAGGAACACGACGTTCGCCGGGCGCTCTGCGAGGCGGCGCATGAAGTAGCCGTACCAGTCGGTGCCGTAGGGCACGTAGACGCGCACCCGGTAGCCGTCGTCCGCGAGCCGCCGCTGCTCGTCGGGTCGGACGCCGTAGAGCAGCTGGAACTCGAAGTCGTCGCGGCCGCGGCCGGCCCGCTCGGCGAGGTGCGCGGCGATGGCGACGAGCCGCGGGTCGTGCGAGGCGACCATCGGGTAGCCCTGGCCGGCCATGAGGATCTTGAGGCAGCGCACGTACGCCCGGTCGACGTCGGTCGTGTCCTGGAACGCGACGGACGCCGGCTCGCGGTAGGCGCCCTTGACCAGGCGCACCCGGGAGCCGGGGCCCGCGAGGTCGTGACAGTCACCCTCGGTGCGCCGCAGCATCGACTGGAGGACGCAGCCCACCCACGGGAAGTCACGCCGCAGCTCGTGCACGACGGCAAGGGTCTTGTCGACCGTGGTGTGGTCCTCCATGTCGAACGTCACCGTCGTGCCGACGGCCGAAGCGGCGTCGCAGATCGCCCGGGCGTTCTCGAGACTGACAGCCGCGCCGTCGGCAGCCAGGGCCTGACCCACAGCCGACAGCTTGACGCTCACCTCGACGCTCTTGGCGATGCCGGCCTCGGCGAACGCGGCGAGCGCGTCGACGTAGGCGGCCCGGACGGCACCCGCCGTCGCGGCGTCGGTCGTGTCCTCGCCCAGGTGGTCGACGGTGACCGTGAGCCCCCGCTCGACGAGGTCGGCGACGGCGCGGACGGCGTCCGCGCGGTCCTCTCCGGCGACGAACCGGTCGACGACGCCTCGCGTCGCGGGGACGGACGTGACGGCCTGCCGCAGCCACGGGCTGCGCGAGGCGGACAGGAGCACGGATCCGAGCACGGTGACCTCCGGGGGTGCGCCGGTCACCCGCGACGGCGCGGGTGGCATACAGCCACGGTAGGGAGCGCCTGTGGATCCGCGAATGGACGATCGTCACGCATTGCCCGATCATCGACGGACATATGTCTGTCCGAGGGCTGGAGGCACCGTTGCGCCCGGACCTGCAGGACGCCGTCGACGAGGCCGCCCGCCTGCTCGACGCGCCGGTGACCCTCGAGGACAGGGACTTCCACCTCGTCGCCTTCGCCGCGCACGACGCCCCGGTCGACGGCGTGCGCCAGGCGTCGATCCTGCGGCGGCGTTCGACACCCGCCGTCCGGGCCTGGTTCGAGGGTTTCGGGATCGCCACCGCGACCGGCCCGGTCCACGTCCCCGCCGACCCGGAGCAGGGGGTCGCGGCGCGGCTGTGCCTGCCGGCGCGCTGGCGGGACGTCACGTACGGCTACCTCTGGGTGGTCGAGGACGGTGCCCGCGGCCCGGTCGACGCGGACGTCGCGACCGCTGCGATGCGGCTCGCCCAGCGCGCGGGGGCCGTCCTCGCCCAGCAGGCGCGGGCCCGGGACGACGTCGCGTGGCTGCTCGACGACGTCCTCGCCGCCGACCCGGACGCGGCCGAGCGGGCCGCCGACACCCTCGCCGCCCAGGGCCTCGCCGAGCGTGCCGTCCGGGTCGTCGCGGTCGTCGTCACCGTGCCGCCGACGGCCGACGGCGCGCGGACGCCGGCCAACCTGTGGGAGCTGCCGCGCGGCGTCCTGGCCCGGCCGGGGGACGGCGCGATCGACCTGCTCGTCCCGGCCGGCGGCCGCGGTGACGACACCGCCGCGGGCGTCGCGCGGCAGGCCGTCGAGCTCGTCCGCCGCGGGACCCCGGCCGGCGCGCAGGTCGTGGCCGGGGTCGGCGACGGGCGGGACGACCTCGTCGACGCCCGCGCGAGCCGCAACGAGGCGCTCGTCGCCGTCCGGGCGGCGGCCGCGACGCCGGACCTGCGGCCGGTCGCCCGCTGGGCGGACCTGGGCGTCCACCGGCTCCTCGCGTGCGGGGTGCGCCCGCTCGCCGACGCCGTCCTCGACCCGGCCGTGACCCGGCTTCTCGCGACGGGCGACACCGAGCTCGCCCGGACGGCGCGGGTGTGGCTCGACGTCGCCTGCTCGCCGCAGCGTGCGGCCGCCGGCCTCGGTATCCACCGGCAGACCCTGTACCAGCGGCTCGCCCGGCTGTCCGGGATCACCGGTCTCGACCTCGGCACCGGCGCCGACCGGCTGCGGCTGCACCTGGCGCTCACCCTGCTGCCCGCCCTGGAGCCGCAGGCTGTCCGGGCGTCGCGACCGGGCCCGGTCGACGGCACGGCCTAGGGTCGCAAGGGCGGGAGGGAGACGCACATGGCAGACGCTGCCATCGCCATCGCACCGGGGGTGTGGCGCATCCCCACGGCGCCGTTCGACCTGGTGAACACGTTCGCCTTCGTCGAGCCCGACGGGCAGGTGACGCTCGTCGACACCGGCCTGAAGGGCGCGCCGGCCCGGATCACCGCCGGCCTGGCCGCGATCGGCCGGGCGCCGTCCGACGTCACGCGCATCGTGCTGACCCACTCGCACAGCGACCACGGCGGTGGCGCCGCGCAGCTCGCGCGCGAGACCGGTGGCACCGTGACCGTGCACAGCGCGGACGCCGACCTCGTGCGCCGCGGCGAGCGGCCTCCGCTCGACCCGGCGTCCGGCCTCGGCAGGCTCATGAACCGGGGCAGCGCCAAGGCCTTCGAGCCCGTCGAGGTCGGCCACGAGCTGCACGACGGCGAGGTCCTGCCGGTGCTCGGCGGGCTGCGGGTCGTCCACACGCCCGGGCACACGCCCGGGCACGTCTCGCTGCTCCACCAGCCGACGGGCGTGCTCGTCACCGGGGACGCCATCTTCAACGTCCTGCGGCTGCGCTGGCCGGTGCGGGCGTTCTGCACCGACATCCGGCTCACCCAGCAGACGGCGCAGGTCCTGGGCCAGTTCGACTACCGGGTCGCGGCCTTCACGCACGGGCCGCACATCAGCGAGAACGCCCGCGAGAAGGTCCGCGCGTTCCTCACGGCGGCCGCGCGCAGCTGACGGCGGCCTCGCGGACGCTCCGGCAGCAGCGGTCCCGGCGGCTCGCCGGGGTCGGCGCTACCGTGAGGAGGTCGACCGCCGAGCAGACGACGGACGACGTCAGGAGGTCGGGTTCATGAGCCGGGCGCGTCGGGCCCGCCGCATCGCGGCGGCCGCGGCCTTCGGCGGCGGGGGGCTCGCCGGGCTGGGTGTGGCGGGGTACGGGCTGCTCGCCACCGAGGCCAAGCTCGCGCGCCGCTGGATCGGCACGCCCTTCGGCAAGCAGGGTCCCGCCTCGAGCGGGACCTACGGCGCGGGGGCCGGCAACCCGATCGTCATGGGCATGCTCGGGGACTCCTCCGCGGTCGGCCTCGGCGTCGACGACGCCACGCAGACCTCCGGCGCCGTCATCGCGACCGGGCTCGCCGCCCTGTCGGGACGTCGCGTCGAGCTTCACGTCGTCGCTGTCGTCGGGGCCGGGTCACGCCACCTCGACGGCCAGGTCGACGCCCTCTTCGACCTGGTCCCGTCGGTCGACGTGGCGGTCGTCATGGTCGGCGCGAACGACGTGACGAAGCGGGTCAAGCCCGCGGTCGCCGTCCGGGCGCTCGAGGAGGCGGTGCGCCGTCTGCGCGACGCCGGCGCGCAGGTCGTCGTCGCCACCTGCCCCGACCTCGGGACCATCGAGCCGATCGCGCAGCCGCTGCGTTACCTCGCGCGGCGCTGGAGCCGCGAGCTGGCCGCCGCGCAGACGATCGCCGTCGTCGAGGCCGGCGGCCGGACCGTGTCGCTCGGCGACCTCCTCGGTGCCGAGTTCGCCTCCCGGCCGCGCGAGATGTTCTCCGCCGACCGGTTCCACCCGTCCGCGGCGGGGTACGCGCGTGCCGCTGCCGCCCTGCTGCCGAGCGTCTGCGACGCGCTCGAGGTCATGCCGTGGCTGCCCGAGCAGCGCCCGGACGTGCGGCGCGGCGAGGGGGTCGACGACATCGCGCACGCGGCGGCGCGGGCGGCGGCGGTCGCCGGCACCGAGGTCAGCGGGGCCGAGGTCGGCGGCGCGACGCGCGGTCCGCGCGGCCGGTGGGCCGTCCTCCTGCGCCGGGTGCGCCCCGCGGTCCCGGCCGGAGCCGTCGCGGCGGCGGGCAGCGACTCGGTGCGGACGTCGCCGGGTCCGGCGGACGGCGGGACCGACGGCGGGACCGACAGCGGGACGCAGGGCCGGACCGACAGCGGGACGCAGGGCCGGACGCACTCCGGGACGGACGGCGCGGCCGACGTGACGTCCGACCGGGCGAGCGGGCCGTCGCGCGCGCCGACCGCGTCCAGGACGCGGTCGCGGACCACCGACGTGTGACGTGCGCCCCGTGGCGCACCGGTTACCCGCAGGTAGATTGGCGCACAGCGCGGCGAGGACGCCGCGCGCCCGCGAGGAGGACCACCGTGCCCGAGGCCGTGATCGTCGCCACCGCCCGCTCGCCCATCGGCCGAGCGTTCAAGGGGTCCCTCAAGGACGTCCGGCCCGACGACCTCGCGGCGACCGTCGTCCGCGCCGCGCTCGACAAGGTCCCGGCGCTGGCGCCGGACGAGCTCGACGACCTCTACCTCGGCTGCGCCGAGCCGTGGGCCGAGCAGGGGTCGAACATGGCCCGCGTCGTC
>DAIOGQ010000177.1:0-8267 GCA_036745175.1 Kineosporiaceae bacterium
GCGAGGAAGATGCCCGGCAGCAGGAGCACGTGGATGGTGTAGAGCCGGGGGATGAACTCCTCGCCCGGGAACTGGCCGCCGAACACGAAGAAGCTCAGGTACGAGCCGACGACCGGTATGGCCAGGATGATGCTCGAGGCGATCCGGAGCCCCGTGCCGGACAGCAGGTCGTCGGGCAGCGAGTAGCCGGCGAAGCCCTCGATGATCGCGAGGAGGGCCAGGATGCTGCCGATGACCCAGTTCAGCTCGCGCGGCTTGCGGAACGCCCCGGTGAAGAAGACGCGGAACATGTGCGTGACGATCGAGGCGACGAAGATGAGCGCCGACCAGTGGTGGATCTGCCGCATGAGCATGCCGCCGCGCACATCGAACGACAGCGCGAGCGTCGAGGCGTACGCCTCGGAGACCTGCTGGCCGGCGAGCTCCTCGTACGACCCGGTGTACGTCGTGTGCCCCACGCTCGGGATGTAGAAGAACGTGAGGAACACCCCGGTGAGCAACAGGATGATGAAGCTGTAGAGGGCGACCTCACCGAGCATGAACGACCAGTGGTCGGGGAAGATCTTGCGCGCGAGGAACTTGACGCCCTTGCTCGCACCGACCCGTTCGTCGGCCCAGTTGCCGACGCTCCCGGCAGCCTTGGCGGTCGTCGTGGTGCTCATCCGCGCTCCCAGAAGCTCGGGCCGGCAGCCTCGGAGAAGCCGCTCTTCGCCACCAAATATCCGTCGTCGTCCACCGTGATCGCCAGCTGTGGCAGCGGCCGCTTGGCGGGGCCGAAGATGACCTTGCAGTTCTGCTTGAGGTCGAACGTCGACTGGTGGCACGGGCAGAGCAGATGGTGCGTCTGCTGCTCGTACAGGGCGACGGGGCACCCCATGTGGGTGCAGATCTTGGAGTACGCCACGATGCCCTCGTAGGCGCCCGGTTGCGACGCCTCGTCGAGGTCGGCGGGGTTGAGCCGCATGACGAGGACGGCGGCCTTGGCGATCTCGTCGAGCGGGTGCTCGGTGTCCTCGATCCCCGCCGGCAGGACGTGGACGACCGAGCCGATCGTGAGGTCGGACGCCTTGATCCGCTTCTCCTCGCCGATGACCGGGTCCTGGACGAGCGCCGTGCCCGCCTTCCAGACCGTCTCGGACAGGCTCTTGCCGGGCAGCGGCCCCGTGTCGCGCAGCAGGACGATCGGAGGGATCGTCGACAGGGGTACGAGCGCACCGAGCAGCGAGTTGCGGATGAGCGGACGGCGGCCGACGCCCGCCTCCGCCGAGCCCTCCTGGAGGATCGCGACCGCGTCCGCGCGCTCGGAGTCGGTACCGCGCATCGGGTGCCGCAGCTCGATCCGCTCCTCGTCGGGCATGAGCGTCTTGGCCCAGTGCACGGCACCGGCGCCGATCCCGAACAGGGCGAGGAACAGGCCGATCCCGAGCAGGGTGTTCGACAGCCGCAGGGTCTGGGCGATCTGCGCCCACCGGTCCCTCTCGTCCGGCTCGATCGGCACGGCGTAGTAGGCGACGACGAGCAGGATCGTGCCGAGGGTCGACAGACCGAAGAGTGCGGCGACCTGGCGTTCTGCGCGCTTGGCGGCCTTCGGGTCGACGTCGGCCATCCGGTGCCGGTGGACCGGCAGCCCCGGGTTCTCGAAGCGCTCCGGCAGGCCACCGCCGGCCGTCGTCGCGACGTCCGTCCCACGGGCGTCGGAATGGCCGTCGGAATGGCCGTCGGAGCCGCCGTGCCCCGTGCCGTGCGTCGTCTGGTCGATGCTCATCTGATCCGGGCTCCTGCTCCACGGGTCGGGGACGAGGTGGAGGTGCCACCGTGCGGCTGCGGGGCGGGGGTCACGAGGACTTCGCCCCCAGCCAGACGGCGCAGCCGACGAGCATGGCCAGGCCGACGACCCAGGCGACCAGGCCCTCGCTGACCGGACCGATCGCGCCGAGCGAGAAGCCGCCCGGGCTCGTCTCGGAGTCGACCGCACCGAGGTAGGCGATGATGTCGCGCTTGTCCTGCGGCGTGATCGTCGAGTCGTTGAACACGGGCATCGACTGCGGGCCGGTCACCATCGCCTCGTAGATGTGCGTCGGCGTGACGCCGGCGAGGTTCGGCGCGTACTTGCCGCGGGTCAGGGCGCCGCCCTTGCCCGCGAAGTTGTGGCACATGGCGCAGTTCGTGCGGAAGAGCAGGCTGCCGTTGGACTGGTTGCCCGCGGCGGGGTCGACCTGCTGCGCGCTCGGCACGGCCGGGCCGGGGGCGAGGCTCGCGACGTACGCCGCGAGCTGGCTGACCTCCTCGGCGGTGAACTTGTTCTTCCCCTTCGGCGCCTGCGGGCCGGTGGCCTGTAACGGCATCCGCCCGGTGCCGACCTGGAAGTCGACGGACGCGGCACCGACGCCGATCAGCGAGGGGAACCGGTCGCGGCCCTCGGCGTTCAGCCCGTGGCAGGTCGCGCAGTTCGCGAGGAACAGCGCCTTGCCGGCGGCGATGTCGTCGGTCGACGTCGTCGTCGCCTGGGCGCGAGCCGGGGTGACGGCCGCGTAGGCGACGCCGGTCACGAGGAGGCCGAGCAGGACGAGCGCCACCGCGGCGAGCGGGTGCCGCCGGCGTGCTGCGAGTGCGGTCACAGGGGATCTCCTGGGCTGCCCGGCGGCGGGGCCGTCGGGCTTCGAGGCGGGCGACGGGTGCGGTGTCCGCGGGTCGCTCTCGTGGGGGTTCGTCGGCACGGCGGGCCTACTTGAGGACGTAGATGACGATGAAGAGGCCGATCCACACGACGTCGACAAAGTGCCAGTAGTACGACGTGACGATGGCGCTGGTCGCCTCGGCATGACCGAAGCGCTTCGCGGCGAAGCCACGGCCGATGATGAGGAGGAAGGCGATGAGGCCGCCGGTGACGTGCAGTCCGTGGAAGCCGGTGGTCAGGTAGAACACCGAGCCGTAGCCGCTCGAGGCGATCGTCAGGCCCTCCTCCACGAGCTTGGCGTACTCGTAGACCTGGCCGGCGACGAACAGCGCGCCCGCGACGTACGTGAGCACGTACCACTCGCGCATGCCCCAGTTGCGCCAGCCGTGCTCGCGCGTCCACGGCGTCCACCAGGGGCCGAGCGCCGACGGCTGGAACCGCTCGGCGGCGAAGACGCCCATCTGGCACCAGACCGACGAGAGTACGAGGTTGACCGTGTTCGCGGCCGAGAAGGGGATGTTCAGCTTCTCGGGCTCGGTGGCCCACAGGTCCGGCAGCACCGCCCGCAGCGTGAAGTACATCGCGAAGAGTCCTGCGAAGAACATGAGCTCGCTGGACAGCCACACGATCGTGCCGACCTGGACCATGTTGGGCCGGTTGACTGTCGTGTGGACGTGAGGGGCCTCAGCCACGGATGCGGTCGCCACGGCGTCATTATTGCCGTACGGAGGTCCCCGCGCGTGAGCGGGGACACCCCTCGGCGTGCCGTCCTCGTCACATTCGGGTGACGAAGGGCCCGGGTCGGCCGGCCGGCCCGGCGCCGCCGGGCGTCCGGAGCCTCCCGCCAGGGACCAACGTCCCGCCCCGCAGCACGGTTCCACCCATCGCGGCGCGGCCCGTGCCGCTGCGTCGGTGGCGCTCGGGGCACCGGTAGCATCGGCGCCGAGCGCGCCGATCGACCGTCGGCAGACCCCTGACGCGCGACCGTTCCCACGACGGAGAGCACCCGATGACGAGCACCCCCGCCCCGGCCGGGCACGACGCCGCGGGCACCGCCCGCCGGACGTTGACCGTCCTCGTCTACAGCGACGACGTGAGCACCCGCGAGGCGGTCAAGCTGGCCGTCGGGCGCCGGCCCGCCGCCGACCTGCCGCAGGTCGCCTGGATCGAGGTCGCCACCAAGCCCGCGCTCCTCACGGCCGCCGACGCCGGCGGGGTCGACGTCCTCGTCCTCGACGGCGAGGCCGTCCCGGCCGGCGGGATGGGGATGTGCAAGCAGCTCAAGGACGAGATCTACCGGTGCCCGCCGATCCTCGTACTGACCGGGCGGCCGCAGGATGCCTGGCTCGCGACGTGGTCGCGGGCCGACGCGGCGGTGCCGCACCCGCTCGACCCGGTGGCGGTCTGCGAGGCGGTCGCGGACCTCGCGCGCCGCACCCTGAGCTGACCGCGGCGTCGTGAACGCCGTCGTGAGCGGTCCCGGCGTCCCGGACGCAGGGACGCCGACCTGGAGCGGGCTCATCAGCTCGCTCATCGCGCGCGAGGACCTGTCCCGAGCGCAGGCCGCCTGGGCCATGGACGAGGTGATGACCGCCGAGGCGACCCCCGTCCAGCTCGCGGGCTTCCTCGTCGCGTTGCGAGCCAAGGGGGAGACGGTCGACGAGCTCGCCGGCCTCGTCGACACGATGCTGCGGCACGCGGTCCGGATCGAGGTTCCGGGGCGGTGCGTCGACGTCGTCGGAACGGGTGGCGACCGCCGGCACACGGTGAACCTGTCGACGACCGCCGCGCTCGTCGTCGCGGGCGCAGGCCGGCGGGTCGTCAAGCACGGCAACCGGGCGGCGTCGTCCGCATCGGGCGCCGCCGACGTCCTCGAGGCGCTCGGGGTCCGGCTCGACCTCGCCCCGGAGCGGGTCGCGGCGCTCGCCGAGCAGGTCGGCATCACCTTCTGCTTCGCGCAGAAGTTCCACCCGGCCTTCCGGCACGCCGCGGTCGCCCGCCGCGAGCTCGGCGTACCGACCGCCTTCAACTTCCTCGGCCCGCTGACGAACCCCGCTCAGCCGCAGGCCGGCGCGATCGGCGTCGCGGACCTGCGGATGGCCCCGATCGTCGCCGGCGTCCTCGCGGCACGTGGCGCGTCCGCCCTGGTGTTCCGCGGCGAGGACGGCCTCGACGAGCTGTCCACCACGGCGCCCTCGACGGTGTGGGTCGTCGGCGGCGGCGAGGTCCGGCAGGTCACGGTCGAGCCGCTGGCGCTCGGGATCCCGCGCGCGACGCTCGAGGACCTGCGCGGCGGCGACGCGACGCACAACGCCGGCGTCGTACGGGACCTGCTCGCGGGCAAGGCGGGCCCGGTCCGCGACGCGGTCCTGCTCAACGCGGCCGCCGCCGTCGTCGCCTGGGACGGCGTGCCGGCCGCCGAGGGGTCGCTCGACGACGCGCTGCGCGCGGCGCTGACCGTCGTCGAGGAGGCCGTCGACTCCGGGGCGGCCGCGGCGGCGCTCGACCGCTGGGTCGCGGCGACGAACGCCTGACCCGCTGCCGTGGCGGCCGGCGTCAGCCCTCGAAGCCGAGGGAGAACGCCGCGTCGAGGTCGTGCCGCGAGTAGGCGCGGAACGCGAGGTACGTCTTCGTCGACCGCACCCCCGGCACCTTGCTCAGCCGGTCGGCGATGACGTCGGCGAGCTCGTCGTGCTCGTGGACGCGGACGATCGTCACGAGGTCGACGTCGCCGGTCACCGAGTAGACCTCGCTCACCCCGTCCAGCTCGGCGATCTGCGCGGCCGCCTCGGGGATGTGGTCCACGTCGGTCTCGACGAGCACGATCGCGGTGATCACGCGGGTCTCCTGTCGCTCGTCGCTGCGGTCGGGCCGAGCGTAGCGGCCGTCGTCCGGGCCGCGACGTCGTGGACGGCGCGGCCCGCGGCGACACCCCGTGCCTCGAACCGGGTCCGGGGGCGCCACGGCGGTTCGGCGGCGCAGAAGGCGGGGTGGTCGGCCAGGGCCCGGGACACCTGCTCGGCGTACGGGGTCCAGTCGGTCGCGACGTGGAGGACGCCGCCGGGCACGAGCCGGTCGGCGACGACATCGAGGAACTCGCCGTCGACGAGCCGGCGCTTGGCGTGCCGCTGCTTCGGCCAGGGGTCGGGGAAGAAGACGCGCACGCAGGCCAGCGCGGCGGTCGCGACCATGTCGGTGAGCAGGACGCGTGCGTCACCGTCCGCGACCCGCACGTTGGACAGCCCGAGTGCGTCGAGGCGGCGCAGCAGGGCGCCGACCCCGGGTCGGTGGACGTCGACGGCGAGCAGGTCCACCTCCGGTGCGGCCATCGCCATGTCGGCGGTCGCCTCCCCGAGCCCGAAGCCGATCTCGAGGGCCAGCGGTGCCCGGCGCCCGAAGCGGGCCACCGGGTCGAACCGCGTCCCGTCGACGTCGACCCCGAGCACGGGCCACAGCCGATCGGCCGCCCGGGCCTGACCCGGGGTGATCCGCTTGGACCGCCGCTTGTAGGTGCGCGGTGCGGTCCGCGGCGGCGCGGCCTCGTCGGGCGGCACGTCGGGGGACATGCCGCCAGTGTCCCCGACGAGCCGACCGGCGGCGGGCGGGACGGGTCAGGCAGGGCGGGCAGGACGGGTCACGCGGTCCGGCACGGCGGCGTGCTCCCGGGCCGGGTCCTGCCGTGCGGCGGTGGTCAGCAGGAACGCCGTCCGCTCGGGCGAGGGCGCTGCGCGCGACCAGTCGCGCGGCTCGCCGAACGGCGGCGACCAGCTGCGCGCCGAGGCGACCGGGTCGAGCCTGGCCCGTGCCCCGCCCGCGCCGTGGACGGGGGAGGACCACTCGCCGTCGAGAGCGACGATCCGGACCCCCGGCTGCTCGAGCCAGCGCAGCACCTGCTCGGCCTCCTCGGGGTGCGCGGCGGGCAACGGCACGGGCCGGGGCTCGACCTGCTCGCCGCTGGCGCGCAGCGCCTCGACGTAGGGCCGCGGGTCGGCGCCCGGCGGGCTGGTCGTCGTCCCGGCGAGGCGGCCGTACCGCACGAGCACGAGCTCCCAGCCGCCGCGCGCCGTCCGCAGCGCCGCGACGAGCTCCGGGGCGGCCGCGAGCGGCGCGAGCCGTTGGGCCCGAGCGGCTCCGCGGGCGAACGCGAGCAGCCTGTCGCGGGTCACCGCCGCCTCCTCGAAGCGCTGCTGGGCCGACAACGCCGCCGCCCGGTCGAGCAGCGCCGCGACGACGCCGCGCGCGTCGCCGGTCATCGCCGCGCGGGCCGCGCCGACGATCCCGGCGTAGGCGTCGGCGTCCTGCCGGCCGATGCACGGCGCCCCGCACCTGCCGATGTCGGCCAGCAGGCAGGCGGACGCCCCGGCGGGGGCGCGCCGCGGCAGCCGCCGCGTGCACTGCCGCAGCCCGAACGTCTCGTGGAGCGCGGCGACCGCCAGCTCCGCCTGGGCCGTCGAGCCGAACGGGCCGACGTAGGCCGACCCGTCGTCGCGCACCTCGCGGACGACCGACAGCCGGGGGAACGGCTCGACGGTGAGCTTGACCCACGGCGCCCGCTCGGGGAAGCGCGAGCGCCGGTTGTACCGCGGTGCGTGCTCGGCGATGAGCCGCAGCTCGCGGACCCGGGCCTCGAGCGGCGTCGCGCAGACGATCGGGGTCACCGTCTCGGCGAGCGCGACCATCTCGGCCATCCGGGTCCGCTGCTCGGACGCGGTGAAGTAGCTGCGGACGCGGGTCCGGATGTCGACGGACGTCCCGACGTAGAGCGCGCGGCCCACCGGGTCGCGGAAGACGTAGACGCCCGGCGCGTTCGGCAGCCCCTCGGCGAGGTGGCGCTTGCGGCGCGTCGTCTCGGGGACGCGCGAGGTGTACGTGGCGAGCTCCTCCAGCGAGTGGACGCCGAGGTTGCCGACGCGCTCGACGAGCCCGTGCAGGACGTCCACCGTCGCGCGCGCGTCGTGCAGCGCCCGGTGGTCGGGCGTCGTCGTGGCGCGGAAGAAGCGCGCGAGCGTCGAGAGCCTGACGTCGCGCGCCTCGTCGCGGGTCAGGACGTGCCGGGCCAGGCGCACGGTGTCGAGGACGGCGAAGCCCGGCCAGGCGTGCGCGGTGCGGGCGCACGCGGCCTTGAGGAACCCGACGTCGAAGCCGGCGTTGTGCGCGACGAGGACGCAGCCGGCGGCGAACTCGAGGAAAGCCGGCAGCACACCCTCGACGCGCGGCGCCGCCGCGACCATCGCGTCGTCGATCCCGGTGAGCAGCGCGATGAACGGCGGGATCGGCTCGCCGGGGTCGACGAGGGTGTGGAACTCGCCGAGGACCTCGCCGCCGCGGACCTTCACCGCGCCGATCTCGGTGATCCCGCAGTCGGCGGCCGAGCCCCCCGTCGTCTCGAGGTCGACGACGACGAACGTGACGTCGACCAGCGGGGTCCCGAGCTCGTCCAGCGTCGTCTGGACCGGTGTCGACCGGACCGGTGTCGACCGGAACGGTGTCGACGGGGACGGCACGGTGTCCTCCCGGGGCTCGGCGTCGGGGGCGGTTTGCTGGTCAGGACGCTAGGGCGGGGCACCGACATCCGGCCGCAGGCGCGACG
>DAIOGQ010000178.1:0-8245 GCA_036745175.1 Kineosporiaceae bacterium
GTCTCCTCGTTGATGGCGACCGCGGTGTCCCAGCCCCAGTAGATGAAGACGGCGATGAGGACCGCGGTGACGAGCGCGCTCGTCGTCAGACCGTTGGGCACGAGCCACGACAGGCTGGGCGAGAGCGACCCCTGGGGGCCGTTGCCCGACCACACCTTCGCCAGGGCGATCCCGGCGAAGAAGACGAGCACGACCAGCTCGATGAACAGCAGGCCGTACTGCAGCCGCGCCGAGACCTCGATGCCGCGGTAGCAGATGTAGGTCATGACGATGATCCAGCCGACGCCGGCGACCATGCTCCAGAACGCGCTGTCCGCGAGCGAGTCGGCGCCGACGAGCAGATAGCCGTAGGAGCCGGCGATCTGGGCGAGGTTCGCCATGACGATGACGTCGGCGGCGATGATGCCCCAGCCACCGAGCCAGCCGACCCACGGCCCGAAGGCGCGCGCGGCCCAGGTGAAGGTCGTGCCGCAGTCGGGCTCGGCCTTGTTCAGCTCGGAGTACGCGATCGCGATGAAGAACATCGGGACGAAGGCGACCAGCATGATCGCCGGTGCCTTGACCCCGACGATGCCGTCGCCGTTCGTCACCGCGACGACGAAGCCGAGGCTCGCCGCGAGGCTGTACGCGGGGGCCGTGGAGGCCATCCCGACCACGACGCTGGACAGCAGCCCGAGCGCGCCGGTCTTGAGGCCCTTGTCCGAGGCGACCTCGGGGTAGCCGATGGGTGCCGCCGGGTCGTCGATCGCCATGTGTCCTCCGAGTCGTCGTCCGTCGCGCCAAGCCGTCGGCGACGGGTCATGCCTCGGGGAGGCCTGACCCACGGCGGAACCGTAACGTGGGAGATCCACTCTGCGTAAGCCCCTGCCCGGGGGTAGCGCCGGACGCGACTGCATGCCGTCGGGGCGACGACTGCCGGGTCGGCAGCGGGCCGTCGGTGTGCGACTCAGCCCGTCGTGAGCACGTCGAGCACCGGCCCCAGGACGGTCGCCACGAGGCGCGCGGCCGAGATCTGCCGCCGGGTCCACGGTGCGGCGCCGTCGAGGCTGCACGCGAGGACGCCGACCGCGTCGGCGCGGCTACGGACCGGGACGAGGAGCGCGGCGCCGAGGGCGGGCCGGTCCGGGCCGGGGTAGACGGGGACGACGACGCCCGCCGCGAGCCGGGACCGGACCGCCGGGTCGTCGTCCGCGAGCGCGAGCAGGGTCAGGTCGGACGTCCTGGCGATGCCGAGCGGGCTGAGCCGGGCGTCCGGGCCGATCCGCCCGAGGACGACGCGGGAGCAGCCGAGGACCCCGGCGGAGGACGCGGCGACCGCCTCGAGGGCGGCGAGGTCCCGGACGTCGGTGAGCCGGCCGACGAGGTCGGTGACGGTGCTCGGCGCGCTCGCCGGCGGGCCGGTGAAGAGTCGGTCGAGCGAGCGCCGGCACGCCTCGACCGCCGCCGGCTCGACGCCGCCGGGGGTCGCCGCCGGCCGGCCGACGAAGAAGCCCTGGGCGCGGGTCACGTCGAGCTCGGCGAGCGCGACGAGGTCCTCGGCGGTCTCGACGCCCTCGGCGCAGACCCGGGCACCGATGTGGTCGGCGAGATGGACGACGGCGCGCACGAGCGCGGCGGTCGCGCCGTTCGTCGCGACGCCGTCGACGAGGTGCCGGTCCAGCTTGACGGTGTCGGGCGCGAGGTCCATGACCCGCCGCAGTCCCGCGTACCCGGCGCCGACGTCGTCGACCGCGATCAGGGCGCCCCGCTCCCGCAGCGCGTCGACCGTGCGGCGCAGCATGGGCGGGTCGCCGACCGCCTCGTTCTCGGTGAGCTCGATCTCCAGGCCGGTGAGGTCGTCGGGCAGCGCCGCCGCGACGTCCGGGGTGTCGAGCGAGCTGGGCGACAGGTTCACCGCGAGCACGGTTCCGGCCGGCCGGTCGGCACCGAGGGTCACGGCCCGGGCCAGCGCGGCGGCCTCGACCTGCGGACCGAGGCCGACGTCGCGGCCGACGGCGAGCCACTCCTCGGTGCCGCCGGGCCGTGCCGTGCGACGGCGTTCGCCGGCGGCCGGCGGAGGGAAGCGCGCGAGCGCCTCGTAGCCCGCGACCTCGAGCCGGGTCAGCGACATCAGGGGCTGGAACTGGATGCTCGGACCGCCGGCGGCGAGGATCGCGGAGACCGCGACGAGCCGCTCGTCGCGCCGGCGCCGCTCGCGGCGGCGCCGGTCACCGGACCTCGGCGGGTCCGCCGGACGCCGGGCCGGCGCCGCTCCCGTCTCGCGACCGGCCTGCGCCACCCCGACAGGATCGCAGGTGACCGGGGGTGTCGCTGACGGATCGCCGGATCGTCGTCCGCCCCGCCCGGCGGGCGAGGTCGGCGTCGGCGAGTCGCCGTCACGGCGAGTCGCGCCCTGTCGCCGGGGTGACAGCATGGCCGCGGGCGCGGACCGCGTCCGGCGCGCCGGTCCGCACCGGTCGTCAGGTCGATGAGGAGGACATCCCAGATGAGCACGACGACGGGTCTGACGAGCCGCGAGAGCGCGGTGCTCGGTGGGGTCCAGACCGGCCTGTTCATCGGCGGGCAGTGGCGCCCGGGTGCCGCCGGGACGATCCCCGTCGACGACCCGTCGACGCAGGAGGTCATCGCCCAGATCGCGGACGGGACCGTCGACGACGCGAAGGACGCCCTCGCCGCAGCGGTCGCGGTCAGCGAGCAGTGGGCCGCGACACCGCCGCGCGACCGCGGCGAGATCCTGCGCCGGGCCTTCGAGCTCATCACCGCGCGCGCCGAGGACCTCGCGCTCCTCATGACCCTGGAGATGGGCAAGACGCTCAAGGAGTCGCGCGGGGAGATCGCCTACGCCGCCGAGTTCTTCCGCTGGTTCTCCGAGGAGGCCGTCCGGATCGCCGGCCGGTGGTCGGTGGCGCCCAACGGCGCGACCCGGCTGCTGACGATGAAGCAGCCCGTCGGCCCGTGCCTGTTCATCACGCCCTGGAACTTCCCGATGGCGATGGGTACGCGCAAGATCGGTCCGGCTGTCGCCGCCGGCTGCACGATGGTCGTCAAGCCGGCCACCCAGACGCCCCTGTCGATGCTGGCGCTGGCCGGGATCATGAAGGAGGCCGGTCTGCCGGACGGTGTGCTCAACGTCGTCACGACGTCGAAGACCGGCGCCGTCATGGCCGAGCTCATCAACGACCCGCGGCTGCGCAAGCTGTCCTTCACCGGCTCGACCGAGGTCGGCAAGAAGCTCGTCGCGCAGTCCGCCGACCAGCTCCTGCGGATCTCGATGGAGCTGGGCGGCAACGCGCCGTTCCTCGTCTTCGGCGACGCGGACGTCGACGCAGCGGTCGACGGCGCGATGCTCGCCAAGATGCGCAACATGGGCGAGGCGTGCACCGCCGCGAACCGGTTCATCGTCCACGAGTCGGTGGCCGACGAGTTCTCCCGCAAGCTCGCCCGGCGGATGGGTGCGCTGACCGTCGGGCGCGGCACCCAGGACGGCGTCGACGTCGGCCCGCTCGTCGACCTGCCCTCGCAGCGCAAGGTCGGTGAGCTCGTCCAGGACGCCGTCGACCGGGGCGCCACAGTGCTCACCGGTGGCGGCACCGTCGGCGACCGCGGCTACTTCTTCGCCCCGACGGTGCTCGCGAACGTCGCTCCCGACACCCGGCTGCTCGCCGAGGAGATCTTCGGCCCGGTCGCGCCGGTCACGACGTTCGCGGCCGACGACGAGGCCGTCCGACTGGCCAACGACACCGAGTTCGGGCTCGTCGCGTACTTCTACAGCCGCGACCTGAGCCGTGCGCTCCGGGTGGCCGAGGGCCTGCACACCGGCATGGTCGGCATCAACCAGGGCATCGTGTCCAACCCGGCCGCGCCGTTCGGCGGCGTCAAGCAGTCCGGCTTCGGCCGGGAGGGCGGCGCCGAAGGCATCGAGGAGTACCTGGACGTCAAGTACGTCGGCATCGCGCTGTGACGACCCGGGCCGCGGGGGGCCCGGCGGTCCTCAGGCCGACGTCGTGCCGGCCACGGCGGTGTACAGCGACTGCGCCGTCGCGCCGAGGTAGGGGCCCCACAGGATGCCGGGGTGCTGGGTGTAGCTGAAGCTCGTGACCGAGACGAGGCTGCCGGCGCCGAGGACCGGATCGAAGTCCGCCAGCCACGGGCCGCCGCTCGAGCCCGGCGTCAGGTCGCAGCGCAGGCCCTGGTCCGGGCCGAGCCCGATCGAGTCCTGCCGCAGCGGCCCCGCGCAGTACGTGAGCCGCTCGCCGGTGTAGGGCGCGGCCGCCGGGTAGCCGAGGACCGTGACGGCGCCGCCGCGCGGCCGGTGGAAGGCGATCGGCTGGCCGCCGACGGCCTGGGTGAGCGTCCGGCCCGCGCCGTCGTGCCCCACGTTGGCGAACGCGACGTCGACGTCGAAGTCGCCGCCGGTCCGCCAGCCGGACGTCGTCACCAGGTGCGTCGCGGCGAACGTGCCGTACGGCGCGGTGCCGTCCCGGTAACCCGGTACGAAGACGAGGTGGGTCGCGTACGCACCGGGCGTGACACCGTCGCCGCCCTCGTTGACGCAGTGCCCGGCCGTGAGCACCGTCGAGGCGTCGGGGGAGGACACCGCGCTGCCCGAGCAGACGTAGTCCCAGCCGTTCATCGTGAAGAAGACCTTGCCCGTCGTGCGCACCACGGGCGACGCGGGCAACGGCCACGCCGCGCCCGTCACGACGGGGGCGCGGGCGGGGGACAGCCGCCGGACGACCGACGTCGGCGCGGTGCCGCGCGCGTGCCGGCCGGACGCCTGCTCCGCCACGGCGACGGTGCGGCCGTCGGCCCCGACCCGGAGCCCGACCGGGCGTGCCGCGAGCATCCGCGACCGGGTCCAGTACGCCCGGCCGGCCCGCTGCCGGGCCACCGTCGTCGCCTGCGCGCTGACCACCCCGACGGCGACCTGGCGCGCGTCCCGCAGGACACGCTCCGGTGCGCCGGAGACCCGCCCGCCGGCCGGGACGTCGGCACGCGACGGTACGGCGACGGCCACAGCGAGCACGACGGGCAGCACGAGCGCGCCCGCCAGGCCGGCGCGCGGCACCCGTGGCGCGGTGCTGTGCCGCCGCAGCGCCCTCCCGACTCCCATGCCGCTCCCGGTTCTTCGGCCGCGCCTCACCGTCAACTACTCGCAGTTGTACTCCCTTGCTCTACGTTATCGGACCGAGGGTACGGACGACGAGGACACCGCCCGAACGCAGCAGACGCACGTCTGTGACAATCGCGGACGTGCCGAACGTGCGTGAGGTCGTCGTCCTCGGATCCACCGGCTCCATCGGTCGCCAGGCGGTCGAGGTGGTGCTGGACCGCCCGGGCCGCTGGCGGGTCAGCGGGCTCGCCGCCGAGGGGACCCGGGTCGACGCGCTCGCCGACCAGGCCGCGGCACTCGCCGTCCGGACCGTGGCCGTCGCTCGTCCGGAGGCGGCCGAACCGTTGCGGTGCGCGCTCGCCGACCGCGGCGCAGAGCGGGTCGAGGTGCTCTCCGGGCCGGACGCCGTGGCGCGGCTCGCGGCGTCGGGCGCTGACGTCGTGCTCAACGGGATGACCGGGGCGATCGGGCTGCGACCGACGCTCGCGGCACTGCGGGCGGGCAGCACGCTCGCCCTGGCGAACAAGGAGTCGCTCATCGTCGGCGGACCGCTCGTCGTCGCGGCGGCCAGGCCCGGCCAGATCGTCCCCGTCGACTCCGAGCACAGCGCGATCGCCCAGTGCCTGCGGGCCGGTCGGGCCGACGAGGTGCGCCGCCTCGTCCTCACCGCGAGCGGCGGCCCGTTCCGGGGCCGCCGCCGGGCCGACCTGCTCGACGTCACCCCGGCGCAGGCGCTGGCGCACCCGACCTGGGCGATGGGACCGGTCGTCACGACGAACTCGGCGACGCTCGTCAACAAGGGCCTCGAGATCATCGAGGCCCACCTGCTGTTCGGCATCCCCCTCGAGGCGATCGACGTCGTCGTCCACCCGCAGTCCGTCGTCCACTCGATGGTCGAGTTCACCGACGGCTCGACGATCGCCCAGTGCTCGCCGCCCGACATGCGACTGCCGATCGCCCTTGCGCTCGGCTGGCCCGAACGGGTCAAGGGCGCGGCACCCGGGTGCGACTGGACGACGGCCTCGGCCTGGACGTTCGAGCCGCTCGACGACGACGCGTTCCCGGCCGTCAGTCTCGCGCGCCGGGTCGGCGGCGCGGGCGGGACGTATCCTGCTGTGTACAACGCGGCGAACGAGGTCTGCGTCGACGCCTTCCTGGCGGGCCGGATCGGCTTCGTCGAGATCGTCGACACCATCGCACGGGTCGTCGACGACCACGACGGCACGACCGGGCCCCTCGGGGTCGACGACGTCCTCGCTGCCGACGCCTGGGCGCGGGACCGCGCGCGGGAGGTGCTGTCCGTCGCGAGCGTGCCGGGCGGCGGAGAGGTGGGCCGCTAGTGGAAGCCGCTCTGCTGGGGGTGCTCGGCGTCCTCGTGATCGCCGTCGGCATCGCGGCGTCGATCGCGCTCCACGAGGTGGGGCACCTCGTGCCCGCCAAGCGGTTCGGGGTCAGGTGCACGCAGTACATGATCGGCTTCGGTCCGACCGTCTGGTCGCGGCGCCGTGGCGAGACCGAGTACGGCGTCAAGGCCGTGCCGCTGGGTGGCTACGTGCGGATGCTCGGCATGTTCCCGCCCAAGCCCGGCGAGCCCGCGCGCGAGGACTCGACGGGCCGCCTCGGCCTGCTCGTCGACCAGGCTCGGCGCGACGCCCAGCGTGAGATCGGGCCCGAGGACGCCGACCGGCTGTTCTACCAGCGCTCGGTCCCGCGGCGGATCGTCATCATGCTCGGCGGACCCGTGATGAACCTCGTCATCGCCGTCGTGCTGTTCACCCTGCTGCTCACGGTGTGGGGGATCGACCAGCGCAAGACCGTCGTCGACGAGGTCTCCGCGTGCGTCGTCCCGGTGTCGGCGACGAGCACGACGCCGCCGACGTCGTGCACGGGCTTCCCCAAGACCCCGGCGAACGCGGCGGGCATCCTGCCCGGCGACCGGATCGTCTCCTTCGCCGGACGGGAGATCACCGCCTGGTCGACGCTCCAGACGCTCATCCGCACCAACCCGAACGCGACCGTGCCGCTCGTCGTCGAGCGGGACGGCGCCCGGGTCCCGCTCACCGTGACCCTGGTGCAGGACAACCGCCCCAAGCTCGACAAGTGGGGCAACCAGGTCCTCGACGACCAGGGCGCGCTCGTCCTGGTCCCCGTCGGCTTCCTCGGCGTGACGCCGACCGTCGTCCGCGAGCCTCTGCCGCTGCTGCAGGTGCCCGGCCAGATCGGCCAGTTCCTCGAGCAGACCGCCTCCGTCGTCGTCCGCGTGCCGCAGAAGATGGTCGGCGTCGTCAAGGCCGCGACCGGCCAGGGCAAGCGCGACCCGAACGGTCCGATCAGCGTGGTCGGCGTCGGCCGGATCGCCTCCGAGATCGGCAGCGCGCACGGCACCGCCGACAACCCGATCTCGCTCGCCGACAAGGTCGCCGGCTGGATCGGGCTCGTCGCCTCGATCAACCTCGCGCTCTTCGTCTTCAACCTCGTGCCGCTGCTGCCGCTCGACGGCGGGCACGTGGCCGGCGCGCTCTGGGAAGGCCTGCGCCGCACGGTCGCCAGGCTCCTCAACCGTCCCGACCCGGGCCCGGTCGACATCGCCAAGCTCCTGCCGCTCACGTACGCGGTCGCGTCGCTGCTGCTCGTCATGTCGGCGCTGCTCATCTACGCCGACATCGTCAACCCGGTCCGGCTCAGCGGCTGAGGTTCCGCGCTCGCCGGGTGCCGGCGAGACCGGCGGGAGATACTGGCCGTGCGTGCGCCGCCCGACATGCGGGCGGCCGGAGTCGATCGCGAGAGGCACCTGTCTGTCATGTCCGTCAACCTCGGTCTGCCCGCTCTTCCGCCGCCCGTGCTCAGCCCGCGCAGGAAGTCCCGGCAGATCCGGGTCGGCAAGGTCCTCGTCGGTGGTGACGCGCCCGTGTCGGTGCAGTCGATGACGACGACCCCGACCACCGACATCGACGCGACGCTCCAGCAGATCGCCGAGCTCACGGCGTCCGGGTGCGACATCGTCCGGGTCGCCTGCCCCAGCCAGGACGACGCCGACGCGCTCCCCGTCATCGCCAGGAAGTCGC
This sequence comes from Kineosporiaceae bacterium, assembly GCA_036745175.1. Lineage (GTDB taxonomy): Bacteria > Actinomycetota > Actinomycetes > Actinomycetales > Kineosporiaceae > R-H-3. Next base: position 8,179 of record DAIOGQ010000178.1, read on the forward strand.
AGATCCCGGTCATCGCGGACATCCACTTCCAGCCGAAGTACGTCTTCGCCGCGATCGACGCCGGCTG
>DAIOGQ010000179.1:0-8208 GCA_036745175.1 Kineosporiaceae bacterium
GGAGGGCGCCCGTCCGCTCGTCGGCGCCGCTGTGCAGGACGACGAGGTGCTCCCCCGCCGCCGCGACGGCGTCGAGGAAGAGCTGCCGGTCCTCGCTGCGGCGGTCGCGCTCGCCGATGCACGGGTCGCGCAGGAGCACGTCGTCGCCGTCGCCGGACCCGCGGCGCGGGAACACGCCGTCGTCGAGCCCGAGCAGGCACACGACCCGGTGCGGGATCGCACGCATCGGCTCGAGCGAGCACACGGTGAGGGCGCCGGTGCGGAACCCGGCCCGGGTGGGGCGGCCGGCGAGCCGGTCGGCGAGCAACGCCCGGACATCGGGCAGCCGCAGCGGCAGGTCGTCGTGCCCGCCGGCGGCGGAGCGGACGTCGGTGAGCACCTGCCGGGCCTGGACCCCCTGCCAGGCCTCCTCGTGCGGCGCGTCGGCGAGCAGGTCGAGGGCGTCGTCGAGGACGTCGACCCAGCCGGCGACGGGTCCGTGACCGTCGAGCCGGCGCAGGACGTCGCCGAGCCGGTCGAGCAGCTCGGCGAACCGGCCGGCGAGGTCGATGTCGGTGCTGTCGACGTCGTCGAGGGGCAGGGCGGGGCCGACGAAGCGGTGGTCCTCCTCGGCCATCGCGGCACCGAGCAGGATCCGGTCGAGCGCGGCGTCCCAGGTGCCCTGGCGCAGCGTCGGCAGCCCGAACCGCGCCCGGCGCGACAGGTCCTCGCCCCAGTGGGCGCCGGCCGCGGCGGCCCACCGGCGCAGCCGCTCGAGGTCGCCGGGGTCGAACCCGAATCGGCGGCGGACGGGCGGGCTCGCGGCGAGGTCGAGCACCTCGGAGGCGGTGACCCGGCCGTCGGCGAGGTCGAGCAGCGTGCCGACGAGCGCGAGCTGGGGGTTGGTCTGCCGCAGCGACCGGTCGGCGAGCCGGACGCGGAGCGTCTGCCCGGGGTGCACGGCGCCCGGTTCCTCGCCGTCGACGGCCACCCCGAAGGTGGCGGCGACGAGCGGAGCGACCACCTCGACGTCCGGGCACATGACGAGGACCTCGCGCGGCTCGAGCGTGGGGTCGGCCGCGAAGAACCCGACGAGCAGCTCGCGGAGCACCTCGACCTGCCGGGCCCGGCCGTGGCAGGCGTGCACCTCGACACTGCGGTCGGCCGGGTCGAGCTGGTGCGGCGTCCTCGGCCCACCGTCCGGTGCGGTGCCGCCGGCGTCGTCGCGCAACGTCCGCCGGAGCGCGCCGAGCAGCGTCGCCGGCGGCTCGGGCGCGCGATGGTGGACGTCGACGACGGCGTCGCCGTCGCCGGCGAGCGCCGCGAGCCGGACCTGGAGCTCGACGACGTCGCGGGCCATCGACGCGAGCAGCGGGTGCGTCGCGGCCGTCGTTCGCTCCCGCCGCCGACGGGGCCCGGGCGGGTGCGCTGCGACCGTGTCCCAGAGGGCCGGCGACGGGTGGACGAGCCACAGGTGGACGTCGCGCGTCCGCGCGATCGCGTGCAGGACCCGGAGCTGGTCGGTCGGCAGCCGGGTCGGTCCGAACACGGACAGCCGTCCGGGCAGGTCGAGCCGGACCCGGCCGTCGGCGATCGCGGCGACCGCGTCGTCGAGCCGTTCGGCCGGGCTCGCCGTCCCGAGCCGTTCGCGGACCCGGCGCCACAGCTCGGGCTGCCAGGAGAGGTCGGCCGGGACCGGCTGCCCGGTCCCGTCGTCGTCCGGGCCCCCGTCGTCCGGACGCGACGCCCAGGCCGTCACGAGGCCCGGTCGCTGGACGCCGTAGCTGGTGAACAGGGCGGCGACGTGCCGTGCGACGGCGAACCGCCGGCCCTGCCGCCGTTCGTCGCCGGCGGCGCCGACGTAGCGTCCGAGCACTGCGCACCACGGCTCGTCCGCGCACGCGTCCACGACGTCGAGCACCGCCCAGACGAGGCGGTCCGGGGCCCAGGGGTCGGCGTCCGGCTCGACGCCGACGACGCCCGACAGCACCGAGGCGACGAGCCGTCCGGGCGAGGCGAACGAGACGTTCGCGCAGACCCCCGCCCGGCCTTCCGGCCCGGCACCGAGCAGGTGCGACAGGCGCTGCGCGAGCCAGCGCTCGACGCCCTTCGTCGGGACGGCGACGACGTCCGGCGTGAACGGGTCGTCCGGCGGGTCCGCCAGCACGGCCGCGAGCGGCGCGACGAGTGCGTCCGCCCGCTCCGACCGGTGCACGTGCAGCACCGAGGCTCCCCTCCCGTGGGTTGCGACGGTGGCGACCCTACGCGACGGTCACCGGTGGGTGCGGGCGCCGTCCACAGGTCTGCCGGACGCCTGCGTGAGCGTGCCTGGCGGCAGCCCGAGCTCGGTCTCGGCGTGCGCCGCCGACCAGGCGACGACGAGCGACCGCGCGATGGCGGCCCGGTGCGCGACGGCCTGGAGGGCGAGGCCGTCGAGGAGGGAGAGGATCCGCCAGGCGGCGGCGTCCGGGTCGGCACAGGTGACCTCGGCGGTCGCGACGCCGTCCCGGATCGTGCGCGCGAGCAGCTGCTGCCAGGCGATGTTGATCCGCTGGGAGGTCGCCTGCAGGGCAGGCCTGCGGGCGGCCTCGGCCCACGCGTCGAGCCACAGCTGGAACGCCCAGTCCTGGTCGGCCCGGGTGTAGGCGCCGAAGAAGATGCGCAGGCGCCCGACGGCGCCCTCGCCGTCGGCCATCGCGGCCGCGGTCCCGTCCAGGTCCTGCCCCGCCGCGCGGTCGAAGGCGGCCGACAGCAGGTCGTCCATGGAGGCGAAGTAGTGGTGGACGAGGCCGCTCGACGTGCCCATCCGATCGGCGACGTCGCGGACCGTCGTCGCGGCCATCCCCTTGCGGAGCATGACGGCGACCGTGGCGTCCACGATCGCGTCGCGCCGCAGCTGCGGGGTCATCCGGGTCACGAGGCCCAGGCTAGAGGCTGTTGCGCACGTGTCCAACAGGCGCCTAGGGTGACCTGACCCGGCGGACCCGGTCGACTCGGAGGCCTGCGATGGTGAAGACGACGCCCTTCCACCCACGGCTGGCGGAGCTCAACACGACCGGGCTCTGGGGGCACTGGTCCGGCTACCTGTCGGCCGTCAAGTACGACATGTCGGCCAAGCACGAGTACTTCGGCATCCGCAACAGCGCCGGGTTCTTCGACTCCTCGCCGCTGTACAAGTACTGGGTCCGGGGCAAGGACGCCGAGCGGTTCCTCGCCGGCGTGATGGCCCGCGACGTCCGCGCCTGCCGTCCCGGCCGGGCGCAGTACACGGTGTGGTGCGACGACGCGGGCTACGTGCTCGAGGACGGCGTGCTGTTCCGGCACTCGGAGACCGAGTTCCTCCTCACTGCTGCCGAGCCGAACCTCGGCTACCTGTCCGACCTCGTCGGGCGGCTCGACGTCCGCATCGAGGAGGCGTCGGCCGACTTCGGCGTCCTCGCCGTCCAGGGCCCCCGGTCGCGCGAGATCCTCGCCCGGCTGGCGCCCGAGGTGACGTCGCTGCCGTTCTTCGGGCTCTGCCAGGCGAAGATCGGCGCCGTCCCGGTGACGATCTCGCGCACCGGGTACACCGGCGACCTCGGCTTCGAGATCTTCGTCCCGTCGGCCGACGCCCTGCCGGTGCTCGACGCCGTCGTCGAGACCGGCACCCCGTACGGGATGCGGCCGTTCGGCGAGCAGGCGCTGCTCATGGCGCGGATCGAGGCGGGACTCGTGCTCATCGGCGTCGAGTTCTCCTCCAGCCGGTACGCCTACACCGACCACGACCGGGTGACGCCGGTCGAGCTCGGCCTGCGGTGGATGCTCAAGGACGTCGGGGCGGACGGCCGGCCGTTCATCGGGCGCAACGCGATCCGCCGCGAGCTGGCGGGCGGCACCTCGCGGTGGGCGACCGTCGGGCTCGTCGTCGACTGGCAGGACTACGACCGGGTGCACGTCGAGGCCGGGCTCATCCCGCCCAAGGACGAGACCCCGCTCGACTACGAGTCGATGCTCTACGCAGCGGACGGCGTGCGGGTCGGCTACGCGACGAGCCTGATGTACTCCCCCGCCCTCCAGCGGCACATCGCCATCGCCCGCGTGCAGCCGTCGTCGTCCGCCGTCGGCACCACGGTGAACCTCGAGCTCACGCTCAACCACGAGTACAAGACGGTCGCCGCTCAGGTGGCCAAGCTCCCGCTGTTCAACCCCGAGCGAAAGACGGCGTGACGAGATGACGACCTCGAGCAGGACCTACGACGCCATCGTCGTCGGCGGCGGCCACAACGGGCTCGTCAACGGCGCCTACCTCGCGAAGGCCGGGCTCAGGACCCTCATCCTCGAGCGGCGCCACCTCGTCGGCGGCGCCGCGATCACCGAGGAGCTGGTGCCCGGCTTCCACTTCACGACGTTCTCCTACGCGCTCAGCCTGCTGCGGCCGGACATCATCCACGAGCTCGACCTCGTCGAGCACGGCTTCCTGCCGATCCTCATGCCGAGCTCGTTCGCGCCCATGGAGAACGGCGACTACCTGCTGCTCGGCCCGGACCGGGACGAGAACATCGTCGAGATCATGCGGCACTCCCCGCACGACGCCGACGCGATGGACCGCTACGAGCACGACATGGAGCGGGTCTGCCAGCTCGTCAAGCCGCTCTTCGACCGGGTGCCGCCGAACGTCTTCGGCAAGTCCGAGCAGGACCTCGCCGACACCGCCTGGCTGGTGTCCCACCTCGGCTCGGCACCGCAGAAGGTGCTGCACGACGCGGTCCGGCTGCTCACCGGCAGCGCCGCGGACTTCCTCGACGACTACTTCGAGAGCGACATCCTCAAGGGCTACCTCGCGTCGTCCGGGATCATCGGCACCCAGGTGGGCCCGATGTCGCAGGGCTCGGGGCTCGTCCTGCTGTACCACTCGATGGGCGAGCACGACGGGCACTTCGGTGCGTGGGCGTTCCACAAGGGCGGCAACGGCGGCTTCACCCAGGTGCTCGCCAGGGCGGCACAGGCGTTCGGCGCGGAGATCCTGCTCGACGCCGAGGTCGACCAGGTCATCGTCTCCGGCGGCCGCGCGGTCGGCGTCGCGCTGGCCGACGGTACCGAGCTGAGCGCCCGGACCGTCGTCAGCGCGCTCGACCCGCGGCGCACCTTCACCCAGATCGTCGAGCCGCGGGAGCTGCCCTCTGACCTGGTGGAGAACATCAACCGGATGCGGTTCCAGGGCACGTCGGCGAAGGTGAACTTCGCCCTCGACGGCGTCCCGCGCTACCCCGCGCTCGGTGACCGGACCGACCAGTACCGCGGCTTCACGAACATCGGGCCCACGATGGAGTACCTCGAGCGGGCGTTCGACGACGCGAAGTACGGCTGGTACAGCAAGCGCCCCTACCTCGACTGCGCGATCCAGTCCCTCGTCGACCCCGACATGGCACCCCCCGGGAAGCACGTCATGTCGTGCTTCGTCCAGTACGCGCCCTACCACCTCAAGGGCAGCGACTGGCACACCGAGCGGCAGCGGTTCGGCGACACGGTCCAGGCGACGCTCGAGGCGTTCTTCCCCGGGTTCGGGGACCTCGTCGTCCACCGCGAGGTCGTCACGCCGCTCGACATCGAGCGCGTCGTGGGCCTCACCGAGGGGAACATCTTCGCGGGCGAGTTCTTCGCGCCGCAGATGTACTTCTTCCGCCCCGCCCCCGGCTGGAGCCAGTACCGCACCCCGATCGACGGCTACTACCAGTGCGGCTCCGGCACCCACCCGGGTGGCTGCGTCATGGGCGCGCCGGGCAAGCTCGCCAGCCAGCAGATCCTCGCCGACCTCGCCGAGCAGGGGTCTCGCACAGCCCCATGATCACCGTAGGGCAGAGGGAGGGCCCGATACTTCGGGCACTCCCTCTGCCTAGCGGTGATCATGGACGGCGGGCGAGGGCGGCGCGGACCTGGGCGACGACGTCGTCCGGGCGCTCGACGAGGTCCCACCACGTGAAGCGCAGCACGGTCCACCCCGCGCCGACGAGCCTGTTCTGCCGGCGGCGGTCGCGGCGGAAGGCCTCGCGGCCGGAGTGCGCCCGTTCGCCGTCGATCTCGACGACGAGCCGCGCCCGCACGAAGAGGACGTCGACGACCCCGACGAGCCCGTACGCGTCGTGCACCTGCGCGTTGGCTCGCCAGCCGCGGATCCCGGCCCGGACGAGCAGGCCGTGGAAACGGTGCTCGGCGGCGCTCACCGACCCGGTGCGGGTGGCCCGCAGCAGCGTGAGCAGCTGCGGGGTCCCCGGTCGTCCGCATCGGGCCCGGGCCGCTGCCGCGAGGTCGGACCGCGAGAGCCGCCCGCGGCTCGTGGCCCAGGCGTAGAGGTCGAGCGCCGCCGGCAGGTCGAGCCAGGCGAGGCAGTCGAGCGTCGTCCGCCGCGGCGCGGTGACAGGCAGCCCGTCGTCGAGGACCTCGACGTCCGTCGCCGCGAGCGGGACGGCGTGCGCGCTCACCCCGTGCGCCGCGCGACCCCGGGGCGCGACGACGTGGGCCGTCCCGACCGCCGGGACGGGCATGCCCCACACCGCGGCCGCCGTCGGTCCGGCGACGACGGCGTCGGGCCAGGTGAGCGACGCCGCCCACGCGAGCGCGTGGGCACCGGGGGCGCCGGTCACCGCCGTGAGCCCGCGGCCGGCCACGACGTGCCACGCGCCGGTCTCACGTCGTCGCCGGACCGTCCGCGGCGTCCACCCTTCGACCAACGCCTGCGCCGCCGTGAACACCCCCGCCTGACGGCCCGCCACGGCGGGGACGGCGTCGGGCGGGAACCGTCGTCGAGCACCCATGCCGGGGCAGCCTGCGCGACGAGCCGGGTCGGCTCTCGCCGCCGGCGACGACCTGTGGACGGTGGTGCGTCGTCGCGACCTGTGGACGGGTCAGGCCTGGACGGATGTCAGCCGCCCAAGATCACCGTGAGGCAGCGTATCGACCCGAAAGATCGGGCAGATCCGCTGTGTCGCGGTGATCTTGCTCGGGGTGGTGTCAGCCGACCGCGTCCCGCGCGGGCTCCTGACGCACCGCGAGGCACGCGACGGCAGCGACGAGGCAGAGCCCGCCTGCGGTCCACCAGGCCGGCGAGTACGTACCGGTCGCCTCCCGGACCGCACCGGCGAACGCGGCCGCGACCGCGGCGCCGACCATGTGGCTCGCGAAGACCCAGCCGAAGACCACGCCGGAGCGCGCCAGCGACGTCGGCGAGGAACGCCCGGCGGAAGCCGTCGCGCTCCCACGCGCCGTGCCACGTCGTGCCCCAGACGGCGCCGCGGCGGTACCCGTCGAGGAACGGCTCGACCCCGGTGTCGCCGCCGCGGGCCACGGACCGCGACGCCGTGGTGGATCTCGTACGCGGTCGTGACGGGCTCGCCGTACGCGCTGCCGGCCGGGCGTCCGACCTGCCTCTCGGCGGCGAACACGACGAGGACCGGCAGCAGGCCCAGCCCGGCGACCGCGCCGGCCCCGGACTCGACGTCGTCCTCGATCCGGTCGGCGAGCATCTGGTAGCCGCCGCAGATCCCGAGCAGCGGCCGGCCCGCTGCGGCCCGGGCGACGACCGCGTCCGCGATCCCGGTGCGGCGCAACCAGTCCAGGTCCGCGACCGTGGCGCGGGTGCCCGGCAGCACGACGAGGTCGGCGTCGGCGACGTCCGCGGGCGAGGTCGTCCACCGCACGCCGACGCCCGGCTCGCACGCGAGCGAGTCGACGTCCGTCGCGTTGCTCGTGCGGGGCAGCCGGACGGCGGCGACGCGCAGCCGGTCCCTGCCGAGCGGCGGCCCGGCGTCCGACGAGCGACTGGTCACGCGCCGAGAGCAGTGCGAGCGTCCCGAACAGGCCCGCGAAGACGCCGCCACGGTCGATGTCGGCGACGACCACCACGGGGATGTCGCGGGCGTCGGCCAGGCCCATGTTCGACAGGTCCGTCGCGCGCAGGTTGATCTCGGCAGGGCTGCCCGCACCCTCGCAGACGACGACGTCGAAGCGCGACCGCAGGTCGTTGTAGGGCGCCACCCGCACGCCCCGACGGTGCAGCCACCGGCAGAGGCCCGCCGCCAGCACGGACTTGCCGGCGTCCGACGACATGCCCGCGACGAGCAGCGATCCCTGCATCACTCCCCATCTCGCCGGACCCGGGACGCCAGGGTGGCCCGCCCGGTGCGTCGCCCGCGCGTGGTCGCGCGGGGTCGCGCGGGCGCGTCCATGGTGTCAGCAGGGACGAGCCGGTCCCCC